>JANYCA010000202.1 GCA_025360525.1 Chitinophagaceae bacterium | reverse complement strand
GTAATTGAAAAATATGAAAAAGCCCGTGGCGGAAAAGATAAACTGCTTGCAATTAAATCCATTTACATGGAGGGCAGCCGTGAAATGATGGGTAACGAAGTGGCTGTAAAAATCACCAAAGAGCAGGGTAAACTAAGCCGTACCGAATTTGAAATGGGAGGCACTAATGGCTTTATGCTGGTAACAGAAAAAGAAGCCTGGTCTTTTATTCCTATGCGCTCTCCTAGTCCCACTAAAATGCCCGATGAAGCCCTCGTTGGTATGCAAACAGAACTGGATATTGCAGGCCCGTTGGTAGACTACGTTGCAAAAGGAAATACAACAGAACTGTTAGGAAAAGATACGGTGGATGGGAACACCTGTTATAAAATAAAACTTACTACCAAAGCCGGCAAAGAGATCAAATACTGGATTGATGCTTCTACCTATTTAATTAACCAATCATCTGCAAAAGGTAGTGGAAGAAGACCTGGGGGAGCTGAGACGGAGATTTTTACTATTTATGCTGATTATAAAGCCGTAGATGGAATTATGTTTGCACATAACATTGAAACAAAAAACCCTACGGGACAAGGTAGGGCTGGTGGTGGTACTACTTTCGACAAAATTGAAATTAACCAACCCGTAGATGCCAGGTTGTTTAAACCTGAATAATTTATCTATCGGTTGTTTTAAAAATGCACCCGGCTTTTGCAATTAAAAACGATTCAACTTAGTTTGAAATTATAGGGTAAACTGCACGGAAGAAATTAATTTTTAATGGATAAGTGTTTACCAAAAACCAGCCAATAAGTAAATACGAACTTTTTTTTATGTTGCGAATCATTACCTTTGCCCCGTTTAAAAAATTAAAAACATTTCAACTATGAGTTCAGTAAAAGTTGCTATCAACGGATTTGGCCGCATCGGCCGTTTGGTGTTTCGTCAAATCTATAACATGGAAGGTATTGATGTAGTAGCCATCAATGATTTAACCAGTCCCGCTGTATTGGCACATTTGTTAAAATACGATAGTGCACAGGGTCGTTTTAACCAGGAAGTAACATCTACCGAAAATTCTATTTTAGTAAATGGTCGCGAAGTAAAAATATACGCACAAAAAGATCCATCACAAATTCCATGGGGAATTCATGAAGTGGATGTTGTTATTGAAAGCACCGGTTTTTTTACAGATAAAGCAAAAGCAGAAGCACACATTACAGCCGGGGCAAAAAGTGTAGTAATTTCTGCACCTGCAACAGGCGATGTAAAAACAGTTGTATTTAATGTGAACCATGGTATTTTAGATGGTAGCGAAACCATTATTAGTTGCGCCAGTTGTACAACAAACTGCCTTGCACCAATGGCCAAGGTGTTAAACGATTCTTTTGGTATTGCCACTGCTATCATGACTACGATTCACGCTTACACCAACGATCAGAATACGTTGGATGCACCTCATCCAAAAGGTGATTTACGCAGGGCAAGAGCCGCCGCAGCCAACATTGTACCTAACAGCACCGGTGCTGCAAAAGCTATCGGAGTGGTATTACCGGAGCTTAAAGGTAAACTGGATGGCAGTGCACAAAGGGTTCCTGTTATCACAGGTTCTTTAACTGAACTGGTTTCTATTTTAAATAAAAAAGTAACTATAGAAGAAATTAATGCAGCCATGAAAGCCGCCAGCAACGAAAGTTTTGGCTACAACGTTGATGAAATTGTAAGCACGGATGTAATTGGAACTACTTTCGGTTCTTTGTTCGATTCAACTCAAACAAAGGTGTTAACCGTAGGCGATCAGCAACTTGTAAAAACAGTAAGCTGGTATGATAATGAAATGAGTTATGTATCTCAATTGGTACGTACCGTTAGTTATTTTGCAGGTTTAAAAAACAAATAGTATTTATTTTCTTTTTTAATTTCTGATTAAAACGGCTACAGTTAATTTTATTGTTAGCATTTAAAATAAATTATTACCGGGAGGCTTTCAAAATTTTGAAAGCCTCTTTTTTTGTTTTGATGAACGTATCTTTAGAGCAAAATAAAATTGAAATCTCACCATCACCATACCTGTAAACTTTTCTTAAAAAATGTCGATCAAAAAAAATTGCTGCTGCATCCTTATCTTATTCTTATTTATGACTGAAACAGGCTATTCGCAAGACTGGGCAAATCTTAACCAGTTTAGGGAGGAAAATAAAACTATTGGCCTTCCGGCATCCGGTGTAAAAAGAGTAGTTTTTATGGGCAATTCCATCACCTCTGGCTGGTTAAGTGCAATGCCATCTTTCTTTACAGAAAAACCCTACGTCAACAGAGGTATTAGCGGACAAACGAGCCCTCAAATGTTACTGAGGTTTCGGCAGGATGTAATTGCTTTAAAGCCAAAATGCGTGGTAATTTTGGCTGGCACCAATGATATTGCTGGCAATACCGGCCCTTCTACACTGGAAATGATTGAAGATAATATTGCATCGATGGCGGAGTTGGCGTTGGTACATAAAATAAAAGTAGTTTTATGCTCTGTCTTGCCGGTGTACGACTACCCCTGGAAACCAGGCCTGCAGCCTGCTGACAAAATTATTACACTCAATAAATGGATAGCACATTTTGCAAAAACAACCGGGTGTGTGTACCTGGACTATCATTCAGCAATGTCCGACGAAAGAAATGGATTAAAAGCAGCTTATGGAAATGATGGAGTGCATCCCAATGAAGCCGGCTATAAAGTAATGGCAGTACTTGCAGAAAAAGCAATTAATTTTGCACTGTCAAAAAAATAAAATATTCAGATTTAACATCATCAATATGAGCAAATTTTCTTCTTTCAATTTTAGTGGCCACAAGGCACTGGTTCGGGTAGATTTTAATGTACCGTTAGATGCCGATTTAAATATCACGGACGACACAAGGATGAGTGCTACCATTCCTACCATCAAAAAGATAATTGCCGATGGCGGTAGCGTGATTTTAATGAGTCACTTTGGAAGGCCGAAAGATGGCCCTACTGATAAATACTCGTTAAAGCATCTAGTAAAACATTTGCATGAATTGCTAAATCAGGCTGGTTCGTCTTCTCCTTCCGGATATGGGGGTATCAATGTTTTTTTTGCAGATGATTGTCTTAGCGAACAAGCTGCCATTACAGCCAATTTGCTTAAACCGGGCGAAGTATTACTGCTCGAGAACCTCCGCTTTTATAAAGAAGAAGAAAAAGGCGATGTGGCATTTGCAGAAAAATTAAGCAAACTGGGCGATGTATATGTAAATGATGCATTTGGTACCGCTCACCGGGCACATGCTTCTACAGCGGTTATTGCACAATTTTTCTCTGCAGAAAACAGGATGTTTGGCTTGTTAATGAACAGTGAAGTATCCAGCGCTGAAAAAGTATTGCATCATTCAGAAAAACCTTTTACAGCCATCATTGGTGGGGCAAAGGTTTCGGATAAGATATTGATTATAGAAAACTTATTGGAAAGGGCAACTGATATCATCATTGGAGGTGGGATGGCTTATACTTTTATCAAAGCAAAGGGTGGTAAAATTGGCAACTCACTTTGCGAAAACGACCGTTTAGATGTAGCGCTCAGCATACTTGCAAAAGCTACTGAGAAAGGTGTTAGTATTCATCTTCCGGAAAATTCTGTTTGTGCAGATAAATTTGCGGCCGATGCTAATACACAGGTAACCATGAGCGATGCTATTCCGGATGGTTGGATGGGGCTGGATATTGGCCCAAAAGCAGTAGGTGTTTTTAGTGAAGTAATCCGTAACAGTAAAACTATTTTATGGAATGGCCCAATGGGGGTTTTTGAAATGGAGAAATTTCAGAATGGCACCAAATCTATTGCAATGGCAGTAGCAGAAGCCACAACCAACGGGGCTTTTAGCTTAGTAGGCGGTGGCGACAGTGTTGCTGCTGTTAACCAGTTTAATTTGGCTGATAAAGTAAGTTATGTTAGTACAGGCGGTGGAGCCATGCTGGAATATTTTGAAGGAAAAGTATTGCCGGGTATTGCAGCAATTAAAGATTAATAATTTTTTAGCAGTAAAGCACAACATAATCATATTAAAAAAAGTATTTTTAACCTTTAACTAATAAAATTAAAATTATGAAAAGTCCAGGTTTGTTAATAGCAATAGCCATCGTAGTAATAGTTGGCTTTTTAGGCTGTAATGGCTACAATGGTTTGGTAAAGCAGGATGAAAGTGTAAAAAAAGCATGGAACAATGTGCAGACTGAATATCAAAACAGAAATGATTTGGTGGGCAACTTAGTGAATACTGTAAAAGGTGCCGCTAATTTTGAGCAAAAAACTTTAACTGATGTTATTGCTGCAAGGGCTAAGGCAACCAGCGTTAACATCAATGCAGATAATTTAACTCCCGAAAAAATTGCTGAATTCCAGGCTGCCCAGGGACAATTAAGTGGTTCTCTAAGCCGCTTGTTAGCTACTGTAGAGGCCTATCCGACATTAAAAGCTACAGAAAATTTTACTAAACTTCAGGGCCAGTTAGAAGGCATTGAAAATGGCATCAAGAATTCCCGGAAAATTTTTAATGACGAAATCAATACTTACAATACCAAGGTGAGGAGTTTTCCCATGAATATTTTAGGCGGCTTATTTGGATTTAAATCTAAAGAAGGTTTTAAAGCAGATGCAGGTGCAGAGAAAGCCCCTGAAGTAAAATTCTAACCATCAGGCCATGAATAAAAAAAGTTATGGTGGTTATATTGTAGCCGCAGTACTGGTTTTACTTGTTCTTTATACCATTGTTACCTTTAACAGTCTTGTAAAAAAAGAAGAACTGGTAAAAAAACAATGGAATGAGGTAAACAGTGCCTACCAGCGCCGGTTAGATTTAATACCTAACCTGGTAAATGTAGTAAAAGGACAGGCAGATTTTGAGCAAACTGTGTTAACGCAAATAACAGAAGCGAGGGCCAAAGCAAGCAGCATTACTGCAACAACGAGCCAACTGACAGCAGAAAATTTCAATAAACAAACTGCTGCCCAAAATGACCTTGCCAATGCTACCAGCCGATTGTTGATAACAGTCGAAAAATATCCCACCTTAAAAGGTACAGAGGCATTTGCAGGACTGCAGGCACAATTAGAAGGAACAGAGCGAAGGATAAAAGTGTCAAGGAAAGATTTTAATGCTGCAGTGGCAGATTATAACAGTGATGTAAAAAGTTTCCCGGTAAATGTGGTAGGTGGCTTATTAGGCTTTAAGGCAAAAGATGGCTTTACGGCAGATGCCGGTGCTGACAAATTAATAGAAGTAAAATTTAATTAACCGCCGTGAATATTTTTCCATTTTTTAAAAAGAAGAGGGTTTTCTTTTCGCCTTTAGACCAGGCGCAGATAGTGGAAGCTATCCGGCTGGCCGAAACAGAAACCAGTGGTGAGATCAGGATTTTTGTAGAAAGCAAAAATCCTTTTATGGACCCTATCGACAGGGCAAAGGAAATTTTCTTCCAACTAAAAATGGCAAATACGCAGGATCGGAATGCAGTACTGTTTTACATTGCAATGGATGATCATGAATTGGCACTATTTGCAGATGAAGGAATTTATAAACGGTTAGGCGCTGCTTATTGGGATAATGCAGTAAAAAATATGATTTCATTTTTTACCAGGGATAATATCAGCAATGGCATTGAAACCTGCGTGCAGCAAATAGGTGCTACCCTTAAAAGTGAATTTCCTTACACGGCTGACACCGATAAAAATGAACTCCCCGACGATATTGTATTTGGTAAATGATACGCTTAGAATAATTCAATGAAAAAAATCTTTTCCTTACTGGTATTTTTCTTTTGTGTAGTTGCACTACATGCACAAAACGGACAAAATAATTCTATTGATCAAATCATAAAAACACCCCCCAACCCCCCAAGGCTGGTAAATGATTATGCCAATGTATTAACACCTGAACAACGGGATGCGTTGGAAAGAAAACTATACCAGTTTGACGATACTACCAGCAACCAGGTTGTGGTGGTGATAGTAAGCAGTCTGGAGGGTAAGGATGTGGCTGATGCTGCAATTGAATTGGGAAGAAGCTGGAAAGTAGGTGATAAGAAAAATAATAACGGCGTTGTTTTGCTCATTTCTAAAGATGATCGCAAACTAAATATCTCACCTGGCTACGGCCTTGAAAGATCCCTGCCTGATTTAGTGTGCCAGCAAATTATACAAACCATCATTGTGCCTAACTTTAAAGGCAATGATTACTATGGAGGTATAGACCGCGGTACCGATGCCATTATACAAGCTACCAAAGGAGAATTTGTTGCGCCTGATGGTTACAATAAACGTTCACGAAAAGGTTCTCCACTTTCCCGGATTATTTTCTTTGTTATAGTTGCTGTTGTACTGCTCTCATTATTTGGCGGCGGGCGAGGTGGTGGAGGAACCTTTATGAGCCGGAGAGGATTTGCTCCTTTATTATTTTTAGGTGGAGGTGGAGGCGGTGGGTTTGGCGGCGGTGGTAGCTCAGGGGGTTTTGGTGGCTTTGGTGGAGGCAGCTTTGGAGGCGGCGGAAGCAGTGGTAGCTGGTAGCCTTTCGTTCTTTCTTAAACAGCCTTATACAGCTGCTAAGGTGAAAAACAATCTTATTTAATTTTACAATTGCATATAGCTAGGTGGAAAATTATCAATGGCAGGCTTGCTTTCGGAGACGTTCCTTATAAAAATTTGGGGATATACACAGGCGTTTCGCCAGGTATTTTTTGCATCAGCAATTTCATCAGGCGGATGTTTTCCAGTACTTCAACCATACAGGTTGCCATATACTGACCTTTAACAATAATATCAAATACACCGAAATCCAGTAATTCTTCGGCCTTGCTCAAATTTGATTTTGAAGAGATAAGGACAATGTATGTATCCGGGCTTTTTAATTTGATTGATTGCAGCAGTTCGGCACCATTTAATGCGAGTATTTCAACTTCAATTAAAATTACGCAAGGCTTAGTATCCAGGTATTGCAGACAGGTATGCTTCTCCGTAATTAAAACAATATTTACATAGCCGGCATTGCGCAATTGCTGCTCATAAATTGCGAGTGTAAACGGATTGTTTCCGATCGTTAAAATATTGGTTAACATTATTTTTCCCATTGTACCTACTTTCATATGTCGGGTACTTAACCACCATTGTGCCAAATTAAAAACACCCGCCTGTTAAGGGATTGGAGCAAATCATTGATTCTACTTCTTCCATATTTAAGTTAGCTATTCCAAATTCCGGAATAAAATAATCGGTAACTTATTACTGATGTCCTTTTGCTCTTATCATTTTCTAAAAATAACTTTCTGTTATCGGCCCTATAAACAAAGGCAAATATTTAAATTATTTTGCTAAAAATATAACTATCAGTCTACGATAGTTATATTACAATTACCTTTCCCGAACAAGTGTAATAATTACAATAAATGGCAATATCTGAAATAAAATTTTTAGCTGGACCACAAAACAGATGGAAGGAATTCAAATTTGCAACAGAAGTGTTTTTTGAATTCATAAAGGGCTTCAGGGCATTACATTTTTCCGGCCCATGCGTTACCATCTTTGGCTCTGCACGCTTTAAAGACGGGCATCCCTATTATGAAAAGACTGAAGAATTGGCTGCTAGAATTGCCAGGTTAGGGTTTACCATTATGACGGGAGGCGGCCCTGGTATTATGGAAGCAGCCAACAAAGGCGCAAGAGAAGCTGGAGGCAGAAGTGTTGGATGTAATATTGTATTACCACACGAACAGCATCCAAACGCCTTCCTGGATAAATGGGTAAACATTAAATTCTTTTTTGTTCGCAAAACGCTCCTTATAAAATATTCTTACGCATTTGTAGTAATGCCGGGTGGTTTTGGAACCCTGGATGAATACTTTGAGGCACTAACTCTTGTGCAGACAAAGATGATAGCACAGTTCCCCATTGTGATTTTCGACAAGGCTTTTCACCAACATTTACTAGCTCATATAGAAGTATTAAAACAGCAAGGGACTATTTCTGAAGATGACTCCCAATATTACCTAATAACCGACTCTGTCGACGAAGCTGTTGAATATATCCAACAAAATAGTATCGTTAAGTTCAAATTGCAGCCAGCTAAGCCCAGGAAACCTTTTAAATGGTTATTTGAAAGAGGTGTAAAAAAATAAGCCAACTTTAATAAGACCTTTATTTATTTTTCTCAAAAATGAGCGATACAGAATTGATGCAATACCTTAATCCTGTGGGTTTGGGGCCGTCATTAAATACGTGCCCTAAATGGGCGCCACACCTGCTGCAGGTAACTTTGGTACGTTCCATGCCAATGCTGCTATCGGTTTCATCTACCACATTGGCTTTGTTATAGGGCTTCCAAAAGCTCGGCCAGCCAGTACCGCTGTCAAACTTAGTCGCTGAGCTAAATAAATCGAGGCCACAGCAAACGCACTTGTAAATACCAGCTTCGTGGTTATCCCAATACTTTCCGGTATAGGCCCTTTCTGTTCCTTCTTTCCTCGTAACTACATATGCATCCGGACTAAGTTGCTTTTTCCATTCAGCATCAGTCTTTACTACCTTAACTGTTTGCTGGGCATACAGAGCAGCGCATGTAAATAAAAGAGAAACTGCAAAAATCAATACTTTTTTCATATTGCCATTGTTTAAATAATATTATGCTGTTACATACGGTAATTAGTAAGTAAAAGGATTTTACCAGATAAATGTTTAACCGTTTTAACAAAAAACCATTTGATTTGTAATTATGTACTAAAATAAATTAACATGGGCATCCTTAACCAGGTAGCAGAGTATCTATATCTAAAGAAAAAAGATCCTAATGCACCTAAAAGCGAATGGCTGAAATATATGCATGGTATAAACCGCATTTCTATCTTGCTTTTTTTAGTGGGTCTGGTAATATTGGCAATAAAATTATTACGCCGGTAAAATGCAAAAGGCCCTTAGCTTTTTTAGCCAAAGACCTTTTGCATTTCAATACCTAACCAGCCCACTGGTTTGTATTTTACTCAGGATTAATATTAGCTGCACCACTGGCTTTTTTCTTTAAACTACCAGCCCCTCTGTAATGAATATTTGCTGCGCCGCTGGCAGTTGCTGTAAGGCTAACGCTGGCATGGATATGTGCGGAACTTGCACCACTTGCAGTAACCTCTGTGGTTTCGCTTTGCAGATCAGTAGTTTTTAAACCAGCGCTACCACTGGCTTTTGCTGTATATTGTTTGGTTCGTCCAGTTAGTTCGATCGTACTTGCGCCGGTAGCTTCTGCAAAAATTTGGGGTGCATCAACAGTAGCTTTAATAGTAGCAGCACCGGATGATTCTATGTTCATTATATCAGCACTTTTTAACTCACTGTTGGCCTTAATAGTAGCAGCTCCAGAGGCGTCGATAAAATTAATTTCCTGGGCTGTTACATATACTTTCATGTGAGCATCGTTAAATCCTCTCATTTGGGAAGTGCTTATTTTGAGTACGCCATTTACCACTTTCGTTTTAATATAAGGCATAAGATTATCATCACATTCAACAGTAACCATATTGGAGGATCCGCTGTTTATTTCTACTTCAAAAGCACTGCCGGCGGAGATCCCTTTAAATGGATCGGTATTTCTGTCTTGCTTAATGATATTGCCGCTTCCTGTAAACTGGTGGCAGCCGGCTGTAATTAGCAGCAGAATAATTGCGAAAAAAAATACTTGTTTCATGTTTTTAGTTTTTGTAAAGATTTAATAAAAATACTGCTTTTGCAAACCGCTAATAACAAAATTCGAATAATATATAATAATGTAAAGGGCAACAGGCAAATGATATTTATTTGACAAAAATTGTTGGAAAAAACAGGCATAGCCACTCTAATTAAGTAACTCATCCCGTGCACCGCAGGAAACCTGTGAACAAATAAAAAACCAACCAGTATTTATTTACCTTCGCAGCCTTATGACAGATAAAATTATTATACTCGATTTTGGCTCGCAATACACACAGTTAATAGCCCGTGCAGTAAGAGAAGCCAGTGTATATTGCGAAATAATCCCTTATCACAAATCGATTGACTATACAGATAATTTAAGGGGAATTATTTTGTCTGGTTCACCCTTTTCGGTAAATGACGCCAATGCGCCGGTTGTAGACATTGAGGCCATCGCTAACCGGGTGCCTGTTCTTGGCCTTTGCTATGGCGCCCAGCTTACGGCAAAACTATTTGGCGGCCTTGTTGAAAAAAGCGATAAGAGAGAATACGGACGTGCCAGTTTACAATTAATACAAGAAGACACTTTATTAGACACAGTTTCGCCGCTATCGCAGGTGTGGATGAGCCACAGCGATACCATTAAGAAGCTACCAGATGGGTTTTCCATATTGGGCACCACAGAAAGCATACCTGTGGCTGCTTTTAAGAGAACTGCCGGTAACTTCCCCATTTACGGACTCCAATTTCATCCGGAAGTTTATCATTCTACCGAAGGTAAAATCCTGCTCAAAAATTTTCTGGTAGCTATTTGTGGTTGTTCGCAGGACTGGACACCAGCCCATTTTATAACAGACACAGTTGCGGAATTAAAAAATAAAATCGGTGACAAAAGAGTCATCATGGCGCTGAGCGGTGGAGTTGACAGCACCGTGGCTGCAACACTTATTCACAGAGCAATTGGTAAAAATCTTTTCGGCATATTTGTAGATAACGGACTGCTACGTAAAAATGAATTTGAACAGGTACTGGAAACCTATGCTGCCATTGGACTAAATGTAAAAGGAATCAATGCGAGGGAGCATTTTTACACCCAATTAGCCGGCGTATCTGACCCGGAAGAAAAGCGAAAAATAATTGGTGGAGGTTTCATCCAAATATTTGATCAGGAAGCCCTATTACTTGAAAATATTGATTTTCTTGGGCAGGGAACTATCTATCCCGATGTAATAGAATCAGCTTCCGTACATGGCCCTTCTGCAACCATTAAGTCGCACCACAATGTTGGCGGCCTGCCGGAAACCATGAAACTTTCATTGGTAGAACCGTTGCGCTTGTTATTTAAAGATGAAGTACGCAGGGTTGGTTTAGAGTTGGGCATACCAGCAGCAATGATCAACAGGCACCCGTTTCCCGGTCCGGGATTGGGAATCAGAATTTTAGGAGATGTTACATCAGAAAAGGTACGGTTATTGCAGGATGCAGATGCTATCTATATAGATGGATTAAAAAAGTGGAATTTGTACGATAAAGTATGGCAGGCTGGAACTATTTTGTTACCCGTAAAAAGCGTGGGAGTAATGGGCGATGAAAGAACCTATGAATTTACCATTGCCTTACGGGCTGTAACAAGCGTAGATGGAATGACGGCCGATTGGTCGCATTTACCCTACGAGTTTTTAGCAGCCATGAGCAACGAGATTATCAATAATGTAAAAGGAATTAACCGTGTGGTGTATGATATTAGTAGTAAACCGCCAGCAACTATTGAGTGGGAATAGAGGAGTAATACCCGTAAGTCCCGGGCAGGAGTTTCACTTGTTATCCTGATAAAGTTTAGTAAAGATTAGCACAAAAACCGAATTGCAAATTTTTTATGAAAAGAAATATTTTATTGGTTGTATTTGTATTAGCGGCGTTTTTTTCTTCACAAAATGCCTATGCAGCCAATGATACTTTACCTGCATTTAAAACCTACAGGGTGGGTATTTTTGCACCACTTTATTTAGATTCTGTTTTTTCTGAAACAGGAAATTTTAGGTACAGAGATGGCTTCCCTAAATTTATTGTGCCAGCTGTGGATTTTGTAAATGGTGCACAAGTAGCTCTTGACTCTTTGCAGCTATTCCATGAGAATGTTGAAGCCACCATTTTTGACACAAAATCATTTAGCGAACCACTTGCACTACTAATAAAAAACAATAAATTAGATAAGTTAGACCTGATTATTGGCTCTGTAAAAGAC
This sequence comes from Chitinophagaceae bacterium, assembly GCA_025360525.1. Taxonomy (GTDB): domain Bacteria; phylum Bacteroidota; class Bacteroidia; order Chitinophagales; family Chitinophagaceae; genus Ferruginibacter. Next base: position 56,774 of record JANYCA010000202.1, on the reverse strand, counting down.
ATCGATTATAAGCAATTAGCGGAATATGCGCTTTCAAAAAATACGCCTTTTGTTTCTGCCACCTATCCTAACGACGGAGGTGTAACCAAAAACCCGTTTGTGATATTGGTTAACTCTACTTTAAAGGCACATTGCGAGGCAATATTCAGCTATATTTTACAAAGAAATGGTACTGACAAAATATATTTATGCAGAAAAAAAGGTGCGCAGGAAGATAAGATTGCTGCCTATATAAAAAGCATAAATGAACAGGACGGAAAACCCATACTTAATATTCAGACGCTGTATTTTGATAGTACGGTTTCCACTGTATTTTTAAAATCTAAACTGGATAGCAACCGGCAGTCGGTAATTATTGGGGCTTCGCTAGACGAAGTATTTGCAACACAGCTTTCAACTGCCTGCAATCAAATACATCAGCAATACCCCCTTACGATCATTGGCATGCCCAATTGGGATGGGTTTAAAGCACTGTTGAAAAAAAAGGATTTCGAAAATTTCCCCATCTATTTTACGTCTCCATACTACAATACAAAAACAGATAGTTTAAGCCGGCAGTTGATAGATGCCTATGCAAAAAGATCAAAAGGTAAGCCAACGGACATGGCGTTTAAAGGATATGAAAGTGCAAGGTTATTTGTACAATTGCTGTTAGCATACCCAGATGATTTTATGAGTCATATCAATGACAAACTGATGAAAGTTTTTTCGGAATATAACTTTCGGCCGGTGGTAAAAAAAGGCAACGCTGTTCCTGATTACTTTGAAAACAAGCACCTGTATTTTATAAGAATTTTGAATGGCGTTTTATCCAAAGCCTGGTAACAATCAGTTGGTGTTATCTGCTGAATTACTGATCAATGGTAGCCTGATTGTTTTATAATACAAAAACTTTTTGCATCAACCTTAACCTTTCTTTTTGGCACATAAAAAACTTACGCTTCCCACTAAAATATGCATGGTTTGCAACCGGCCTTTTTCCTGGCGAAAAAAATGGGAAAAGGTATGGGACGAGGTAAAATATTGCAGCGATCGCTGCCGCAACAACAAGGGGAAATCAATATAAATTCGTCCATAACTTTGTGTGCTATTTTTTGTTATAATAACAAATAAATCAATTCCATGAAAAAGACTTTTGTCCTTTTTACCATAGCACTTATTTCATTTGCCTTCGTCAATATTACATCTGTATTGGAGCCTAATGAAAGCCCCACGTATATTCCGCCTAGCAAACAAAGAACCGGCGATGCTGCCAAAGGCTATGAATACCTCACCACCGGAGACTATTTAAAAAGTGGCATTCCATATACCTTTTTTATGATGGGAGCACCAAAAGACAGCAACAATTACCTGAACCGAAGCGGCTTTAATAAAAATTTATCGCATGATTTTACTGCCGTGAAAGCACCCAACGGCGAATTGGTGGTGGCACCCAATTGCCTGCAATGCCATTCGCAGGTATTTGATGGCAAGCTCGTGGTTGGCATGGGGAATTCTTTGAGCGACTTTACAGTAAACCGGCAAAGTACCGCATTGATTGCAGAGAAGATGATGAAAAATCTTACCGGAACCAATGCTAAAAAGTATGAAGCAGCTAAAAATTTTATCGATGCCCTCAAAGTAATTTCACCTAACTTAATTACATCCATCAAAGGGGTGAACCTTGCAGATGCACTGGCAGCAATACTTGTGGCACACAGAGATCCAAAAACATTGCAATGGAGCGACAGCAATTTAATGTCAATGCCAACAGAAATTATTCCTACAGATGTTCCGGCATGGTGGCTCCTCAAAAAAAAGAATGCCATGTTTTACAATGGTTTTGGAAGAGGAGATTTTGGCAGGTTTTTAATGGCAAGTAATTTACTAACCGTAAGCGACACCAGCGAAGCAAGGGAAGTCGACAGTCATTTTAATGATGTACTTTCTTATATTTATTCCATCAATGCGCCCAAATACCCAAAGCCGGTTGATGAAAAATTAGCAGCAAATGGCAGGAAGGTTTTTGCTGCAAACTGTAGTAGCTGTCATGGTACTTATGGCGAAGGCGGTAAGTATCCCAACCTGTTAATTCCTGAAAATATAATACAGACAGATTCTTCTTTGTACACATCAAATTATTCAAGTCCGCAGTTTGTAAACTGGTTTAATAAAAGCTGGTTTACATCTGGCGACCATCCAGCCAAGCTGGTGCCGTATAGAGGCTACATTGCACCTCCGCTCGACGGCGTATGGGCTACAGCACCCTACTTGCACAACGGCTCTGTACCAAATTTAGAAGCAATGCTCAACAGTAAAATTCGTCCTGCCTATTGGCAGCGCAGCTTTTCCAGGCCATCCTACAATTACGAAATACCGGGTTGGAATTATGAAACAAAAAATGAGGCAGGCAACAATGAAGTGTATAATACCACCCAAAAAGGTTATAGTAACAGCGGCCATTATTTTGGAGATAAACTTAACAATAAAGAAAGAACTGCGGTTATTGAATATTTAAAAACTTTGTAGTGTTTGACTGATCTACGAAAATTAATGAAGCAGGTTAGCAAAGTTCCCTGGCAAGTTGGTTGCAGGACTGTGTTGATTTCGTTCGCCATTAAAAAGTTTCTCTTCGAACCACCTACTAATTCGTTTCCTTTGCAAATTCAACAGCAAAAAGCAGCATGAATCAACCAGCCATTCTCTCTACACAAGCACTTCCGGTAATGGAACATTTTTACACCATTCAGGGAGAAGGTTTTCACCAGGGCCGTGCGGCTTACTTTGTGCGGCTTGGCGGATGTGATGTAGGTTGTGTATGGTGCGATGTAAAAGATAGCTGGGATGCCAATACACATCCAAAAATGAGCGTTGCCGAAATTGCAGCAACCATCATCGAAAACACCCCTTCGCACAGTACAACGGCAGCAAAAGCCCTCGTTGTAATTACAGGAGGCGAACCATTAATGCATGATCTTACCGAATTGACAAATGCCTTACAGTTAAGGGGATTTGAAACCAATATCGAAACATCCGGTGCTCATCCATTAAGCGGCAGCTGGAATTGGATATGCCTTTCGCCCAAAAAGTTTAAAGCACCCATACCGGAAGTAGTTCCATTTGCCAACGAATTAAAAGTGGTGATCTTTAATCAGTCAGATTTTAAATGGGCAGAGGAATACGCCGCAAAGGTTTTGCCCAACTGCAAGTTATACCTACAACCCGAATGGGATAAAGCCTCCGTGGTTACACCGCTGATTATTGAATACATCAAGCAACATCCCCGATGGGAACTGTCGTTGCAAATTCATAAATATATTAACGTTCCGTAACTGTATTGGAAGGCTGATAAAGTTAATTATTACAGAAGATAGGATCGTTAACTGAAGCCGTCATTCCGATTAACGAATGCGGATTTTTGAAGGTGTAAACTATTGGGAAATAACCACTCATAGCCCCTCCCGAGGAGGAGATTGGAATGAAAATTATAGGTTTCTTTTTAATCAAACTCGAAATAATCAAATTAGCTTTCGCCAGGCAGCTTCCCGGGAGGATTTCATTTAAGGTGATGTAAGGCAATATTCAAAGTATAAAAGAAAGCCACTTAAATAATAAAGCGACTGCTGCTTTAATTAAACCTATTGTAAAAGAAATTTAATTTCCTCCCACTACAAGTTTTAGCAAAAAATTTTATCAAATCTTATTTACCTTCGTCCGCCTAATAGCGCTAATGAAAATACTAATTACAGCATACCGGCAAACCATACTTTTATTATTCATTTTTATCTTACAAAGCTTTATTGCCCGGGCCCAATGGTACAATCCAGAAAATGTAAATAAGCAAGCGGCAGAGATATATGGTAAGGCATATGATGATGCACAAAATGAGCAATATCCTGCCGCTATGGAAAAAATTGCCAATGCGCTGGAAATTGATCCCAAGTTTGTAGATGCGTGGCTCACCAGGGCAGGCATTTATGCCAACATGAAAAAATATGATTCTTCTGTGGCTGATTTTGAAAAAGGCCTTCATTTAGATTCCGTTTATGCGGCTGAGTATTACCTCCCTTATTCAATTTCCTTAGCTGGCATAGGGCAATTTCAACGCTCATTGGATGCTGTAAATATTTTTTTAAAAAATAAAACGCTCAATGAAAGAAGCCTGAAAGCGGCAAACTACAGAAAAAGTGTGTACGAATTTGCCCTGGCATACGACCAACAACATCCTACAAAAAATTATGTGTTTGCGCCTCAAAATATGGGTGACAGTGTAAATTCTATTTACCCGGAATACTATCCTGCACTCACCATTGATGGAAAGAAATTAATTTTTACCCGGCGGGTAGAAAGAGATGAAGACTTTTATGAATGCGAATTAAAAAATGGGAGTTGGAGTAAAGCCATGCCACTTTCAGGCAGCGTAAATACTAATTTAAATGAGGGGGCTCAAAACATTTCGCAGGATGGAGAATGGATTGTTTTCACCGGTTGTAATTACCCGGAGGGGACGGGAAGCTGTGATTTATATATTTCTTATAAAACAAAAATTGGTTGGTCGGAAGCACAGAATTTAGGCCCGGTTATCAATACAGATTATTGGGAATCTTCGCCATCCCTATCACCAGATAAAAGAGATCTGTATTTCAGCAGCGATCGGCCGGATGGTTATGGAGGCAGGGATATTTGGGTATCACACAAAAATGAAAAGGGTAATTGGGGTAGTCCAATCAACCTTGGCCCGGATGTAAATACCAAAGCTGATGAAAGCTGTGCTTTCATGTATGCCGATAACCAAACGCTTTTCTTCAACAGCAATGGCCATCCGGGTTACGGACAAACAGATTTATTTTTTTCAAAAAAACAACCAGACAGTAGGTGGGGTGAACCTGTAAACCTTGGCTACCCAGTAAATACTATTAATGACGAAGGGTCTTTAATAGTGGCTGCAGATGGCAAAACTGCTTACTATGCCGGTGATGGCGTAACAAGCAGGGGGGCGTTGGATCTGTATAGTTTTCAATTAAGAGAAGATATTCGTCCTCCAAAAATTTTTTGGGTAAAGGGGCAGGTTTTTGATGAAAAAACAAAAGAGGGTCTGCCATCTTCTGTAGAACTCACTGACATAAACACACAGCAGGTTATTAGCAAAGTTCAAACAGATGAGGCGGGTAATTATCTTACAACATTGCCCATTGGAAAAAACTATGCTTTTAATGTAAACAGAAAAGGTTACCTGTTTTTTTCTGCACACTACGATTTAAGTAGCAATTCGCTCGACACAATATTTAAGGCAGATATTCCCTTGCAACCGATAGAACAAGGAGCTATGATTGTTTTAAACAATATCTTCTTTGACAGCAAACAGACAGAGTTAAAATCAGCTTCGCAAGTAGAACTGAATAAGATAATACAGCTAATGAAAGATAACCCTCAATTGAAAATTTTAATAAGCGGGCATACAGATAATATCGGGAAGCCACAGGACAACCTGTTACTTTCCGAAGGAAGGGCGGTGGCAGTAACAAACTATTTACTGGCCAGCAAACAAATTGCAAAAGACAGGATTGTGTTTAAAGGCATGGGCGCTACAAAACCTGTTTCAGACAATAGTTTAGCCGAAGGAAGGGCACAAAACAGGAGAACTGAGTTAAGTGTCTTAAGCAATTAAAGCATGCGCTGGAAGTAATTAAGAAATTAAGTTTGCATCCTTACAAATGTCAAAATCCCATTTACACAATAATAAATCCTCGAAAAAAAGAATAAATCGGCCATAAATTATATTTCAATGGTTTAACTTGTTTTATAATAATATTTAAAACAACTTAAGCTGATGCATAACGACCTGCTGTATCAAATAGCGCTTACACTTATCCCAAATATAGGAGATGTAAATGCAAAATCGTTGGTCAACACTTTTGGGGATGCTGAGTCTATTTTTAAAGCAAAGAAAAAAGACCTCGAATATATGGAGGGCATCGGCTCAGTGAGAGCAGGAAGCATCAAGGCATTCAATGATTTCACCAGCAGTGAAAATGAAATAAAGTTTATTGACCAATATAAAATTACGCCCCTTTTTATTAATGATCCAATTTATCCACAACGGCTGTTAAACTGTTATGATAGTCCAACTTTATTATACTACCGTGGTAATGCCGACTTAAATTGTTCAAAAATAATTTCCATTGTAGGCACCCGAAATAATTCCGATTACGGTAAGTCTGTTTGTGAAAAATTAATAGAAGACTGCAGCAATGAAAATATTTTAGTAGTGAGTGGCCTGGCCTTCGGTATCGACACGATTGCACATAAAGCTGCCTTAAAAAATAATTTATCAACAGTGGGGGTGCTGGCGCATGGGCTTGACAGAATTTATCCTACACAAAATAAATCGTTGGCAAAACAGATGACCACTCAAGGGGGATTATTGACAGAATTCATTAGCCAAACCAATCCGGATAAACAGAATTTCCCAAAAAGAAACAGGATAGTTGCAGGTATCTCAGACGCCGTAATTGTTATTGAAAGTGGTAAAAAGGGCGGTTCCTTAATTACTGCTGAATTAGGTAATGGATATAACAAAGATGTATTCGCCATTCCCGGACGAACAACGGATAGTAAAAGTGAGGGCTGTAATTTCCTTATTAAAAATAATAAAGCTTCGCTGATAAACAATGCTGAAGACTTACTTGAAATGATGAACTGGAAACCCATAGCTAAAACAGCCATATCCAAACAAAGAGCGTTATTCATTGAATTAAGTCCCGATGAAAAAATTGTTGTAGATATATTGCAGCAACAACCCCAGATTCAAATCGATGAATTGTATTTTAAATCAGGACTTAATAGCAGCGCTGTAGCTGCTGCCCTTTTGATGTTAGAAATGCAAAATGTAATAGCCTGTTTGCCAGGTAAAATTTATAAGCTGATCTGAGGGGAAATAATGGGTATAAAAAACAATCAAGTTATCTGCTCAATTTCATAAAACACAAAACCCACCAAATGGTGGGCTTTGTGTTTTGTAAGTTCAATTGTAAATATTTAGTTAGAAGCCTTTACAATTGGTAATGTTATAACATCATCACCGGCCTGCACTTTTAAAGTATAGGGGCCAGCTGCATATTTTCCAAGATTCAACGTTTTGATGTTTGAACCTTTAAATCCGTCAACCTGGTAAGTCTCCATTGTTTTACCAGATACGTCTGTAATTGAATAAGTTACTCGTGAATTTTCAACTAAATCAAAAGTCAATGTTGTATTTTGCTTGATTGGGTTTGGATAAACACCAGCGAAAATACCTGCTAAATTTAAGCGGACACTTTTGATATCTGTCAAGGCAAATTTACCATCTTTATCATATTGTTTTATGCGGAAGTAGATTATCCCTGACTTAGTGATCTTTGAAAGTTCTTCCTGAGTAAAAGAATAGGAATTGGCGCTTCTTCCGTTATTTAATGCAGCAATTGTCTTAATCGCAGTAAAATCACGGCCGTTTGTGCTTCTCAAAATTTCATATCTATCGGTAATCGATGCCTCATTTTCAACAAACCATGTAAGCAAAGCTTTATCCTTGTTTTTGATAACATTAAATCCTAAAAATTTAACTGGCGCAGGAGCCGCTAAAATGGTCGCTGTTGAAGGCGTAGTTCCTGTTGTGCTATTAATTGAAGTTGGGCGATAACTAAAACCATTGGTTGCTGTTGTTACAAAGCCTTTATCGGTAGGGCGGGAATAATATAAGCTGCTGCCATCAGAAAAGATTGTTCCTGTGCAATAATAAACTACTGCCCCTGTAGAACCGGCATCTGTTAATGTTACCAGAGACAAATTGGCCACCGAACTTATTGGAGTCGGTGCGCCTCCAGTTAACTCTATCTCCATTACAGCCGTTTCCAAATCGGTGGTAAATGAATAAGAAATATCTACTGTTTTAAAAATATGATAATTCCAAAAACCACCTTCATTAAGTGCAGGCTCAACTGTCCAAGTTATTCCAAAGACATTAGAAATAACCGATACCATTGGCGCAGTAGTGTAAGCAGACGCATCTACACCAACATTAAAATCTAAAGTACTGATCGTTTCAGTTACAGCACCCGGCGTGGGCCTCAGCGCTTTCATATAAATTATTGCTCTGGTAGCTGCCGAACCTGAACCAATACTTGCCTGCATACTCGTTTGTGCGGTTAAACTACTAAAGGCAACCAGCAAAAAAATAAGTATTATTATAAAATTTTTTTTCATCTGTTTTTTTTTGAAATATTAAAAAAGTTTTCTGTTCTATGTTGTTCTGCACTCTAGTTTGGTAAGGTTTGAATTTTATTATTTGAACCTGCACCGTTTGTTGCCATTACACTGATGAACAACACATCCTTGTCATTATTAAAACCTGTGTAGTTAACATTTCTATTTAAATTCATATCCGCAGAAGAATAAACATTACTTAAAGAACCGCCTGAAGATCCATTATTCTTAAGAGTTGTAACGAATAAATAGTCCTTGTCGTTTGATAAACCAGTATAGCTAACAAGCGTATTAAAATTAGCATTACCAGCCCACATTACATTCTTTCCTGAAACAACCTTAAAAGCTGCAGAAGTACCAAAAATCTGAGCATCAGTAGCAGTGGTTAAATCTAACAATGGAGCCGTCGATTTCTGCTCTGCTAAAGCCAAAAGATTTGTGGAAGGGTCTGCACTTATACCTAAGTGATTGCGATGTCTAACGGCAATAGTGTAATTTCCGTTAACAGTATTATTAAAGGTAACTGGACTTTTTCCGTCAATATCAACAATGTTACCATCGCTTTTCAGTAAGGCACTCCTTGTTTGTAATACTGTATTGCCTGGAGCAACATTACTTCTAAGTTCTACAAAAACCCAGTCTACAATATTGTCTGTTGCGTTAACTTGAGTATTGAACACCGCAGCTTGTGCTGTTTCAGCAATGGTATTTGCTACGTGGGGAAAATTAGCTGTGAATGGGGCTGAACGATATGGATCAGTTAGCGGAATCAAATTGGTTGGAGTACGCAAAAGAGTAGTCATTACGGTGCCATTAAATGCTCCTTGTAAAAAGACTTTAGCTTTTGCTAAAACAAACTTATCCATTCCGTATAAGTTACCTGAGGCAGTAGCTATTGGAGCAGCAACTCTATTTAATGCTGCGTCATGTGTTTCGCCAGTTGAATTCCAGTCTGTACCATTAAAGAAGTACCCACGAAGGTTTGCTTCGGTCCCATTTACGTCAGTACCATCGATATATTGGCCAGTAACCGTTACAGTTCCTGTTACACCTGTTTTTGTAATTGGCCAGTAAACAGCAAGAAAATCCGAAATTTTTGGAGGAGCATTTGGTTCAACAATTGGCAAAACTTTTACGCCAACATTTGCTGCAGAATAGGTTCCGCTAGAAGTAATAAATGCAGGACGATAACTAGAGCCCGAACCAACCGGTATTTCAACGGCAGTTACATTAGTTGTTAATAACTTAATAACCTGACCGGTTCCATTAGTTTCAACAAATTTACTTATACCTCCTCCAGATGCAGTTGCAACATCTGAGAGTGTAAGATTATTTGAACCAATTAAAATCTTTCCGTTTGTAAAAAGTAAACTTGATCCGATATTCGCATTTCCAGTTAAAGTAACATTGGCGGCGTTATCAATCTCCACATTTGGGATTGTAAAGCCACCCATATTTACGTTTTGATTGGCAGCACCCTTTAGTATCACCTTCCCTGTTCCCAGGATATCTGTGTTGCTGGTGACATCACCCTGAACGGTAACTGTTGCGCCAGACTGAATGGTAAACGTTGCCTGGTCAATAAATAACTGTGCAGATGCTATGTTACAGAAAGCACCTGCTGTTAAACCAAGCATCATTAAGTGTAATTTTTTGGACCTCATGAATAGAATTTTAGTGATTATAAAATAGATTTTCAAAAATAATAAGTTATTCAATTCGGCAAAAACAAATTTAGTATTCGGATACTGTGATTTATTAAATGGCGGGATACTGAAAATTTTAATAAAAATAAAGAAAAGGATTTGAATAACCAATACCTTAAATAGGGTATTTTTTTATTTTTTAAAAATAAAATCTGTTTTCATTCTGCAAATTCACCGAAATTCGCCCTTCTTAAACATAATATATGGTTGCAGAAATTAAAGTGCCTTCCGTTGGAGAAAGTATAACAGAGGTAACACTGGTAAAATGGATTAAAAAAAATGGCGAATGGGTAGAAAGGGACGAGGTAATTGCAGAATTGGAAAGCGAAAAAGCAACCTTTGAAATTAATGCGGAACAGGCCGGGGTACTAAAAATAATTGCCGCCGAAGGGGATACTTTAAAAATAGGGGATATCGTCTGCAGCATTGATACAAGTGCAGCGCAACCAGCATCCGCACCAGAGAATAATAAAGAAATAGTAAAACAACCGGAACAGGCAGCACCAACTGTAACGGAAGCAGTAACTGAATCAACTATAAAAGCTACTCCTGTAGCTGCAGCCATCATAGCTGATAAAAAACTGGATCCTAAAACAGTAACCCCCACAGGTAGTAATGGTAAAATTTTTAAACAGGATGTAATTGATGCCCTAAACAACCCCGGAAGAAAATCTGGTATCGCATCATTTGGAAGAAACGAGCGTTCGGAAAAAATGAGTGCGCTGCGAAAAACTATTAGCAGGCGCCTGGTGGAAGCAAAAAATACTACCGCCATGCTTACTACTTTTAACGAAGTAGATATGAGTGCCATTATGGAAATCAGGTTAAAAAATAAAGACAAATTCAAAGAACTGCATGGCGTAAACCTTGGTTTTATGAGTTTCTTTACCAAAGCATGTTGTTTTGCATTGCAGGAATGGCCAGCCGTTAACGCTAAGATTGATGGTGAACAGGTTGTTTACCATGATTTCTGCGACATTTCTATTGCAGTATCGGCTCCCAAAGGTTTGGTGGTGCCCGTAATAAGAAATGCAGAAAGCCTTAGTATGGCCGAAATAGAAAAGAAAGTGGTGGAACTTGCTACAAAAGCAAAAGAAAATAAATTAACTATCGAGGAAATGAGTGGTGGTACGTTTACTATTACCAATGGAGGTGTTTTTGGATCCTTAATGAGTACCCCTATTATCAATATACCACAAAGCGCTATCCTTGGCATGCACAAAATTCAGGAACGGCCAATGGCCATTAATGGACAGGTTGTGGTAAAACCGATGATGTACCTGGCTTTAAGCTACGACCATCGGGTAATTGATGGAAGAGAGTCCGTTAGCTTTCTAGTAAGGGTAAAAGAATTATTAGAAAACCCTGCTTTGCTGCTATTTGGTAAAGATCCTGTAAAAGCACTGCTGGAAATTTAGCTTACATCCCCCGTTACCTAAATGTTTTGTAATGTAAGATTCGTGTAAATTTTTCAACTTAGGTAAGAAACTGAACCTAACATGGCTTAATTACTAACTATTATTAAACGTACGGCTGGCATAATATCCAGCCGTTATCTTTTTAGCCAAATGAGCAGATTTCATTCCTACATTAATACTTCCGAAAAAATAATCGATTTATATAAAGGGGATGTACCTTTTTCCATCTTTATTAAATCATACTTTGCCTCCAATAAAAAATTTGGCTCAAAGGATAGAAAACAGATAAGTGAACTTTCTTTTATTTATTTCAGACTTTCGGGAGCGTTAGACAAATATTCAGTTAAAGAGAAAATCCTAACGGCATTTTTTTTATACAACTCTGCCCCTACAAATTTGATGGAGGCAATAAAGCCAGCCTGGAATACTTTAATAAGTTTGTCCATCACCGAAAAAATGAAGCTTGTTCATCCGAACATGCAACTGGCCGACATTTTTCCTTTTAAAGAAGTTTTAAGTTCTTCAGTAGATTTTGAAAAATTTTGTTTATCCTTCATTGCCCAACCACAGCTATTTGTAAGAGTTCGTCCGGTTTTACATGAAAGCACCATCAACAAAATTAAACAATCGTTGCAGCCATTTTCTTTGCTCGATAATAATTGTATTCAATTGCCATCCGGCACCAATATCGAAACTTTTTTATTACCAGACAAAGAAGTGGTTATACAGGATTATAATTCTCAAAAAGTGTTAGATTTTTTAAAGACTGATCTATCAAAGCCTGTAATTGAGCAAAAGAAAGACTCCGGCTATACCGCTGTATGGGATTGCTGTGCTGCCAGTGGCGGTAAATCTATTTTGCTGTATGACATACTAAATGGCAAATGCAACCTTACCGTTTCTGATATCAGGCCATCCATTTTATCTAACCTGCATCAGCGGTTTAAACGGGCTGGCATTAATAAGTACCAATATTTTACGAGTGATATTACAAATGAAATGGAGGTTTCAAAAGCTACAAATTACGACATCATCATTTGTGATGCACCTTGCACCGGCAGCGGAACATGGAGCCGGACACCCGAACAGCTCCACTTTTTTAACGAGTCGTCCATTGAGATTTACAACACGAAACAAAAAAAAATAGTTCAAAATATCTTACCTCATTTAAAACCCAACGGGTTACTTTTTTATATCACCTGTTCGGTATTTGAAAAAGAAAATGATGCGATAGTAAATTTTATCAAATCAACGTTTAACCTGCAGGTATTACAGCAACAGTATTTATATGGGTATGAGAAAAATGCCGATTCAATGTTTGTAGCAGTTTGTAGAAAACAGCAATAGTTTAGTATGCATTTAATTTTGGTTGAAATAGCGAGCTTTAATGATATAGCCAATAAAATTTAACGGCAGTATCTTTTTTAAATTCAATTGTTGGTGCAGGAACTTTTAAAATATTAGCAAGAGAAAGCAAAGGCCGCGGATTCATTTGACTATTACCGATTCGTTTAAAATCTGCATCCACAGAAAATAAATATTTGGCGCTTCGCTTAAATTCAGGGATCGGTTTCTGATTAATCGTTAACGGATTTGTTCTTGCCCCAATCATTCCATCGGCACTGTAACCAACAGACATATTTAGCCATTTGGGGAAATCACTATTTGCTTTCAAAAATGTAGATGGATTGATGGATAGCCAATAGGTTTGGCCGTTATAATCTTTCAACCAGCTTTGCCATTTATTGGCTCCCAATTCTGCCGGACTATATTTTGAATAAATTGTTTTATGAAAAGAAAATTTCATCCGTACCCTTTGTTCGCCCCAGGCAAATTGTTGCCCCATAAAAAGGGAGCTTCCCAGGATATTTGCCAGCATGTCACCTTTTGAAAAACCCCACTTTTGAGAAAACCCATCAAATATTTCTATAATGGTTTGTAACCCCAGTGCTGTAAGGCCGCCAATCCATGTTGCCTTTGTATTGTTTACACCACTCCACCGCATCATATCATATTGTATTGCACTTATATTATAGGCAGATGTAGCATGACCTATCTTGTCCATATGCAACCATTCTGCATTGTCGTTAAACAAATGAAACCTGCTTTTGGGGAACTTTTTATACCATAAATAATGCAATCCAATCATGCTCGCCGTTGTTATGATCGACTCTGTTATCACAACTGTATTAAATCGCTTTTGATTAAAAACTTCGGGTTGATTTTGTGCATATGCCGGAGAAAAAAAAGACGAAGAAAGTAACAGCAGAAAAAAAAGAGCCTTTTGTATTTTATATGGAAAATGAATTTTAGACTTTTCAGACATACACAATGATATTAATTTTTACAGGTACAGAAAATGTTTTTGCAAAGTCTTTATCAGGTAAATTTTCCACGCCTTCTTTTACGAAACATATCTTCTTTTAGTATTCCCAAAAATAGAGGGAACCAAATAATTCAGGCAATTTATATCATCTAACTAATTAATACCTTAATTGATCCCAAAACTTGCTTTTCCCCATTAAAAAGCAGGATATAAAACCCGGTAAAAAAAAATTTCTTCTCTATCACAATAATCAAGTCCATCGCTTCGTTTATTTTAATTGTTAGCAATCACTTTGATTGCCAACGTACCCAATTTTTTTAATCTAAACCCCCTCTTATGAAAGCGAGTACTGCAAGTATTGCACAAACAAACCCATTCCAGGAAGCAATTATGAAAGTTGCATCATTTTTAAAATGGACATTTGAGCTATAGTATTTACTGATAGCTGAAGATCAACGTAAAATCAACAACTTTTACAATTAAAAAAAACCAAGCCCTTTGTTATTAGTTAATATAACTAAAGCAAAGGGCTTTTTTGCTTTCTACAACTGATTATTACTAAAGGCTATGGATTTACTACCTCTACCCATCTGCCATTTAACCCGGCTGTAATACTGTTATCGTACATAGCTTCCGCAAAAGTGCTTGGTAAAAAATACCTGCCCAAGTAGGAAGCATTTAATTGCACATAATAGGTGAGCGTTTCATTTTGGGCAATATTGAAATAAGTATAAACTCTGTCATCCCGTATATCCTGGTAGGTAGAGTTGGAAGATTTAAAGGCGCCCTCTCCATCCATCATCCGGGCATTTAAAATTTCCCAGCCGCTGGGGAAAATCTGGTTCAAAGTCATTTGAGTATAATTACCCCTTTTCCCGGTATTTGTCAGCACAACTTTTGCAATAAAGTCGCTTCCTTGGCTAAGGCTAGCAACTTCAATAGGCTTTCCATCTTGTGAAATATAACTCACATTCATTTTTAATACTGCCGGATTGTTATTTACTTTTAAACTATCACCACTCAGCGGCTGGCCCTTTGTGATGAGCCTTACGTACAACACATTGCTGCCATTATTGGTGATGATAATATTATTGCTGCCCTTTTGCACATTTACCGGCATTTGCCGGATGTAGCTGGCAGAATTTATTTCGGTAGATTTTCCCCCAATAATTGTTGTAGCTACTATTTTTGCCCCGGATGAATTTTTACCACAATACTTTGCTATGGCAATTAATGCATAGGCTGTTGTTTGCGTGCTATACCAATTATCCTGCGATAATTTACCGGCTATGGCTGGCAATAACAGCGCTGCCTGGTTTCGCCTGCCAAGCAGGGTAAGTGTTTCAAGTACCATGGCTTCATCTCTTACATCCGAACCGTAGGTAAAGCCGGGGTTTACTCTTATTGCAAAGCTTGTTGGCAGTCCGTTAATTAATACAAATGCCGTATTATCCTGGCCGGCTAATTTGTAAGCCGCAGCCAGTCTCCACTTGGCTTCTGGTGATAAATAAGTAAATTCTTTTAACCGGTTCATGGCGCCTTGCTCGGGTGCTTTTGCTAAAGCAAGGGTATATAATCTATAAGCTTGAGATAAATCGGCACCATAAAAATTACTGCTGTTTACTACCCAGCTATTGACTTTGCCCCGCTGGTAATTTTTCCATTGCTGCAATAAGTTGTCGCTTACAAAATAGCCATTGGCTTGTGCCTCCAGTAAAAAGTGACCGGCATAACTGGTTGCCCATTCGTCGCTTTCGCTGGCACCCGGCCAATATCCAAATCCACCATCCGGGCGTTGAAAATTTTGAATTTTTGCAATACCAACTTTTACATTTCTATCAATCTGCGCCTTTTTATAATCATCCAGATCGGTAAGCTGGTTTAACACCAATTGAGGAAAAACAGCCGATATAGTTTGTTCAATACAGCCGTGCGGATAATCAATTAAATAGTCCAGCCGCTTTTGTAAATTCATGGCTGGCACACTTGAAATTTCCATAACAGCAGTACTGGTTGCAACAGCGCCAACAGGTGATGCAATTGCTTTCCACTGCTGGCCTGCCGCCAGTGTAATAGCTGTAACACGGGTTACCGGCGGGTTAGGATTACGAATATCCAGCTCTACTTCAAAACCGGCTTTTTCATTTCCGCTACTGGCAATAATTTTTACTTTACCAATACCAGTATTCGATTTTACACGAACATCAAAATAGGCCATCTGCTCACCGGTTTGTGCAAAGCTGATTGTTTGCGTGGCGCTGCCCAGTACTTCCAAAAAACTGTTAGCCTGCAGGCTAAGACTAACTTTTTTTATGTTACTTTCCATCGCAAAAATGGTAACCGGTAGTTTAATAGTTTCGCCCGGCCCCAACACACGTGGCATGGTTGCCAGTAGCATCAAAGGCTTTTTTACAACCACAGTTTTTTCTGCAAAACCATAACTCCCTTTGTGAGCTGCCACCACCATTGCCCTTACAGAACCAATGTAAGCAGGTAATGTAAATGTTTGTTTTTGTGTTTGTCCTTTGCTTAAATGAAATGGCCCCAGGTATTTTACAACTGCTTTAAAACGGTTAGCTGTTTTTTGCTTTAAAGTACCTCCATCTGCATCGCCGCCAATGGTTAAAATCCTTTCCAGCCCGCTGCTCCAGGCCCCTATTACGTTATCAAAAAAATCAAAACTTTTTACACCCAATGCTTCTCTTGCATAAAAAGCACTGTGTGGATCGGGCGTTTTAAATCTTGTTAAATCAAGCAAACCTTCATCTACAATGGCTACGCTGTATGTCATCTCTTTTCCTTGTTGTTCACTAACTGTAAAACTCACGGCTTGTTCTGGTCTTATACTACCGGCGATATTTAAAACAGGTTGAAGTCTTGTATTTTTATCCTCTACAAAAATGGGGATGCTGCCATACAATCTTATGGGAAGATCGTTTACAGTTTGTGCATGCGGCTGCAATAAACTTACCGTTGCATATATATTAGGCGCCATGCTGGCCTCAGCCTTAAATTTTACTACCGTTTGCCCCTGCGTAGTTGGTTGCCAAAACGTTTTTATCACCTTGGTGCCGTTTTCTAAACTTACCAGCATTCTTCCTCCCTTACTGCTGGGTATATTTAAAACAATTTCGTCGCCAACGCTGTATTTTTCTTTGTTACAGCTCAAGGATAACATAGTGGCTGCAGTCTGGTCATTTTTGCCAGCCCTGCTTTGCCAGCCAGGTTCATCCATGTAAAAGGTAGATCCTGTGGTATGGCCGCTCTTTATATCTTTTACTAAAATAAGGTAACGGCCCCACTCGTTGGGCGATGTACCAAACTGCCATTGTCCCTTGCCGTTAAATAGTTTGACTGTTTCTTTTTTTAATAATTTATTGTATTCATTCTGTGTAAAATTGCTGAGATTATCTCCATTATCATCCCACCACCAGCGCCATTGAATGCGGTAAAACTGTACTTCCACTTCTGTATTTCCATTTACAATATTCCCCCTCCCATCTACATTAGCCAACTGGGCAATATGCGTTTTTCCGGCTAATAAAAAATTAAAGGGCTTCTCTCCTTCCGGAAGTTTTAAACCGGCATAGCTGGCGTACGGACTAAACGGAATACTTATATTATCCACACTAAAACTACCGCCCGGTTCAAATACTTTTACCAATAAGTTTGCCGTAAGCATACCCGGTGCTGCTTCTGTGGTTTCAAAATTTGGCTTCAGTGCGGCATTACCTTCTGCATCTAACGTGCCATCATAAATGGTTTTAGTTTGCGTGCCGTAATTAGCCGTAGGGTTATCAAAAGAGTAACCGGCAAATTTGGAAAAGTTTGTTTTTTTTGAATACAGCGATGCATCAATTTTTGCTTTTAAATTTTTGCCCACCGCACCAAACAACCACTTTGCATTAATGTTACCGGAGGTAGCACCTCCAAAACCCAGCAACGCATCTTTACCAAAATCCACATTTATTTTAAGGCGGTTGGGCATTACCGTTTCTACCCTGATACGTTTTTCAAAAACAGCACCACCGCATTTTATTTTGGTGAGCCAATTGCCTGTGGGTGACGATGCATCTGTATTGGTTTTAAAAAGATAAAACCCATCTTCAGCATTACTTTGCACACTATGACTGTAGAGTTGCCCCTGCGGGGTATACAAACTAAATTCTACCGGATGGTCGCCAGGCAGTTTACCTTCTTTGTCTTCGATGATACAATTAATGAACATTGTATCGCCTGGCCTCCACACACCTCTTTCTCCAAAAATAAATCCCTTGATGCCGTTCTTAACTTCTTCGCCACTTACGTCAAAATGACTTAACGAGAGTGAACTCCCATCATCCAGTTTTAAGTACCCTCGCTCATTTCCCTTTTTTGCTATCAGCAAATAGGGCTTTCGTTTAATTTCAATTTCCACAAAACCATCGATACCGCTATTTCCTTTACTGATAAGGCTTTGCTGATAATCCATCACTTCAATTTCCACACCGGCCATCGGTTCTGTACTAAGAATATTACTAACAGCAACGATGAGCCGGTTATCGTTTCCACGCTTGGCAGTAAGCCCGATATTGCTGGCCAAAATGTTACGGGTAGCCCACCTGTCTTTGTTGTAATAAGATTTACTGTTGGGGTCATCCCTTCTTTCCCAATTATAACCGTAGGGATAATAGGTATCATAGCTTCTCCAGAATGCATCATCATCATCAACGCCATTGGCATTTTCATCTCCATAATATTCCGAATCATTTTCTTCGTCTTCAACTATCGCTTTTTTCTGGCTGGTATCTGCCATCGTATATAAAGAATAAGATGGCCTGAAGCCAATGGTAACCCTATAGATAGCACCCTGTTCCGTCTTTAAAAATTTATCTATGTCCAACGAAAAGCGTTGCCGTTTATGGAGGTCCAATGTTTTATCATCATCCAGCCTGATCGTTTTTTGCACCACCGGCTTAGCAACTTTCCGTAAGTAATTATTACCATCCATCGAATTATCCTGCAAAAATCTTGGCACATTGTTTTCATATATTTTGATGATGCTGATATCGACTGCATTCAGGTTCACTGCTTCAAAAGGAAGTACCAATCTGCCGCTGTTGGGCAAAATATTTCCTTTGCCCTGAATTTTTACAGAAGGCATTTTATTCTCAAAATTCACATTGGCGGTAAACCCTTTATCCAATATATCGCCCCAGGTATTTTTTATTCCGCTGTTGATATTTACCGTGTAATTACCGTCCAGTTTTCCATTAGAAAAAACCTTTACCTCACTACCATTAATGGTATAAGAAATATCCGAATGATTGCTGATAGAAATCAATCCCGTAAGATCTTGTCCAACAGCAATGGGATCGCTGAATTGTACCGATGCGTATTGCTGGGCCTCATTCATAGCCATTACATTTAATACAATAAATTCTCCTGCAGCAGGCACGGTAATTAACTTTTCGCCACTCACCTCCATGTTCATCGGCTTGCCGTTCCATGCAATTGTTACATTGCTGCTGTTGCCCAATCGCTCAATACCATCAACACTATACGTATGCATTTTTGAAGCATCGTTATGCTGCCATTTTATGGCCAGGGATTTATTGTTTTGGGTAGCAACCAGTAATTGCTCAACTGATTTGGACTCTTCCACATCAGCTGTTTCCAGGTTACCGCTGAGCATCATTTTATTTTTTATGCCGGTACTGCGCAAGCCACCATCATTTACAGAAAATGTAGGCTTTACCGTTTTCAGGTTAAACTTTAATTCCCTGAATTTGGGAAGTGTTTTCGTTACTTTGCCCAGGCTGAAACTAACCTTGTAGAGCTGGTCAGGTTTTAGATATTCTGTTGGCTTAAATTCTATGGTGGAAGCATCAACCCAAGTTGCCTTACCATTTACTGATGGTGAAAAACTAAACAGGTTTTCCTTTACTTCCTCCCCTACTGTATGCATTGTGTTAGCGGTACCTGCAAGCTGTATACGAACAGCAGATGTTTTGGAAACAATGCCCGTTGTATAGGCATCGATGTATTGACTGAATGCAGGATCTACTTCAATCCATTTATCCGATTTTTTACAGGAGAAAAAAACGGTTGCTACAGCAAAGCATAGCAATAGACTGTAAAAAGTTGGAAAAAACTTTTTAGGAGTTTTGGCAGCAAAAGCTTCCATATAATTTTTTGTTGAGTTGGTTTGTTCAGTAAAACCAGGGCGGTAGTACTGGGTAATAATTCTTGTATAAATGTGGCATTAATTATTGATATGGGAATAGGGCGGCAAGATTATTTTTTGTTAAAAGAAAAATAAAATTGGGTTTTACAAGTAGGATTTGTTTCCTTTTTGTAAAACCCAATTTGCTACTTAAATAACTACTTTAAACTTAATTGTGCATAATAAGGATGTTCTGGATTTACAATCAGTTCCTGCCTTCTTGGATGTATCAAAACATCCATTTCCTCCATCGGTATAGCACCGAGCAAGGGTTCATTATTACCTTTTAAAACCATCGCACTGCATATAGCAGTTCTGTTCTCAAATTTAACATGGATTGGTCCTACCACATCATATTCCTGTACCGTTTCATCTGTTAATACTGCTTTTCTTTTTTCTATAAAGCTAAGGTCTAATTGTTCTTGAATGGTTTCATTGATGGCCATCATATAAGCACCACTGTCCACCATCATTTTTACGGTCATTTGCTTTATTTCCTCTTCGCCAATAAAATGGCGTTTTGCCATTTCAATATCACCTCCATTTATCAATGTTATGTCTGCATATACTAATCCCATAAAAATTGTTTTTACAAATTTAATTGTTTGTATTTTGAACTCATTTTAAAATACAGTTTCCTGCTATTCCCATTTCCCCGTATCTATTTCACCAGCATTATCGTTCCTTTATAGCTAAACTCCTGCCCGTCTTTACTAATTACGTCCAGCACATTAACATAGGCAGCGGTTTCACCGGCGGGTAAGCCTTTGTAAGTACCATCCCAACTTTGCGATCTGTCATTGACGGGTACGTTTTGGTTTTCAAAAACCGTTTGCCCATAAAGATTAAATATCATCATTCTCTTTATCGATGCAATGCCATAGCCCTTAATATAGAATCGATCATTGAGCCCATCATTATTGGGAGAAAATGCATTGGGTATATACAACTGTCCTTTGCCGCAGAAAACAACAATCCGCACTTCATCACTTGCACGGCAGCCATAAGTTGTTTGCACTGTCACCTTGTTAGTGATATTGTATTGTTATCGGCAGTAAAATTGGGGTTTGGGCAGTTAATGCAACTCAAGCCGGTAATAGGCGACCATAGAAAAGTGTTTACCTATTCCGGTTGTTTATGGCTTGATTAGAGCTTAAAAATTTCATACAATATTAGAAGAAGACAGCCTTAATTTTTGCCATTAATCATCCTGCTGATGATGCCGCCGTATAGCGTCATATCCGCCCTGATGGCGCCAGCCATATGTAATAAGATATAAGTGTATAAGCCGTATTGAACTACGCCATGAGTCTCTTCTGCGGCATCACGAAGCGGTCTTAAAAATTCAACATCTTCAAAAGCCAACACCAATCCGGTTAAGGCCATTACCACAAAAAGCGCATAAAAAATAAGATAACTGTATTGAACAAAGAGGTAGTGTTTTTTTTCAGGGTTGTCAGTTTTAATGTTTACAGCATTGCGGATGCGGCTGTTCAACTTTTTTTCTTTTGAAATACTTACCTCCGCAATGATGCGCCAAAGCAATAACGCTGATAAGCCAAAGCCGATATATTTATGCAGTATCCACATTTTATCGCTGTACTCATGTGCTACATTTCTTGCTTGTTTTTCGGTAACTATCGCTCCTTTTTCTTTTAATAGATCTTGCACCATAGTAACATTGTCACTTGTTTTAAATAAGGTGCTGCCAAACAGTACAGTAGTGATGGAAGCGGTGAAAAACAAGAAGGTAAGCCAATGCCATAATCGAATGGATGCTGGTTTGGTTTCTTTAAAAAAGATGGTAGTAGCGGTTGCCTGGGGTTCCATTTAAAAATATTTATCCTATTAGACGGTAAATATATTTAAAACAAGCTGCCTGCCGGTTAAAATTTTGTAGCTTTTTTGTTAACGGCACCACACTAAAATTTTTAAATGAATTTTTTTACTCAAATTGGTTCCAAAAAAAATAATGAGTAACCAGCTTAACAAACTAAACTATGCTGGGCCATTTTTAAAATTTAGTTTTGATACAATAAATGATTGCAACTATTTTCTTAGCTCCTAAATTTTTTAAAGCGCTATTATGCTTTCTACCCGTCACCAAATATTTATGGAAGTAGCCAGTAACCTTAGTTTTTCAAAGGCCGGCGAAGTGTTGTTTATCAGCCAACCTGCTATCAGCAAACATATGAAGGCACTGGAGGCACATTATAAAACAACCTTGTTTGAGCGCAACGGTAACAGTATCCTGCTAACAAAAGGTGGACTGGTATTATTTAACTGGCTAAAGGAAGCCAAAAAAATTCAAAATCAGTTAGAGTATGAATTGAGTACATTAATGGATGAATTGAAAGCAAAGGGCCAGCTTAAACTTGGCGCCAGTACTACCGTTGCCTTGTATTTTATTCCAAAAATATTATCAGCCTTTCACCAAAAATTTCCTGATATCAAAATCAGCCTGCTTAACCGCAATACCGATACCATCACCAAGGCCCTGATTGAAAAAGACATTGATATTGGCATTGTTGAAGGTAAGAAAAAAAACTCCAGTATTTTATATCAACCTTTTCTAACAGATGAAGTGGTAGCTGTGTGTAGCGCTAAAAGCCCCATTGCCAAAAAGAAAGTGCTAACCATTCAGGATATGTTGCAATACCCGATAGTGTTGAGGGAGCAAGGTTCCGGTACGCTTACCGCCCTAAAATACCAGTTGGAAAAAAATAGCGTAAAACTATCCGATTTAAAAGTTAATGTTCGGTTGGCTGGTACCGAAGCGCTTAAAAATTTTTTGATAGAAGATACCTGTCTGGGCTTTTTACCCAAGGGTTCTATCGTAAAAGAATTGCGGGATGGATTGCTGGTTGCCATTAAAATTGAAAAGTTTCAAATTATTCGTGACTTCTTTTTTATTCAACACCATGGCTCCGAAAACAATGAACTCAACAAGGCTTTTATCCGGTTTTGCAAAAATGAAGTATAACTTTTTGTTATAGCCTATAACAAGTTTGGTCGTATTTGGTTATACTAATGATTGTACTTTTACCTTATGACGGTCATAACCAAACCCTTTTCATTTGCCAGAGCACTCACTTGTTCTAAATGCGGAGAATCCTACCCATTGCACGCTCTCAATACTTTTGCTACTTGTTGCGAAAAGCCATTGGTCGTTTCTTACAACTATTCCAATGCCTTTCATAAAAAATTATTACCCGGCAGGCAATTAAACATGTGGCGCTATTCCGAAATGTTGCCTGTAACCAAAGAAAAAAATATTGTGAGCCTTGGTGAAGGGATGACACCCATTTTTACCCTGCAAAAAATGGCCGACCGCTATGGCTATGCCGACCTGGTGATGAAGGATGAATCTGGCAATCCGACGGGATCTTTTAAGGCAAGAGGTTTAAGTATGGCCATTTCCAAAGCAAAGGAATTTGGTGTAACCCGTTGCATTATACCCACAGCCGGTAATGCCGGAGGTGCTATGGCTGCCTATTGCGCCAAAGCTGGCATTGAATGCACAGTGGTTATGCCAAGGCATACCCCCACTATATTTAAACAAGAGTGCGACCTCTATGGCGCCGAATTGATATTAATTGATGGACTGATTAACGACTGTGGCAAAAAGGTGGCTGCCTTAAATGCAGACGGTTCTTATTTTGATGTTTCTACTTTAAAGGAACCTTACCGAATAGAAGGTAAAAAAACCATGGGGTACGAAATTGCCGAGCAACTAAACTGGCAACTGCCGGATGTAATTATTTACCCTGCTGGCGGTGGCACAGGTTTAATTGGTATCTGGAAAGCCTTTAAAGAAATGCAGGAAATGGGTTGGATTGAAGGACCATTACCAAAGATGATTGCTGTACAATCCACCATGTGTGCACCTATTTTACATGCGTTAAAAGATAATGTAAACTGGAAAAATAATTTTACACCACAAGCAACATTGGCAAATGGTTTGGCGGTGCCTTATCCTTTTGGTATGGATATGATGCTGCAGGTAATCAATGAATCGGCCGGTACAGCCATCGCCATCAGTGAAGAAGAAATTGTAGATGGGGTTAAAGAAATTGCCCGTACCGAAGGCTTGTTGATTTCGCCGGAAGGTGGCGCCACCTGGAAGGCTTTATTGCATTTGACAGCAACAAATTTCATTCAACCTGCTGATAAAGTATTGTTACTGAATACCGGCACCGGTTACAAATATCTTGATAATATTTAACCGTATGAATGAACACATTTATGTGTTAGTTTTTATTTCTTGATTTGTAATAGGGTCTATTTAGTAGGATGTCTGCGACCGGTTTATTCCTGTGAATGATCTGGAGCAGGCATCCTTCTTTGTAAAATAGATTGCTTTATTTATTTTATTAGCATGATAGTGCCCTTATAGCTAAACTCCTGCCCGTCTTTACAAATTACGTCCAGCACATAAACATAGGCAGCGGTTTCACCAGCCGGTACGCCTTTATAAGTACCATCCCAACCTTGAGATCGATCATTGACGGGTACGTTTTGCTTTTCAAAAACCTTTTGCCCATAGCGATTAAATATCATCATTCTCTTTATCGATGCAATGCCATAGCCCTTAATATAGAATCGATCATTGAGCCCATCATTATTGGGCGAAAATGCATTAGGGATATACAACTGTCCTTTACCGCAGAATACTACAATGCGAACTTCATCAGAGGCCCGGCAACCATAAGTTGTTTGTACGGTTACCTTGTAAGTGATATTGTTATCAGCCGTAAAATTGGGGTTGGCACAATCAACACAACTTAAACCGGTTGCCGGCGACCATAAGTAGGCATTTACATCATTGCCCGTTACGGATGCTGTTAATTGAATGGGGGTACCTGCTGCAATATTTCTATCGGCTCCGGCATTTACCGTAGGTATATTGCCAACACCAATCAAAACAGTTGCGGTATCAGATTTACAAACACTGTTGCTAAAAGCAATTACACGGTACAAGGTAGTAGTAGCAGGAGAAGCAAAAGGATTGGCAATGGAGGTACTGCTTAATCCTGCAGCAGGGCTCCAAAGATAATTGGAGGTCGAACTACTGTTGGCCCGTAGTTGTATCCGTTCGCCAATACAAATACTGTCATTACTGCTAATAGTGAGGCCAACCGGCACATCAACTTTTACCGTTGCTGTATCTTTTTGAATGCAGCCAAACCGGTTGGTTACGGTAACAAAATAATCGGTCGTAAATAATGGGGTAGCGGTTGGCGTTGCTGTTGTATCATTTTGTAAAGACGATGAAGCATTCCACTGATAGCGTACACCATCAAAGCTACGGAGCACTACAAAACCACCACGACAAATAGTTGTATCAGGTACTGCTGCGGGTATCGGCAACGGGTGAATTACCACATCTTTACTCGTAGTAATATTGCAACCAAAAGCTGTTTGGATATTCAGTGAAATAGTATAGTTGCCGGCCAAAGTAAAATTATATCGCAGTGAATCTGCTGTACTTGTCGTAGTGGAATTTACTTTCCAATCGTACTTAGTAATATTATCTTCTGTAAAAATAGAAGGCTTGTACACCACAATGTTTTGCATACATTTTTCCGCCTCTCCAACTATGGATGCCGTGGTGGTTTTAAAAATGGTAATGGTATCATTGGTAAGATAAGTATGGCTGCAACCATTTACGGTAGTGGCTTTCAGCGCAGCAATATAATTACCGGCAGTGGTATATAAGTAAGTCGGACTAATGGAACTAGAAGTTTGACCATCGCCAAAACTCCACTCATACTGCATATTGTTGAATTTGGATGCAGAAGTATTTACAAAACGAACGGTACCGCTATCGCCACAAATTTTTGGATTGACGATTGTGAAAGAAGCTTTTACAGAGTCAATAATTATGCGACGGGAACTGTCAATTGCACAGCCATTGCTAGTGGTAACTTTTAAGTTGATATCATATAAACCTGCGGGTGAAAAATTATACCGTAATGTATCTGTATTGCCTGCCGGTACACCGGATACCAACCACTGGTATTGTGAAATAGGATCTGCACTCGTGGCAGTACTGAAGTAACTGTATTTGCCCGGAGAACATTGAATAGCATTGCCAGCAATAGACGGTACAGGATTTTTATAAATTTCAATTGCCCTTGTTTTTATCAATGTATCTGTACATCCATGTTCGGATGTTACAATCAGTTTTACATCATATACGCCAGCCTGCATATAAGTGTGAATTGGATTGTGTAAAGTGGAAGTACTATTGTCGCCAAAGAACCATTCGTAGCGTACAATATTAAAACGGGATTTTGAATTATCGGTAAACGCAACAGTTGCTGAATCACCGCAAAATTTTTGCTGACTGATGCTGAACAACGATTGTATAGAATCAACAATGATGATTTTTGAAACACTGTCTGTACAGCCATTTACAGTAGTAACTTTTAATGAAACGATATGATTGCCTGCAGAAATATTGGTGCTCAAGTCAATAGCAGTACTTCGTTGAATACCATCTATAAACCACTGGTAGCGCTGTATTTGGTCAATGGAGTTGATTACACTTTTGTATGGGTAAATCCCCGCTGTACAGTGAATGCTATCCCCGGTTATGTTGGCTGTTGGGAAATTATATGCTTTCAAAGTATCTATAAAATTGGTCGTATCTCTGCAGCCATTTACTGTAACTCCCACCAATTGAACAGTGTAAAAGCCAGGCAGTAAATAATTATTAGTTGGATTTACTGCTGTTGAAGTATTGCCATCTCCAAACCGCCAATTGTAAAAATCAATTGCAGCAAAATTGGTAGTGAGATTGGTGAAAGATGCAGTGCCGCTTCCACAAAATCTTATCGGGTTCAATGCAAAGTTTGTTACGATAGAATCAACTACAATATTTTTTGAAATCGAGAAAGTACAACCATTGATCGTCTCTATATCCAACTTGATAATATGGTTACCCGGTGTACGGTAATCGTAATTTAAATTAGCAGTATTAGCCACACTAACCGCATCAATACTCCACTTGTATTTTGCAATGGCATCCACACTAGTAATGGCACTTGTGTAGTTGAGTTTGGTAGATGGTACCAAACAAACTGTATTCAATCCATTAATGGTAGCAGTTGGTAAGTTGAATACCCTGATCGTATCAACAAAATTCGTAGTATCAATACAACCATTGATGGTGCTTGCTATCAGTCTGACGGAGTAATTGCCGGGTAGTAAATAATTATTAGTTGGATTTACTGCTGTTGAAGTATTGCCATCTCCAAACCGCCAATTGTAAAAATCAATGGCAGTAAAATTGCTGGTGAGATTGGTGAAAGATGCAGTACCGCTTCCACAAAATCTTATCGGGTTCAATGCAAAGTTTGTTACGATAGAATCAACTACAATATTTTTTGAAATCGAGAAAGTACAACCATTGATCGTCATTATATCCAACTTGATAATATGGTTACCCGGTGTACGGTAATCGTAATTTAAATTAGCAGTATTGGCCACACTATCTGCATCAATACTCCATTTGTATTTTGCGATGGCATCCACACTATTAATGGTACTTGTATAATTAAGTTTGGTGGATGGCACCAAACAGACTGTAGCCAATCCGCTGATGGTAGCAGTTGGTAAATTAAAAACTTTTATCGTATCAACAAAGGTGGTAGTATCCCTGCAACCGTTGACGGTAGCAGCTATAACCCTTACAGGATAATTACCCGGCAGCAAATAATAATTATCCGGATTTTGTAATGCAGAGGTATTACCATCGCCAAAAGTCCAATTGTAAAAACTAATTGGAGAAGATTGTGTGGTTGCATTGGTAAAAAAAGTTTGACCAAAACCGCAGAAACGAACGGGTGCTAAACTGAAATTTGTTTTAACAGAATCCACCAAAATATTTTTAGTAGCAACAGTTGTACAACTATTAATAGTGGTGACCGTCAAGGACAAAATATGGTTACCGGCTAATCTGTAATTGTAATTAAGATTGGCGGTGTTCCCCACGCTATCCCCATCAATTTTCCAAACATATTTTGCAATAGCATCGGGGCTGCTGATGGTACTGGTATATTGCAGGCTGCTGTTTGGTTTCAGGCAAACTGTATTAATACCATTAATAATTATTTTGGCACTTGGATGTACTTTTACAGCAGCCGGAATGGTTATAGAATCTGTACAACCATACTTTGAGCTAATCACCAATTTTACAGAAAAAGTACCCGGTGCTTTGTAAAGGTGGCTTGGGTTAGCGGTTGTATCCGTGCCCCCATCGCCAAAGCTCCATTTGTAACGCAAAGCCGAGAAAGAAGGAACTACACTTTGGTTGGTAAAGTTTACTATACCGCTATCACAAAAGCGGGTATTATCAAAAACAAATTTTGCCCGGGCCGAATCAACAAAAACAGAGTCTACTGCTTTTAAAGTAAATGGACAACCTTCCGGACTGGTAAGAACTACATTGGGGATATAGATGCCCGCATTCGGGAAATTATGCGTTACAAAGGAATCGGAAAGAGACGGGAAAACAGGCGTGCCATCATTGTAATCCCATGCATACGTGCTGATAAAACTACCCTTCACATTCATTGCTATTGAGTAGGGTTTACAGCCATTGCCAGTGTTAGCCGTAAGGGTACCAATTGGCCCACGTACCCGGATGAATTGCGATACAGAATCTTCACAATTATTTAATCCTTTTACCCTGAGTGTGACCTTATAAAACCCAGGCAATGCATAAATTTTTGGCGAAGGATTTTGATCGGTACTGCCGGTACCCCCATCTCCAAAATCCCAAACCCAACTGCTTGCATAAGTAGAACTATCGCTAAAAGTTATGGCTGTGGGCGCACATTTGGTAGTGTCGCCTACTTTAAAATTTGCTTTGGGCCTTACCAGTTTTATATAAGATGGGCGGGTAATACTATCGGTACAACCATTCTCATCCTGCACTATCATTTTAATATTGTAATTGCCTTCTGAGGCGTAGGTATGGGAGCCATAGTAGCCGTTGGTTGTTGGGCTGCCATCGCCATAATCCCAGATGTAAGTGCCGTTGTATACCTGTGCATAATTGTACAGGAATACATTGAATGCGCCACACTTTAAGGTATCATAACTAAAGTAATCTGCCTTAGGGCTGTAAATTCTGATGTAGTTGGGTTTACTAACGGTAGAGGTGCACCCAAATGAATCGGTGATGGTAAGCGAAACGGTATAAAAATTATAATAATTGGTGCCATTATAAACTTTGTTGATGGCGGTATCTGTATCGGTATTCAATGTACTGCTATTGCCAAAATTCCATTGCCAGTTTACGATGGGTACGCCGGTACTTTGTATAGAAGTATCTGTAAAAACAAAATTTTCGGTAGAGGAGCAACTGGTAGTTGGTGTTGATGTAAATCCGGCCTGGGGACCGGTGGTTACCAGCGGCACAATTAGCTGTTTGGTAATAGTAGAAAAGCATCCTATAGAGTCAGTAACTTTCAGGTTTACATTGTAGGTATTGGCAGTGAACAACCTGGTAACTGCTGTATCCTGTGTGCTATTTAATACCGGGTTGCCATTGCCAAAATTCCATTCCCAGTTGGTGAGAGGAATAATGCCATTTTGTACAGATGAATCGGTAAAAATTACTTTTAATGGTACTAAACAACTCAGCTGTATACCAGGATTGAAATTGGCGATTGGTCCTCGGGCACTGATAGGAATTGGGTAAATCAGGGAGTCGGAACAGCCCAGTTTATCTTCAATTATCAGCTTTACATAATACAAGCCGGTATCAATGTACGTGTGACGGGTATTGCCTTTTAGCCAAAGGCCAAACGTGGCGAAATAAGTGGCATTGTCAATTACCTGCCTTAGGGTACTGTCACCAAAATCCCAGGTGTATTTTTTTATCTTAGAAGAATCCATCCCAAGGGTGGTAAAGTTTACCAGGCCATTGGTACAAATGTCGGTTTTGTTGGGAATAAAATCTGCCTTTTCATCAATGATAATTACTCGCTTTCTGCCAGTATCTATTTGGTTGGTAATTGTATCCAGCCGAAGCACTGTAACTACATATACCTTTTGAGGGGGCGCATAGGTATGGGTAACAGGGTTTAAAATACCTGTAGTAAGAATCGGAGAACCATCTCCAAAATCCCAGCTTTGTACAATGGCATTACTTACTGTATCTGTGAAAGAAACAGTGTATTTATCCGCACAGGTTTTACCAAGACCAAAACCACCACCACCTCCGCCACCACCTCCGCCGCCTCCGCCTCCACCACCGCCTCCACCACTGCCGCCACCATCATCATCACAAATATCAATTACGGTAACTGGTTTTGAAACAGAAGTAAAACTACATTCGGCAGTTACAATAGTAAGCGTAGGATTGAACCCACCGCCTGTTGCATAAACGTGGTTGGCAATATTTGTTCCGGTAATGCTGTCTATTTTGCCATCGCCATAGTTCCATGCATAATACTGAATGGGTACAATGAGGTTACTCACCGTACCTGTAAATTTTACCGGCAATGGGCGACAACCATCGGGTGGTACATAAGTAAAATTTACAGCCGGTTCGTAGTTACGGATATAGCTAAAAATTTTGGGAGTACTGGTACATCCTGCCACGGTATCTGTGGCTGTAAGGGTAACAGTAAAGTTGCCGAATGTGGTATAGGTATGAGGCACCGGCAATGTATCTGTTGTTGTTACAAGCGCTGTACCATCACCAAAATTCCATGTGAAACGAATATCTGTATTGGGGTAAGTGGTATTGGTGAACGTAACGGTAAATGGATTACCGCAGCCATCTATTTTATCTTGCGTAAAACTAAGTGCAGGGCCGGTTTTTACCGTAATTAATTTTGTTGCAGTATCGGCGCAGCCCATTGCATCATAAGCAATCAGTAAAATTGAATAGTCGCCATTATTGGCAAAGCTGTGGTTGGTAGGGGAATTGTTTTGCAGCGCATTATTATCGCTGAAAAACCATTGTACACTGTTGGGTGTTGGTGTTGCACTTCCACCAAAGGTGGTTGTTGAATTGGCACAAACGGTATCTGGTGCTGTAATAAAAAATGGCACTAAACCAGCACCAGCTTTTACATGAATCATTTTACTGATGGTATCGCTGCAACCCTGGAAATTAAAGGCAATCAATTTAATTTCAAAATCTCCCGGGGTATTAAAAATATGTGTAGTGGGAGAGTAATATTGAATGGCATTATTGTCACTAAAGTTCCACTGCAGGTACCAGAGCGATGGTGTACCAATACCACTGAAAAGCGTAGAAGTTTTAATGCAAACCGTATCGGGGAAAGTTACAAACTGTGGGGTTGATTTACCAATATTGATGGTTCTTGTAGTGCTGCTGCTACAGCCATTTCCAACCGATGCTGTGAGCGTGATGGTATAGGCGCCTGGCGCATTGTAAAAATGAGCAGGACTTTTTAAACTGCTGCTATCGCCATCTCCAAAAAACCATTTGTACTTATTGGCAGGGCTGCCACCGGTAGTAGTATTGCTAAAAAAAATGGTAGCTGTATCCTTGCAACTAAAAGCTGGCGTAGGTGTAAAAGCCGCAGTGGGTTTGGTATACACACGTATGTATTGAAACTTGCTTGCTGCATCACTTTCGCAGCCCCAGCTGTTTTTTACCAACAAGGAAATATTGTAATTGCCCTGGGTGTTGTAGGTAAAAGTTGGGGTCTGAATGGTGTTGCCACCGGCGCCTAAATCCCAGGTCCAGTTGGTGATGGTGCCGGTTGCAGTGGTAGATAAGTCGGTGAATATGACGATATGAGGGGCGCATCCTGCGGTATCGCTTGCAATAAAATCTGCAATGGGTTTTGGATGAACAATGATGCTGTCTATTTTTGTTTTTACATCGCCATTACCAAAGGTTACGGTAAGCGTTACATAAAATTTTTGTGCAGTTAGATAGTTGGTTCCTACCACAGCCGGACCATTATTTATGTTAGTTCCATTCCCCAGATTCCATACCCTGTTGGTAACAGTACCACCTGTAGATGCATCAGTAAAATTAATACCACTCAATGGCACACAGCCCGAGGTTTTATTGATAGTAAAGTTTGGAGTTGTTTGAGCAGAAGTGTAATTGGTAAAGGCTGTTAACAATAAGAATAAAAAAACAATAAGTATAGATGCATACCATTTTAGCGGCAGCGTAAATTTATAAGTTGTTAATAACAAGGTCGGGCAATTTTTTTGCAAACGACGCTGTTGGTCTTCCGTGCTTTTATTGTCCCTGCAAACATGGCTTACCCATGCAACTTTTTTTAAAAGCTTACTATTGGGGATTGTAGAAATAACCCAGTATGTTACTATATTTTTATGAGCAGTCATTCAGTTGTAGAGGTAACTCATTGCGTAAATTAAAGCATCCGGCGCATGCAAACACTCTTTGATGTTAAATAATTATATTCTATGTTTTATTTTTTTGTTTATCCTTTCATTATAGGGTGCTGTGTTAAATGGTCAATAGTGAGGTACAAACACATTGTATTCCCATCAAACCCAATAATAGCCTTAACAACTACAGCAGTTGTCGAAGCCGGAATGTTAACCGATATCCAGTTTGATTTTTTCACCAAATAAGAAGATCTAATTTCTACTTTAATAAATAATCCCAAGAAGGATACTGCTCTATTTCTACCAGAAATTCCATTCTGGAAGTCTAATTACCCACAATAAGATCAATGCCCGGCGATACGGTAAAACTGCCCGGCAGAACGAGCTGCAGGGACATGCAATGTGTATTGGCAGTGATGGTAACAGGATGTCTTACAATGATCCTTGCATTTGCGGGTGGCACTACTCCATTACACCAAATGGCAGGATTGTTCCAGGCGCCTGTGGCAACCGTGGAAACATTTATATTATCAACCGCAGGCCCACTTGCACAAGATGGATTCCAAAAAACAATTCCTGCATCGGTAGCAATTAACAGCTTTTGCCGCATAGTATCAGCAGCAATTGCTTTGATGTTGTTGGATGGAAGACCATTAGCTGTTGTATACAATTTATACGACTTTACATCATCTAAGGTTTTATTACCGCTGTAAACAATTAATCCATTCTGTGTTCCAAAATAAACATTGCCAGATGTATCACCAGAAATGGCATTGGTGTTAAATGCCGGCGTGGAAGGAAACAATGCAGCAAAGTCAATCATACTCCAAACAGTTTCCGTGGAATCGGTAACGATTATACCTCTACCATTGATGGTTATCCAGCGGTTGCCCCTGGCATCAAAATACATAGCTTTTGCATTGAACTGCCCTGGTAAAAAATCGTTGAAGATATTGGTGGTATCCAGCGATTGCAGCGTATCCATCAAAATATTATTTTTGTATCGAAGTATCTGGCTGCTGCCATAATTGTTTTGTGTATGGGCCCATATTACTTTGTAATCACCCGCTATGCAATAAATACTGGCTGTTCCATCAGCGACTCTTGCAGTTTGCATTCCTTTTCTAAATGTAGTAAAATAATTAGGTGCCACTGGTTTAAACCCACGTCCTACGCCACCTGCGGCAGTTACGCCTGCTGTGATATGCGCAAAATTTGCGGTATAAATCAACGGTGTATCCAGACCTGGCTGATATGTTTTTGATGTATCAATAAAAAGTCCTTTTGCATATCTTGACGGCAGTCCATTAGAAAAGCTGTAATAATTGGTGATAGCAGGGAATAATGTATCTGGAATATAAAATATCCCACCGGTATTGGCTTGAGCACTACCATAGCCTGATTGTGCCACCCAGATGCCACCATATTTATCAGCTTTAACATCCTGGTAATTATTATTCACATTATTCACGTTACGGTGCCAGCGTCCGCCACGGTATTGATATAACCCAGAATTTGCGGAGCCGGCCCAAACAACGCCGCCCTTGCCAACAGCAATAGTTGTGAATGCGTTGGTGGTAAAATCAGGGGTATTGCACATGTTGAACAGTTCATTCGATTCTGCCGGTGTTAAAGCTTTATTATTTTTATCAATTAAACAACGGCGATTGGGCAACACTTCAAGTCCTGCAAGTATCCGGACTATTTGTTGATTAGTAAACATGGTAAGGGCAATATCATCGCAATAATCCATGAAATTTTGATAATTGATGCCATTGCCGGGAGCAGGCGAACATACATCGTATTTTATACCGGCTGGAGCACCAAAAGTTGGGAGTGCCTGCTTGGGCGTATCTCCTATTTCATCATCCCAAATACATTTGTTAGCCTGCCCGTCATCATCGCCCCAAATATGCATTAAGTTTAAAAAATGCCCCACTTCATGAACGAGTGTGCGACCAAATGCATATTGGGATGGTACTGTAAATGAAAAAGTACTTTTTTCAATCACTAAACCCTGTATACTGGATGGTACGTTTTCAGGAAAAGTTCCCTCGCCCAGTAAGCCATTGGTGAGGTTACAAACCCAAATATTTAAGTAATGGCAATTGTAACTATCCCAACCATCATCGCCGCCCGAAGCCGTATATTTCATCAAATAAGTGTTACTAGATGCAGTGACATTACCATTATTGTCTTTTAAAACACCATGTACAGTTAGGTTGGATGTAACCCTCACAATTCCTGTGGTATCGCAGCCACGAGGAGATCGCTTTGCCAGAACAAAAGTGATTTTTGAATGCCCCCTCACGCCATAAAAAGCAGTAGCATTGACAGAGTCGGGGTTTTTACCAGAATAATCCCTGTTAAGTATAGCCAATTGTAAGTTGATCATTTCGTCGGTAATACTGTTAGGATTGGGATCTACAATATGAAATACTACCGGAATTTTCACTTCAGAAGTCTGCCCAAGAGCCAATGCTGCATCAATACCCGATTGCTTGTTGCTGATTCTTTTTGCAATCATTTGTTCATTGGCTAAATACTTTTTTGCTCTTACAGGATCGCTTAATACATCGTTTAAAATGAATTCACTGCCACATTTTGGCGTTGGTTTATGGGCTACTTGTGCATTTGCAGTATAAAATAAATATAAAAGCAGGGAGGTGAGCAGTAGGTGTTTTGGGTGCATTTTTATTGATTTTATTTTAACTATGGTGCATCCCGGCAAGGTGACTTCTTACAGTTAAAAGAGGCAAATTGTATCAATCAAAGGTAGGTTTTGAAAACAAGCTGCCTATACCCTTTTTGAGGGATGTTTAAATAAAATCAAATTCGTTATTAAACATAATTTTAAACCAGTGCATCATACAAAACTTCCACCGGATGTAGTGCTTTTCTACCGGTTCCGTCTTTAATTTGATGCCGGCAACTTGTGCCCGGGGCAGCAACAATTACGTCATCTGTTTGCTGGCGTACAGCAGGGAACAAAACTAATTCGCCAATTTTCATGCTTAAGTCATAATGTTCTTTTTCGTAGCCAAAAGAACCTGCCATGCCGCAGCAGCCGGAAGGGATTGTTTCCACTGTATAGTTCTCAGGAAACGACAATAGCTTTACAGACGGCGCTACTGACGACAGCGCTTTTTGCTGACAATGTCCATGCAGTTTGATCAGCTTTTTTTCTTTGGTAAAATGCGCTGTGCTGATATGTCCTTTGTCTATTTCAGCAGCTATAAATTCATCTATCAAAAAAACATTTTTTGCCAATGCTTTGGCGGCTGCAAAATTTTCGTCCGTGGCCAAATCAATATATTCATCTCTGAAAGTGAGGATGGCACTTGGTTCTATACCAATCAATGGAGTAGTTTCGGTAATAATATTTTTCAGCAGATCAATATTTTTATTGGCTATCTTTTTACCTTCTCTTATCAAACCTTTGCTTAACCATGCCCGGCCACTTTCTATATGTTTTGGGATAATAACTTCGTATCCCAGTTTTTCCAGCAGTGTAATGGCTTTAATGCCAATTTCCGTATCGTTATAATTGGTAAATTCATCGCAGAACAAATAAACGGTTTTATTGCCCCCATCGACTAAAAGGGGGTGATTGGCAAGCGATTTCTTGCTTCGGCTATTTTTATTATGCCACTTATTGAGTGTTGTTTTGTACAAAGTTGGCATACTGCGTTGTACGTTAAACCCACTCAACCGCTTGATTGTATTACTGATAAATGGCGTGGTAACCATAAAATTATAAATGCCCGGCAGCAGTGATCCTAATTTTGCGGCACTGCTAAAGTTGGCTATTAGCTTGCTTCTGAATGGCACACCATTGGCGTCGTAATACTGTTGTAAAAATTCTGCTTTTAATTTGGCCACATCCACGTTACTGGGACATTCACTTTTGCAACCCTTACAACTTAAACACAAATCCATTACTTCATAAATTTCTTTATGATCAAAGCGATTAAGCTTATCTGAGTTGGTTAAAAATTCCCGAAGGATATTGGCCCTTGCCCTGGTGGAATCTTTTTCGTTTTTGGTAGCCATAAACGATGGGCACATGGTACCACCGCTCAAAGCTGTTTTGCGGCAATCGCCACTGCCATTGCATTGCTCTGCATGCTGCAACACATCCTGATCTTTATAGCGGAAAATGGTATTGAATTTGGGTGTTTGCTGCCCCGGTGTGTAACGCAGCATGGTATTCATGGGCGGTGTATCTACAATTTTATGGGGATTAAAAATATTATTGGGATCCCAGGTGCGTTTGATTTGTTGTAGTAATTTATAATTTTTTTCTCCCACCATTTGCGGAATAAATTCTCCTCTCAATCTGCCATCACCATGCTCGCCACTGAGTGAGCCATTATATTTTTTTACCAGTGTAGCAATTTCCTGAGCAATGGTTTTAAAGAGCTCGTTGCCTTCCGCTGTTTTTAAGTTGATGATGGGACGCAAGTGAATTTCACCGCTGCCTGCATGTGCGTAGTGCACCGCATGCAGGTTATGCTTTACCAAAATCTGGTTAAAGTCTGCAATATAGGCTGGTAAATCTTTTACATCAACTGCGGTATCTTCAATTACCGGCACGGCCTTTTCATCGCCGGGTAAATTGCCCAGCAAGCCAAGACCCGCTTTACGTAAAGTCCATATCTTTTTTGTATCAGCACCAAACAGCAATGGAAAGTGATATCCCAATCCAGCGGAACGCATGGCATTTTCAACCTCAGCTGCAATGGAAACAATTTCTTCCCGGGTGGTTCTGCAAAATTCCACTACCAAAATAGCTCCCGGATCTCCCTGTACAAAAAACCTGTTTTTATTTTGTTCGATATTGTTTTTAGTACATTCTAAAATATAATGATCAATCAGTTCGCTGGCACTGGGCTTAAATTTCATGGCAATAATATTTGCCCTCAACGATTCATCAATGCTGTTGAAATGCACACAAAGCAACCCGGTTTCTTTGGGTGGCAATGGGTCTACATGCAGTTTGATTTCGGTGATAAAGGCAAGTGTACCTTCTGAACCTGCAATGAGTTTACAAAAATCAAAATCGGGTTTACCTGCTGTAAAAGGCGCCGATTCCAGTAATATATCCACTGCATAACCGGTATTTCTTCTTTCAACAGATGGCTTGGGAAATTGAGCCCGTATCTCCTGCTGCGTATCGTAGTTACTTAATAAACTTCTTACTGTTTTGTATATAGTTGCCTCCAGCGTTTCACCTTCGCACTTTGCATGAAAAGCGTCAAGGTCCAGTGCAGAAAAAATCGCTTCGCTGCCATCGCTTAGCAGTGTTTTAACCTCCAGCAAATGTTCCCTTGTGCTGCCGTACACAACAGAGTTACTGCCACAGCTGTTATTGCCCACCATTCCGCCCATCATGGCACGGTTGGCAGTAGAAGTTTCGGGGCCAAAGAACAGGCCATATGGTTTTAAAAATAAATTCAGCTCATCCCTTATTACGCCCGGTTGAACCTTCACCCATTGTTCGGCTTCATTTAGTTCAATTATTTGGGTAAAGTTTTTTGACACGTCTACAATAATGCCTTTCCCCACCACTTGGCCGGCTAAAGACGTACCTGCTGTTCGGGGAATTAAAGATGTATGGTTTGCCCGTGCAAATGCAATTAGTTTTTTAATATCCGCCACAGAAGCAGGAATGGCAACAGCCAACGGCATCTCCCGATAGGCCGATGCATCGGTGGCGTATAAAATCCGCATCGTATCATCGGTGTACAATTCACCCTCTAAATCCTTTTCTAATTTGTCCAGCTGATCTTTCATTCAAATGCGGTTATTAATTTCTTGGTAAAAATAAAGACAAATCAGATAGGAGTAAGGTTGTGTTGGAGCAGTAAAAAAATTATTTGTAACTACTAGCGAATGACCGATTGTATTTGCTTAAAAACCGTTCAATGTTCAATAAAAACAAAACAGCAGTAACAAAACGCAGGCAACATCATGATTTTTCTCACCTGTGGTAATTGCAAATTCACCGATTTTTGCAAAGCAAAATTTAAATTCAAAATTAATTTGTAATGTCAAAAGCGATATATATAGCATCTTCCGAAGCCAACAGTGGTAAATCTGTCATTACCCTTGGGCTCATGAATATATTGGTGGGCAAGATTAAAAAGATCGCTTATTTTAAACCCGTTATCCGGGAAAATGGCCCCAACAAAAAGGACATTTATATTGAAACCATGATCGATCATTTTGGTCTCAACATAAAATATGAAGATTGCTTTGCCTTTACTTACAACGAATTGTTGAAATACCGGAGTGAGGGCAACACTGCTTTCATCATTGATACCATTATTTCAAAATACAAGAAGCTGGAAGACACCCATGATTTTGTACTGGTAGACGGAACCGATTTTGATGGAGATGGCGCCAGCTTTGAGTTTTCATCTAATGTGCAAATTGCGAAAAACCTGGGGCTTCCTTTAATATTGATCAGCAAAGGCGATGGATACACACCGGATGAGATTACAAAAAATATCCTTACTACCTGCCAGCTTTTATTGAATAAAGAAGTGCCATTATTGGCAGTTATCGCCAATAAAATTGCAGCTACCGATACGGAGGAACTTAAACAGTTATTTACTGAACGCCTACCGGTAAATGTTTTAAGTTCAATCATCCCCTACTTTAAAGATCTGGCAAACCCAACCATGAAGGAGATTGTGGAAACCCTGAATGGGAAATTATTGTTTGGACATAATTACCTCACTAACCAGGTAGATCATTACATAGTAGGCGCCATGCAATTGCGTAATTGCCTTACCCGTTTGCAGGAAAATACATTGATTGTAACACCCGGCGATAGGGGCGATATTATTGTTGCCATGGTACAGGCCAATCTTTCCAAAAATTACCCAAAGGTAGCAGGCATGGTGCTTTCCGGCGGATTGGAGCCAGATGAACCTATTGTAAAACTCATTGAAGGTTTAGAAACAGTGATACCCATTGTACAGGTGCAAACGGGTACTTTTGAAACAGTGAACAAAGTAGGTTCTATCCATTCAAGAATTTATTTCGACAATCAATTTAAGATAGAGCTGGCCATTGAAACTTTTGAAAAATACATTGATACCAATACCATCCTGGATAAAATTGTAACCTCTAAACCCGAGGGCATTACACCAAGGATGTTTCAATACCAACTGGTGAAAAGAGCCAAAACACTCAAGAAACATATTGTACTGCCAGAGGGAACGGACGATCGTATTTTAATTGCGGCTGCAAAATTATTAAAGCAAGATGTAGTTAAACTAACCATTCTTGGTAAGCCGGAGGAGATAAAAACGGCGCTCAAAAGACTGAATCTTCCATTGGATTTAGACAATGTTGCCATCATTAACCCCTTACAGTCTCCCTTATTTCCCGAGTATGTAAATACATTGTACGAATTGCGTAAAAGCAAAAATGTAAATATGGATATGGCGACCGATTTAATGAAAGATGGTTCGTATTTTGGCACTATGATGGTTTATAAAGGCGATGCAGATGGAATGGTTTCCGGGGCAATCAATACCACACAGCATACCATAAGGCCGGCGCTGCAATTTGTAAAAACCAAACCCGGGGTATCAACCGTTTCTTCTGTTTTTTTTATGTGTCTCGAAGACAGGGTTACGGTATTTGGTGATTGCGCTGTAAATCCAAATCCTACTTCTGAACAACTTGCAGATATTGCCATCTCATCCGCAGAAAGCAGCACCATGTTTGGTATTGAACCAAAAATTGCGATGCTGTCGTATTCCTCCGGCACATCAGGACAAGGTGAAGAAGTGGAGAAAGTACGCAGGGCAACAGAGCTGATAAAAATTCGCCGACCCGATCTTTTGGTAGAAGGGCCCATACAATATGATGCGGCTGTAGATGGTGCTATTGGTAAACAAAAAATGCCAAAATCGAAAGTTGCAGGACAGGCCACGGTATTAATATTTCCCGATTTAAATACGGGCAATAATACCTATAAGGCTGTACAGCGGGAAACAGGTGCCGTTGCCATTGGGCCTATGTTACAAGGCTTAAATAAACCGGTAAATGACCTCAGCAGGGGTTGCACGGTAGATGATATTTTTAACACCGTTGTAATCACTGCCATACAGGCTCAGCAATAAAAAAGTAATATTTTTTAATACGCAACGTAATATTTTTATCTAACAGCCACATGAATATTTTTGTAATTAACTCCGGGAGCAGCTCTATCAAATACCAGCTCATTAACATGCCGGCAGCAACGGTACTTTGCAGCGGTATTGTTGAAAGAATTGGTATGGATGATGCTGTTATTATTCACAAAACCTTTAAAGATGGAAAGGAGCTGGTGAAAAGAGAAACAGTTGAAATTACCGACCATACTGATGGCCTGCAGGAAGTTGCCAGGCTATTAACCGATAATGAAATGGGGGTTATCAGTGATCCATCTGCAATTGCTGCGGTAGGCCACAGGGTAGTACATGGTGGTGAAAGTTTTGCAGTAACGACTATTATCGATCACAACGTAAAAGAAAAAATAAAGAAATTATTTCCGCTGGCGCCTTTGCACAATCCGCTGAATTATTTAGGTATTGAAATAGCCGAAAAATTATTTGCAGGAGCAAAACAGGTAGCTGTTTTTGATACGGCCTTTCACCAATCCATTCCACCGGTGGCTTACCGCTACGCCATACCTGCCAATTTTTATAACGACTATGGAATAAGGGCCTATGGATTTCACGGCACCAGTCATAAATATGTGAGTGGCAAAGCCATTGAATATCTCCAAAAAGAAGTCAGCAAAATAATTACCATACACCTGGGCAACGGCTGCAGCATCACAGCTGTTAACAACGGCCAATCGGTTGAAACCAGCATGGGCCTTGGTCCTATGAATGGTTTAATTATGGGCACCCGTTGCGGGGATATTGATCAATCTGTCATTTTTTATTTGGTTAACCAATTGGGCTACGATATTGAAAATGTAAATGCCATCCTCAATAAAAAGAGTGGCATGCTGGGATTAACCGGCATGAGCGATAATCGGGACATCCGGGCTAAAATAGAAAATGGCGATAAAGAAGCATTGCTGGCCTACGAAATGTATGCCTATCGAATTCGTAAATATATTGGTGCCTATGCAGCTGTATTAAACGGACTAGATGCCATTGTGTTCATGGGCGGTGTGGGAGAAAATGACCGGCTGATGAGAAAACTTTGTGCCTCCAACCTGCAGTACCTGGGCATTGAACTGGATGAAACCCATAATCAACGCCGCCTCGAAGGCCTGCAGGAAATTAATAGCACTTTATCCAGGGTAAAAATATTGGTGGTACCAACCAATGAGGAATTGGAGATTGCTACGCAGTGCTACCGGCTTTTGAGTTCAGTGACGCCCTATTGAAAATCCTACTCATATACAAGCATCCATGACTTTGCCGACACGACCCAACCCTATTTTTAGCGCAGGACAAGTCACACAAAACCCCGATGCAAAACCAGCCTTGTAAAGAGCTAGAAATACCAACGCAAAGCCCACCCACCCCATAAGCAGACACATCACTTAGTAAAAACATTTATAGGGCACAAACCAACAATAAAAACTTAAATTAGTGGCTTAAACAGTTGAAAGACATTAATTAAAAAAATAATGCTCGAATCCCAAAACATAGAATATAAAAGTAGTTGGAGAGATGAATTCCTAAAATAAATATGCGGCTTTGCTAATGCCAAGGCGGCAGCATTTTCATAGGCAAAGACAATGCAGGAAATGTCGTTGGCTTAACAGATGCTAAGAAAATATTAGAAGAAATACCCAACAAAGTGAGAGACACTTTGGGCATTTTGTTAGAGGTGAATTTGCATACAACAACACAAGGTGAATTTATTGAAATAATAGTTGAAGGTTATCCCTACCCTGTTAATTACAAGGGGCAATATCATTACCGAAGCGGTAGCACCAAACAGGAATTAAAGGGAGCAGCATTGGACAAATTTCTTTTGCAGAAAAAAGGCAAACGTTGGGATGCTGTTCCTGTTCCTAATATTGCTGTAACAGATTTAAAGCAAGAAACATTTGATTTTTTCCGTAAACGTGCAATCAAAAGCCAACGTATTGAGGAAGATATTTTAACCGACACAAACGAACATCTTATTGGAAATTTGCAACTCAAGGAAAATGATTTTTTAAAAAAAGCAGCTATCCTTTTGTTTCATGCAGAACCAGAAAAATTTGTAACAGGTGCATACATCAAAATCGGGTATTTTGAAACAGATGATGACCTGAAATTTCAAGACGAGATACACGGCAACTTATTTGAGCAGATTGAGAAAACAATGGACTTGTTGTTTACAAAATATATAAAAGCAGCAATCAGTTACGAAGGCATCACCAGAATAGAAAAATATGAATATCCAAGAAATGCAGTTAGAGAAGCATTGCTGAACGCCGTTGCACATAAAGATTATTCTGGCGGCACTCCAATTCAAATAAGTGTTTATAGCGACAAAATTATTTTTTGGAATGAAGGGCAATTACCTGACAACTGGACAATTGAAAACCTATTGACCAAACATCCATCTAAAGCATATAATCCTGATATTGCCAATGCACTTTTCAGGAGCGGCTACATAGAATCGTGGGGACGGGGAACTTTTAAAAATGATAAGAGAATGTGAATTGGCAGGGCTTCCAAAGCCAATTTACTTTTACGATATGTCTGGCTTCTTTGTTGAGTTTAGAAAGGATATTTATAATGTTGAATATTTAAGTGGATTGGGGTTGAATGAAAGGCAGATAAATGCAGTTCTCTTTGCAAAAGAAAAGGGTAAAATATCCAATAAGGAATTTCAGGAAATTAACTCCATCTCAAAAAGAACAGCCACCAATGAATTAACAGAACTTGTAAATAAGTATCAGATTTTAATAAAATCAGGAACACATGGAGCTGGTATTTCGTACAAGCCAATTGGGCAATAATTGGGCAAAAAGAACAATAATTGGGCAATTTTATTTGCGAGACATGTGTGAAAGTGTACGATAGATTTTTTATTGCCCATTAATTGGCCACAAATTAGTTTACAAGTATAGAAGAAAAAAGGAGCAGGGGCTTTTTATATCCTAATTTGAATTGCGTCAATTGCGTCAAAATATTTAAAATGTTTAAAAGAACTGGTGATGTTGGAGCAGGAACGAACTATATTTTAATTGGCTCATAACTGGCTCAATTGGCTCAGAATGTGTTCAGGCTTTGAGCCAATAAAATCTGGATTTTTAAATTTTATACCTTCGACAAACTCTGAAAGTTAAACAGCGTAGGATAAGAGTTCGAATCTTAATGGCCAGCCTCATAAAAAGAGTTTGAGTAATTTTGAATGATTCCCATTATTCCCATCAACATCTCATCCATAATATAAAAAAGGCATTAGTTTTACAAAAACACCAACTATGAAAAAATGCATTTTAATACTGTTTGCGATAGCTGCCTTTTGCACAGCAAATGCACAACAAGATACTACCGCATTGTACCTTCAGTTTCCGGATGTACCGCCATTTACTATACAAACAGCGCCGGACAGCACAACTTTTGCCAAGGCTGATTTAAAGAAAAGGAAGCCCACACTCATCATCCTTTTTAGCCCGGATTGTGATCATTGCAAACACCAGATAAAGCTATTAAAAACAGACATCGCACTGTTGAAAGGAGTGCAGATTGTTATGGTGAGTTTTCTCAACTTTAACCTTATAAAAAAGTTTTACGAAGATTTCAACCTTGCAGATTATCCCTCCATTTCTGTTGGTCGTGACAGTAAATTTTTCCTTGGAACTTTTTATAAACTGCACACCTACCCCAGTATGTTTTTGTACAATAAAAAAGGGAAATTTGTTCAGCATTTTGAAGGCAATGTAGAGATAAATAAAATTGCTGCCTCCATTGATTTGTAATTTTAAATTTTTGATGTGCACATGATGTGTATTGTTGGAAACATCAGCAATCCGCCCTAAAAACTTGCGCATACTTTATCAACCCACTCAACCCTTAAACTGTTTTCAACAACATTCAGCCTTATCAATCCATTCAACCATCTTCAACAAAATTCAACCAAATTCAACACTATTCAATTTAATTCAACAGCATTTCCACCTACCTTTG
This sequence comes from Chitinophagaceae bacterium, assembly GCA_025360525.1. GTDB lineage: Bacteria > Bacteroidota > Bacteroidia > Chitinophagales > Chitinophagaceae > Ferruginibacter. The sequence continues at coordinate 12,387 of JANYCA010000202.1, read as the reverse complement.
TATTATAAAATTTATAACATTTAAAACATATTTTAACATGAAAGTTACAGTTGTAGGTGCAGGCGCAGTAGGCGCTACCTGTGCCGATAATATTGCCCGCAAAGAGTTGTGTACAGAATTGGTTTTGCTTGATATTAAAGAAGGCGTTGCGGAAGGTAAGGCCCAGGATATGATGCAGACAGCTACCCTTCTTGGCTTTGATACAAAAATTGTGGGCAGCACCAACGACTACAGCAAAACCGCCAAAAGCGATGTAGTGGTAATAACATCCGGCCTGCCACGTAAGCCGGGCATGACGAGAGAAGAACTTATTGGTGTAAATGCTGGAATCGTTCGTACGGTTGCACAGAACATCCTGCAATATTCACCCGATGCAATTATTATTGTTATCAGCAATCCAATGGATACCATGACCTACCTGGCTTTAACCTCCACAGGCTTGCCAAAAAACCGTATCATTGGCATGGGCGGCACATTGGATAGCAGCCGTTTTAAATACCAGCTGAGCCAGCATTTAGGTTGCAGTCCTGCTGATTTAAATGCAGTGGTTGTAGGTGGACACGGAGATACTACCATGATCCCTTTAATGCGACTTGCCACTTGGAACAGTGCCCCGGTTACAGACTTTTTAAGTTTAACCCAACAGGAACAAATTATTAAAGATACCATGGTGGGTGGTGCCACTTTAACTGCCTTAATCGGCACTTCAGCCTGGTACGCACCAGGTGCTGCCGGAGCCGCTTTAGTAGAATCCATTTTACGTAACGAGAAAAAATTATTCACCTGCTGCGTAGCGCTAGAAGGTGAATATGGCCAATCGGATATTTGTCTTGGAGTACCCGTTACCATCGGCAGAAATGGCTGGGAAAAAATCCTCGACTTTAAATTAAATGAAACAGAACAAGCTGCCTTTAACAAAAGTGCAGATGCGGTTAGAAGCATGAACGATGTGTTAAAAACACTCTAAAAGCCCACTGCATATTTTATAGAAAAACCTCTTAGCATTTACTAAGAGGTTTTTTATTGAACCTTTTTTTTGATACCGGCATTAGCACCCTGATTCAACTTCAGTGGCGACGCTCCGTTCAACGGGAGATTTGCTATTGGGCTTTAATTATAATATCGTTTTGCTCTTTTTTTAGGATTAATGATTTAGTAAAAAATGCTCAGGACCGGCCTTATAAAAAAGGCGTAAAGAAAATTTGAATAATTGTCGTAAAGAAATGAAATTGATGTTACCATTGACGGGCTTTGATTTTAGCCCGTAAGTTGCACTACTGCTTTGGAATATGCTGCAGCTTGAGCTAATTTCATTTTAGAAATGCGCTTATATTTTTAACTTTTTCAGTTCGCATGCTTATGATCGGCCTTATAAAAAAGGCGTAAAGAAAATTTAAATGATTGTCGTAAAAAAAATGAAATTGATGTTACCAATGACTGGATTTGCTTTTAGCCCGTAGGTTGCACTACTGCTTTGGAATATTCTGAAGCTTGAGCTAATTTCATTTTAGACAAGCGTTCAAATTTTTAGCCTTTTTTATGCAGCCTTGATTTTTTTTGTTTCTTTTTTTATCAAGAAAAAAAAGAAAATAGAGACTGCCTATTCAGTAAATTGACTTTGCGATTTAAATAATTAATCCTGCAAAAAGAAACTTTAAGCATTCAAACTGTTAACCTTTTCTACTTCATCAATCCCTTATTCTCATAAATAATTTTTCCGTCAAAAATTGTCAGTACAACCTTTGTTTTGTAAGTATCCATGGGCGCAATTTCAAAAAGATTTTGAGAATAAACAACAATATCCGCCAGGTAGCCAGGCATTATTTTACCCTTTTCATTTTCATCAAACGAAGAATAAGCACCACCCTGTGTATAAGCAATCAACGCATCTTTAATTGAAATTTTTTGCTCAGGTACCCAGCCGTTTTCCGGCAGCCCATCAATAGTACGGCGGTTAACTGCATTGTGCAAACCTCTTATGGGATCAGGGTTTGAGCATGCCGGCCAGTCGCTGCTATAAACAAGGTGCGCTTTATTTTTCAACATTGAAGCCCACACAAATGCATGCGGCAATCTTTTTTCGCCCACAGCTTTCGACCATACTTCCACACTTCCCGGATCAGCATGAATGGGCTCCATCGACGCCATCACACCCAGCTTTGCAAACCTCGGTAAATCATCCGGCGAACTTTGCTCAATGTGTTCAATGCGATGGCGGCTATCTCTTACACCATTTATTTGTTGGGCATTTTCATACGCATTCAATACTTCTCTTACAGATCTGTCGCCGATGGCATGTGTGTAAATTTGAAACCCTGCTTTGTCAAGTTTTGTTACGAGGCTGCGGTAGCGCTCCAGCGGAATGGCGAAATCGCTGTTGGCCAGTTTACTATCGGTTGGCACATCACTATATGGTTCCAGCATGGGTGCTGTATGAGATTCTATCACACCATCCAACATAAATTTAATAGAACCGGCACGTAATTGCGGGCTCTTTCCAATGCGGTTTCTGGCAGCCACAAAAGTTTGTATGTCCGCATCAGTCGTGTGCTCATCTACACTAAATGCAGCGCCATACCGAATGGAAAGTTCCTTATTTTTTAACAGCGTTTCGTACAATGATAATTCCTCCATATCCCCGCTGGCATTTTGAATGGTCGTCATGCCATGTTCAGCAGCATATTGCATTCCCTGGCGCAAAGCAGCCAATTCTTCTTCCCTTGTTGGTTCCGGTAATAATTTGCCTACCAAATATTTTGCCCCTTCAATTAAAGCACCAGTTGGTTCACCGTTTGCATCTCTTACTATTTCTCCAAAACCATCAAACTTTGTGTTTTTATTAATGCCCGCCAATTCAAGCGCCTTGCTGTTTACCCATGCGCTATGCCCGTCGTAGGCTCTTATGTAAATTGGCCGGGTGCTACTTATTTTATCCAAGCCTTTCTTTGTGGGCATACTGCCCGGAAAGATGCTGTACTGCCAGCCCAAGCCGGTGAGCCATTTATTTTCAGGGTGTTTTTTTGCAAAGGCCGCTACAATGTTTAAAGCCTCCTGCTCCGTTTTGCATTCATTTAAATCAATGGCAGATAAACTTAGGGAGCCGGATAAAAAATGCACATGCGCATCGTTAATACCCGCTGTAACAAGCCTCCCTTTTAAATCAATAATCCTGGTAGCTTTTCCAGCCATTTTCTTAACTACGGAGGAAGTGCCTGTCTGTAAAATTCGGTTCCCTTTTATAGCAACTGCGTCTGTAAATGCAGGGTCCTCGTTACCCGTCCACACAATACCGTTAATTAAAATAAGGTCTGCGGTAGCAATTGGTTTGCTTTGTGCAACAACGAGCAGGTGGCTAAAAAGCAGTGCGATGCAGAGGTAAGGTATGCGCATGAGTATTTACTTTTTAAATGTTTAATGATGAAGTTATGAAAAAAAAGTGCCGTTGTAGTACTTACTGTATCAATCAAACAAAACAGTCATTCATCAACTTGAGTAAGAAAATTTGTAAGCTGGTTTAGTAAAACTACTTTGGCAACTACGCAATAAAAAATAGCGGGCCATAGTTGTGATACAATATTGATTGCAGGGAATACAGCATTAAATTTCTGCGTTTGTGAGATATTGCTTTTGATATTCAAGCGGAGAATTACCGGTTATTTTTTTAAATGATTTGTAAAAATTGGTCACATTGTTAAACCCGCTTTCGTAACATACCTGTGTAATATTTAGTTTGTTTTGTATGAGCAATTTGCAGGCATGGCCTACCCTCAGCTCCTGTAAAAAATGGTTGTATGTTTTTCGGGTATGCAATTTAAAATACCTGCAAAATGAGTTGGGACTGATGTTGGCAATTTTAGCAATATTATTTAAACTTATTTTCCCTTTAAAATTTGCAATGGAGTGGGTGTAAATATTATTAATTCGTTCTGTTTCCTTTATTTCGAGGCTGGGTGCAAAACCCTTCGATACAAGCAGTGTATTGGCTTTGCTGCCTTCAGCAATGCTTTTTAATATTTGCAGCAAAAGTATTATCCTGTCTGTATTTTCTGCAACCAACATTTGTTGCATAAGCTCGGCCACTATAAGTTTTGCCTTCCCTTTAATAATAATTCCTCTTTTTGCAGTTACAATCAACTCTTTTATTTTCTTGTTTTCCGGAAGTTCAATAAAATCGTTACCCCAGAAATTTTCGCTGAAATGTGCAACAGTTGCAATGGCTTTTAATGTTGAATTTTGCTGAAAATAAGCATCATCACATCGCCATAAATGTGGAATATTGGAGCCAACCAAAATAAGATCATCTTTTTTAAACCGGCTCACATTATCGCCGATAAATTGTATGCCACTCCCTTTTTGAATGTGTACCAGTTCCATTTCCGGATGAAAGTGCCAGTTGTTGTAAAAATAAGGCACCGCATCCCGCCTTATGCTAAAGCTTTGATTGGGTTGCGTATTAACTTTTAAAAGCTTTGGGTTCATCGATATTGATTGTTTTGTTTCCAAATCTCTTCTTTTTATGCCAATAAAGTGTAAGAGTTGGGTAAAAAAAACAAACCGGCAACATCACTGGCTATTTACCTTTGTCAAAATAGCAGGCATTCATTTTTCGATTACTGCTACCAATTGTTTAGCCAATGGAAAAAACAAGCGATAAATTTTTACAGATTGATTTGCGGGACAATGTGTTGGTAGCTTTAAAGCCACTGGAAAAAGGCACATCAATAACGTGGCTCGGCGAGAGCTTTCGTTTAATCGATGACATTCCTGCAAAGCATAAATTTTTTATACAAGACTTACCCGTTGGTGAAAAAGCAATCATGTATGGAGCAACGGTGGGAAGTATACAGCAACAGGTAGTAAGGGGTAGCCGTATGACAGTTGATAACACCAAACATGCAACCGATAGTTTCGATTACAGGAATGTATCTTTTAAATGGCAGGCACCGGATGTAAGTAAATACAGCCATTCAACTTTTAATGGGTACCATCGAAAAGATGGCCGTGTAGGCACAGCAAATTACTGGTTGTTTATCCCCACCGTTTTTTGTGAAAACAGAAACATGGATGTAATAAAAGAAGCCTTGCACAATGAATTAGGATATGCCGTTACTGAAACTTATAAAGCCTATACTCATCAGTTGGTAGAGGCGTTTAAAAACGGCGAAGATTTAAACAGCATTAATTTATCCCAGGACAATTTCATTAAAAAAAATGATCGCTTATTCAACAATATAGATGGCATTAAGTTTTTAAATCACCAGGGTGGTTGTGGCGGAACAAGACAGGATGCAACAACACTCGGTAAATTATTGGCATCCTATGCAGATCATCCAAATGTTGCAGGTATTACATTGTTGAGCCTTGGTTGCCAGCACCTTCAAGTAAAAGATTTTCTGAGTCATCTAAAAGAACGCAATCCTTCCTTCGATAAACCTTTAATAATATTTGAACAGCAGCAAAGCGAAAGTGAAGCTGTTTTAATTAAAGAGGCTATCAGGCAAACCTTTCTACAACTTGTATTAGCCAATAAAACGGAGCGCCATCCTGCCCCTTTAAGTAAACTGTGCGTTGGCGTAAAATGCGGTGGCAGCGATGGTTTTAGCGGAATTTCCGCCAACCCTGCTGTAGGTCATTGTGCAGATTTAATGGTGGCTTTAGGAGGAACTGTTTTATTGGCGGAATTTCCGGAATTATGTGGTGCAGAGCAGGATTTAATTGACCGATCAGTTTCTGAACCCGTTGCAAGAAAATTTATGCAGTTGATGAATGACTATAGTCAACAAGCCCATGCGGTTGGTTCAGGATTTCACATGAATCCATCTCCCGGTAATATCAAAGACGGGTTGATTACGGACGCTATAAAAAGTATCGGGGCCTGTAAAAAAGGCGGTACCTCACCTATTACAGATGTGCTGGATTACACAGAGCCTACTGTAAAACCCGGGTTAAATTTAGTTTGCACGCCAGGCAACGATGTAGAGGCTACAACAGGAAAAGCTGCCAGCGGCGCCACCCTCATTTTATTTACAACCGGTTTAGGAACGCCTACGGGAAACCCTGTTTGTCCGGTTATAAAAATTGCCACCAACACTCAGTTGGCTCAACGAATGAGTGACATAATCGACATTGATACAGGTAGCATTATTGAAGGAACCTCCTCCATTGAGGAGATGGGAGAAGTGATACTGGATTATGTAATAAAGGCAGCAAGCGGGGAGGTAATACCCAAGGCAGTATTGCTGGGGCAAGATGATTTTATTCCATGGAAAAGAGGTGTTAGTTTATAACAACCGATAACAATAAAAAATGCTTTTAAGCAGGATAATAATATTTGTTAAGTGTCATGGTAATGAATGACAAAATAGTCTCTAACCCGCCTGGTTTACCAGGCGGAGCAAGACTTTCTCTTCACAGAAAAAATTGAAAACGATGTTTGGCTTAAAAGATAAAATAGCAGTGATAACAGGTGCTGGTAGCGGCATTGGCAAAGCAATGGCTTTACTATTTGCAAAGCAGGGAGCCGTAATTCATATTATTGAATTAGATCCTGTAGCAGCTAAAGCAGTAGCGGATGAAATTGTAACGAATGGTGGAGAAGCGGTTGCTCATAGTATTGATATAACCAGCCAGCAGCAGGTGAATGCGGTTTTTAAATTGATTGGAAAAGTAGATATATTGGTGAACAATGCAGGCATCGCCCATGTTGGAAATGTGGAGCAAACCAGTGCAGCAGATTTTGATAAAATTTTTTCAGTGAACGTAAAAGGCACTTACCATTGTTTGTATGCGGCCATCCCGCTAATGAAAGAAAACAGCGGTGGCGTTATTCTTAACATGGCATCTATCGGGGCAGTGGTGGGCCTAACCGACCGGTTTGCTTACAGCATGAGTAAAGGTGCTATTTACGCAATTACGCTGAGCATTGCAAAGGATTACCTGCAGCACAATATCAGGTGCAATTGTATTTCGCCGGCAAGAGTTCATACGCCATTCGTTGATGGATTTATTGCAAAAAATTACCCCGGAAAAGAAGCCGAAATGTTCGAAAAATTATCCAAATCTCAGCCCATTGGCCGAATGGGTACGCCGGAAGAAGTGGCGGCAATGGCATTGTATCTGTGCAGCGATGAAGCTGCATTTATAACCGGTAATAATTATTTAATTGACGGTGGCTTTGTAAATCTTAATAATTAAAACGCCAAAAACTAAACATATGAAAAAAACCATCTGCAGTTTATTCCTGTTAATTTTTTTTATTGCTGTCTCCCATGCCCAGGTATACAGTCCCTCTGCACAAAACCTGGCTGCAAGAAAAGTTTTTCAGGATAATAAGTTTGGAATGTTTATCCACTGGGGTGCATCCAGCGTATTGGGACATGGAGAATGGGTGATGAATAACCGCAACATACAGGTGAACGATTACGGAAGGTTGATCAATATTTTTAATCCTCAAAATTTTGATGCAAAAAAATGGGTGGCTGTCGCTAAAGCAGCAGGCATGAAATACATCACCTTTATTACCCGGCATCATGATGGTTTCAGTAACTGGGATACCAAACAATCCGAATGGAAAATTACCAGGACACCGTACGAAAAGGATGCATTAAAACAACTGGCAGCCGAATGTCATAAAGAAGGTATTCAGTTATTTTGCTACTATTCTTTACTGGATTGGTATCGCAGCGATTACCAGTATGAAACTGGGAAAACCGGGAAAGGTACTGGCCGAACAACCAAAAGCAACTGGGATAGTTATATCCGTTTTATGAAGGCACAGTTAACAGAATTATTAACCAACTATGGAGAAATTTCAGGGATATGGTTTGATGGTCATTGGGACCAGCTGGATAATGATGTGGACAAAACATTGCAGTCAAAAGTAAACTGGCATTACGATGAAATTTATTCATTAATACACAGTTTACAACCCCAATGTTTAATCAGCAACAACCATCATTTAACGCCCATACCAGGTGAAGATTTTCAGGCATTTGAAAAAGATTTACCGGGCTCCAATACAACCGGCTTTGGTGGTGCCTCCATCTCTGAACTGCCTTTGGAAACATGCGAAACTATGAATGATAGCTGGGGCTTTAACATCACAGACAGAAATTACAAATCTTCCAAAAAGCTAATTCAGTACCTGGTAAAAGCCGCAGGACATAATGCCAATTTTTTACTGAATGTAGGCCCAATGCCCGATGGAACCATTCAGCAGGAGTTTGTGGATACATTGAAATTAATGGGTAAATGGATGGAGCAAAATAGTGCCAGCATTTATGGCACAAGGGGCAATGTAATACCTGCTAAAAGCTGGGGAGTACTAACTAAAAATGGCAAATCAGTTTTCATGCATATTCTCGATACACCGGAACAACCGGCATTTATTTTTATTGCAGAATTAAAACAACCTATTGTCAAAGCTTTTTTATTTAAGGACAAAAAGGAAGTAAAATTTAAACAGCTTCCCGAGGGAACTTTTATATATCTTGATGGAGTAGTATTGGATGACGTTGATACAATTATACAACTCCAACTAAAATAGAAAAGCGAAAAAATGATGGTATACTGATATACAGAATCGTGGCTTCCTGCATTAATTAAACCAATAAAAATATTACATGAAACTGATTCGTTTTGGAATAGCCGGTAACGAAAAACCGGGATTAATAATAGGAGATACCTACGTAGATGTTTCTGGTTTTGTAAAAGATTACAACGAAGAATTTTTTGAGCAGGATGGCTTAAAAAAATTAAAGGATTTCATAAAAACAAATCCTGAATTACCGGCTGTAAGCAAAGACGTTCGTTTAGGGTCACCGGTGGCAAGACCTTCCAAAATTGTTTGTATCGGTCTAAATTACAAGGATCATGCAAAGGAAACAGGTGCCGCAACTCCTGCGGAACCCATACTATTTTTAAAATCTACTACGGCACTTACCGGCCCAAATGACAATATTATCATTCCAAAAAATTCACAAAAAACAGATTGGGAAGTGGAGCTGGCGGTAGTTATTGGCAGCAAAGCATCGTATGTAGCGGAAGCAGATGCATTGAATTATGTTGCCGGATATTGCCTGCACAATGATGTAAGTGAACGGGCTTTTCAACTGGAGATGGGTGGCACTTGGGATAAAGGAAAAGGCTGCGATAGTTTTGCTCCTATCGGTCCTTACCTGGCTACCCCGGATGAAATAGCAGATATCAATAACTGCCGGCTTTGGCTTACCGTTAATGACCAATTAATGCAGGATGGAAATACGGCTAACCTCATTTTCAATATACCTCACCTCATTTCCTATGTAAGCCAATTTATGACGCTTATGCCAGGTGATATTATTTCCACAGGTACACCGGCGGGCGTTGGCCTCGGTATGAAACCCCCGGTGTACCTAAAGCCTGGCGATGTAGTTGAATTGGGTATTGATGGTCTTGGCAAATCCACACAACATGTTATAGCTTATAAATAGAACTTAAAACAACTACTGCCGAATGAAAAAAAACGATGCTTACCTCCTGCCATTTATTTTAATAACCAGCCTGTTTTTTCTATGGGGGTTTGCACATAATCTCGACCCTATATTGATCCCCCATCTAAAAAAATCATTTACATTAACTACAACACAATCTACCCTGGTAGATTCTGCCGTTTTTATTGCCTATTTTATTATGGCATTACCGGCAGGTTTTATCATGAAAAAATTTGGATATAAAATGGGTATCATCAGTGGCTTGTTGTTTTTTGCCATTGGTTGCTTTTTGTTTATCCCTGCAGCAAATTATCAATCCTATAATTATTTTTTGATTGCGCTCTTTATCATCGCCTGCGGCCTAACAGTTTTAGAAACTGCTGCAAATCCATACGCTGCTGCTTTGGGTAATCCGGCAACGGCAACCCAACGCCTAAATCTTGCTCAATCTTTTAACGGACTGGCTGCAGCAGTGGCACCGGTTATTGGCGCAAGAATTATATTAACCAAAGGCTATAGCGATGTTGATTTAAATGCTATGACAGAAGCAGCAAAAAAAATTGCGCTGGCCTCCGAAGCATCTTCTGTAAAAACACCCTACGCCATTTTGGGTTTTATACTGCTGGTAATTGCATTGTTATTCGCCCTCTCCCATTTACCTAAAATTATGGAAACCACGGAGCAAAGCGGTAGCAAGCATATTTTTCATGCATTTAGAAACCGGCATTTAAAATGGGCTGTAATAGCACAGTTTTTTTATGTAGGTGCGCAAGTATCAGTGCTTAGCTTGTTTATTTTATACGCAACTAAATCTGCCTCTATCACAGAAGTGCAGGCAGCCGATTATTTGGGTGTGGGGGGATTTGCATTTTTAATTGGCCGGTTTTCCGGAACATTTTTTATGAAATTTATCCAGCCGCAAAAACTGCTGGCAATCTATGCTGCCATCAATATTTTGTTGAGTATTGTAGCCATAACAGCAACCGGATTAATTACAGTTTATGCGGTTATAGGCATCTGCTTTTTTATGTCCATTATGTTTCCAACAATATTTTCGTTGGGTATAAAAGATTTAAAAGGCGACACAGCCTATGGCAGTAGTTTAATAATTATGTCGATTGTAGGTGGCGCCATACTGCCGCGTTTTTTTGGCTTTATTGCCGACAGCAGTGGCAATATTCAACTGGGTTATATCATCCCCTTAATTTGTTTTGTAGTGGTGTTGTTTTTTGGGTGGAAGGGTTATAAAATTGTAGCTACAAAAATTTAAAATGTATGAAAAGATTTTGCCTGGCACTCGACCTTAAAAACGATTCTTCGCTGATTGCTGAATATGAAGCCTTTCATGAAAAAATATGGCCAGAAATAGCGGTTAGTATAAAAAATGCCGGTATTGTAAACATGGAAATATACCGTGTAGAAAATCGCCTTTTTATGATTATGGAAACTACTGATGATTTTTCATTCGATAAAAAAAATGAAATGGATAAAGAAAACACAACAGTGCAACAATGGGAAGAATTGATGTGGAAATTTCAGCAGCCACTACCCTCGGCAAAAGAAGGCGAGAAATGGATGTTGATGCAAAAAATATTTGAACTCAATAAATAATCACGGCATGTTTACAATTGATGCACATCAGCATTTCTGGAAATACCATGCTTCAACACATGGTTGGATAGATGATGCAATGGCAGTGATTCGCAAAGACTTTTTGCCGGCACACCTGGAGCCTGTTTTATTACAACATTATATAGATGGATGCATAGCTGTACAGGCAGATCAAACAAACGATGAAACCAATTTTTTACTGCAGCTAACCGCAGAAAATAGTTTTATAAAAGGCATTGTAGGTTGGGTTGATTTAAGAGCTGCTGACATTAACGAGCAATTAAGCTACTACAAACAATTTAATACTGTAAAGGGGTTTAGGCATGTGTTGCAGGGAGAGGATCCGGCATTTATGCTTCAACCTGGTTTCATAAACGGTATTGCTGCGTTACAGCAATACCAGTTTACCTATGATGTACTCGTGTTTCCAACACATTTAAAAGCAGTATTGGAATTGATAAAAAAATTCCCTGATCAGTTATTTGTAATTGACCATATTGCCAAGCCATACATTAAAGCCGGGTTAATCGCTGACTGGAAAAAAGATCTCGAACTACTGGCCTCATTTCAAAATGTATATTGCAAGATAAGTGGCATGGTTACAGAAGCAGACTATCAACATTGGAAACAGGCAGATTTTACTCCTTACCTCGATGTGGTGGTAAATGCATTTGGCTCCAAACGGATTATGTTTGGCAGCGATTGGCCTGTTTGTTTAGTAGCGGCATCCTATGAAAAAATGTTGGGAATAGTTAAGGACTATTTCGCTTCGTTTTCATTAACGGAGCAGCAGGATTTTTTTGGAAATAATGTGACTACATTTTATCAGCTTTAAATTCATTTCATATGCCTGTAAACAAGTCAGTAACCACTCCTACAAATAAACTGCAACTGCCTCCTGTTATTTTTGGCACTAGTGGACTGGGCAATTTGTACGAAGCCACTCCATTTGAAACCAAGTTGGAAATAATCAGGCAATCCGTAATGAATGCGCCCGGTACGCCCATGTTTGATACTGCCGGAAAGTATGGTGCCGGTCTTGCGTTGGAGGTATTGGGTAAATGTTTAAAGTTGTTGAATATCCCAACAACAGGTGTAATCATCAGCAATAAATTAGGGTGGTATCAAACAGCATTAAAAACAGCAGAGCCTACTTTTGAAAAAGGCATTTGGCGGGATTTAAAAAATGATGCTGTACAAAAAATAAGTTACAAAGGCATATTGGAATGTTTTGAACAAGGCAATGAATTGCTGGGAGATTATTCTTCTCAAATGGCTTCCATACACGATCCTGATGAATATTTAG
>JANYCA010000174.1 GCA_025360525.1 Chitinophagaceae bacterium | reverse complement strand
CTCCATCAGGTCGGCATTTAACAGCGTGCTTTCGTAACATTGCTGGTAATTGCTTACCATGCATTGCAATGCTTTTTCTATTAGCTTGTGTTCTCTTTTATTAAGCACTAATTGTAATGGCTGGCTCATATTGAATGTTTTTTTACTTCTTCTATAAAAATCTTTATAATGCAATCAAGGGCGTAAGCTCTTTGTACACCATCGTCGAAAGCTAAAGAGCGTATTTCTAAAGAATCAGAACTAGCCAACACTTTTTTAAATTCCTGATGAAAAGAAAGTTTTATGCCTATGTCAATAAGCTCCAATCCTTTGATAAGCTGTTCTCCATCTTTTTTATTAAGCACTAATTGTAATGGCTGGTCCATGGTGCAGGCGGTTTATCTCGTTTAAAAAATCGGTTAGTATGGCATCACTTAGTTTACGCTCGTACATCTTCATACGCTGCCAGCAAAAAAACTGTTTTAGGTAGCTTCGGTTTTTGCCGTGCCTGGTAGTAAGCTCCTGGTAATGCGCTACCATTGTTTTATTAAAAATTACGCTGGCCGATAGCTTGCTATGCTGGCCAATCATTTCAATAGCTGCTGCAGAAAAAATAAACTGTGTGCTCATGGTTATATGGGGTTTAGTTGATGATGAAAGTTGTGTATCCTAAATGGTTTTGCATTCTATCTGCTTGAATAGCTTTTTGATAACATTCTTGTGATACAAAAAACTGATTGATGTGCTGCATTCTAAGCTTTTGGTTGTTGGTTTCTTCTTTAGCTAATTTTTGTATGTAAAGCATATCTGCATATAATTCAGAAGTGCTGCTAAAGGCATTTGGTATTTCAATAACAAGGGGTAAATCATTGGAAGTAAACTCCATAGCTTATGCAATTTTTTCGTGCGAAATAGAAAATTTACCGGTTGTTAATGTATCCATCCATTCTACAAGTTTTTTACGCAGCTCCTCATATCTTTTTGCCGGATGAACGTATTCGACTTCTTCTTCAAATCGGTTTTTTAATACTTGAGTGGTTGATTCAAGTGCTATCTCTAAAAGCGCCATTTCTTCTGCGTTTAGTGTTATTTTTTGTTCCATGGCTTATACAATTTTTTTGCGGTTGGTTCTAAATCGTTTGTCGTCTATGCGGATGATGTTGGCGTTTTGGTGTAGCATTTTATCTATATCAAAAATGCGAATCATCCACTCCTTGCCTACTTTGCTGGCGGATAGTTTGCCACGGTGTATCCAGTCACGTACGGTATCTTCTTTTATAGATAGTAGTATGCCGGCTTCTTCGCAACTAAGGCATTGTACAGAAAACATCAGGCAGCTATGTATGCGCTGCTCAATTGCATCTTCTATGTATTTTTCAATTACCTGCTGCTGAGGCAACTTGTTGAGGCTGGGTGTAGGCGGTATTTGTAATGCTGTGTTCATAATACTTTGTTAATGGTTATAAACAGAAATATATTTTGATCGGTGTTTGTTGGTGTTTAGCAAGGCATTTTATCATAATATGAGTGTTTGTTAGTGTTTAGCGGGCAATAGCGTATAAGCCCCGTAAAACAGGTTATTTTTTTTTGCAATAAAATATTATAGATTTGGAGTAGAATTAAAAAAGGGTTTACAATTATAAATAACTGCAAACCCTTTTAAGTACCATTGTAGAGAGGGACACATTCGCCGCGAAACGAATGAATGAAGGACGTTTGACTAAAACAAGCGATTGCATAGTCATAAAACCGGCCGCCAATTTTTTTAAGATCGTTTATTCGTTTTCGCTTTGGATGTTTTTAGCGCCCCTCTCTAGTGGGTTGCTGATGTGAAGGTGAATTAAATTTAATTCATTTCCAAATATTGTGAACAATATTTTATTCGATTATGACTACTATTAAAGACAGACTAACGCAATTCATTGATTTTAAAGGGATAAGCAAAAGGGATTTTTCAAAAAAAATTTCTCCATCTGCTACTTATTTTTCTTCAACTAAAACATTTGGAAGCGATAAACTTGAAAAAATAGCTAATGAGTACCCAGGTTTAAATATGCATTGGGTAGTAACGGGAGTTGGAAATATGTTTTTAAAGCCAAATGGAAAATTACTGCTTGATATAATTAGAAAATCCGGATATACAATTGATGAACTAAAAGAAAAATCTCCTTATTCATCTTCACAAATTGATCAATTTGTAAAATCAGAAATAATTGAAGCTTCAGTATTTAAAAGAATTGGCGATTCGTTAGAAATAGATGCAATTAAAATTTTAAATCAAATAGCGGACTTGCCAAAAAATGGGAAATTTTTTGAAGAATGGGAAACACCTACTTATATTAAAAATTTAATTCAATATTTTGAAGAAACTGGAAAAAATACAATTCCATTTCAAATTGAAATAGATACAGAAAAAGATATAAAAATGACTGACCGTATTCATAAAATGATTGAAGAAAAAATTCAAGAATTAACAGCTCCGTTTAAAAAAGAGATAACCAAAAAAACGACTAATAAGAATACTGATGAGCATAATAAACAGCCCTAACTAGCAAGTAGCTACGGCGCTGGTAGTAAAAGATGTATGTGTTTTTTTGGGGAGCATGTTGGGCTGTAAACATAGTTAGTAAAAGCATTTTAGCAAAATGTTTTTTATAAGTAGTGGGAGTACTGGGTGTGGGGTTTGGCTAGGGGTTTTTGGTAAATTTTGTGTAATATTTTTTATAAGATAAAAAATCAAAACCATGAATGAAAAAGAGATCATTAACGCAGTTGGAATTGAATCAGTTATTCAACTAAAAAAAGATGCAGGAGTACAAGCACTAACTGGCTATGAGCTATTTGTACGACATCAAGCTTTACAAGAAAATTATACAGTAGAAGACATTAGTTCTCTTGTACTGCAATATCAACAGACTTTGACCCGAACGGATGGTAAAACAGATGTTTATTATCTGGGGTAATGCCACCGTTTTGCATTATTTGTTTAAACTCTTCTTTGGAAAGATCGCAGGCCATAAACGCCCCGCTGTCTTTTCCAAAAGCATTATGATTGAGTTTTGCTTTTTTACCACCTGCCAGGCGTAGCAATTCACGCTTGTTACTGGCTTTTTTAAATGTTTTTTCCATACGTAAATGTACCAATTTATTTAACGATAAATCACACTAATCGAGCCATTGCCCGTGACAAAACAAAAAAAACGTATGCTGGTGTTAGGTGTTCATCGTCCTGCCGAGACCACAATTTTTTTTAAAACCCTTGCATACACTTTATGTATTCAGGGGCTTTTTATTGTTGGAAGCATAGCTTTACCTTTTTTCCCGTACAGCACAAATTACCCGTTTGGTCAATAATTGTATTTTGCACAGCAATTTTACCAGCACCTGTTTTTTAACACATTATACCGGTAAATACTTCACAGCGCTTTCAGGCTTGTTTAAATTTTAAAAGAAGCCCATAATCCTTTCAAATAGTATAATTACCAACGAACTTTACGTTAGAAAAATAAACATGAATTTTAAAAGTAGTAAATTGAAAAACACATTCGTAATCGGTGATATACACGGCGGGCTGAAAGCGTTGAAACAGGTACTGGAAAAAGCGGCTGTAACAACCAATGATACATTGATATTTTTGGGTGATTATGTTGATGGATGGAGCGAATCGGCGCAGGTGATGGAAGCTGTTATTAACCTTTCTAAACAGCAGCAGTGTATTTTTTTAAAAGGTAACCACGATATTTGGTGTGAGGATTGGTTACGGACAGGTTACATCGATAATACCTGGCTTGCGCATGGGGGTAAAGAAACCATAGAAAGTTACACCGGCATGGATGCTGTCACCCAGCAGCATCTCCAGTTTTTTGAACAGATGCGCTTCTATTATGTCGATGAACACAACAGGTTGTTCATTCATGCAGGCTTTACGGCTATGCAAGGCCCCAAAGCAGAATTAAATGCTGCTACTTGTTGTTGGGACAGAACCTTGTGGGAAATGGCGTTGACATTGGATAAAGGCATCAAAAAAACTTCGTTGTTTTACCCCAAGCGCCTTAAACTATTTAATGAAATATATATCGGTCATACACCCACACTTTATTATAATGTAGAAGTTCCAATGCACGGTTGTAATGTATGGAATATAGATACAGGGGCCGCCTTTACAGGCAGGCTCAGCATTATGGATATTGATACCAAACAATTCTGGCAAAGTGAGGTTGTTAAAAATTTGTATCCTGGTGAAAAGGGAAGAAACAAGGATTAGCTATTTCGGTTGATTGTCGATTTTAACCCGGCTAAATAGATCCACCTTCTACCAGCATACTTTCAATTGTAAGTTCCTGCATAAAAGCACTGCCGGCCATACAAGCCATCATGCTGGAAAAAGCAAGCTTACCCAACTTATAGCCACTGGTTTCAACATAGGTAATTTCCGGGTAGTACAATTTTGGAATAAAGCCATTGCTGATTGCAATTACTGCAATATCCGTTGGTATTTGTAATTGGGCTTTTTGTATGGCTTTCATTACGCCAACCAGTATTTCGTCACTCATACAAAAAATAGTATCCGCATTTTGCTTAATTGCCTCCATGGCAAATTGTTCAGCTTCCGGGGTATTATTGGCATGCAGGTACGTTGTTACTATTTTCTTATCAATATTGTACTTAAAAGCTTCCAGTCTTTTTTTGGTGATAGAAAGATTGGGTTTGCCAAATAGTGCAAATACCTTTTTCTTCTTTTTTATATTGATGGTATTTGCTACAATCGTGGCCGATAAAACATCTGCCACACAAACTTTATTTATACCCTGCATATCGGGCACAAGATCAAAAAAAATAACAGGTATCTCTAAATCCTTGAATTTTGTAAATGAATCTATGTTAATAGTTTGGGATGAAAGGCATGTAAAAACACCACTTACCCTATTTTGTCTGCAAAGTTTAAGGTTCTGCATTTCAATGACTGGGTCATCTCCCGATTGTAAAATCATCAGGCTGTAATTATTTTTCCTGCTTTCTTCTTCAACAGATGCAATAAAAGAGTCATAAAAAAAATTAGAAACCGTAGGTACTATCAACCCAAACAGGTTGCTTTTACTGGTGCGTAACTGAATGGCGTTTGTATTGGGCTCATAATCTAATGCAGTAGCCAATTCATTTACCCGTTGTTTTGTTTTTTCGGAAATATCCGGGTGGTTCTTCAACGCCCTGGATATAGTTGAAATACTCAACCCAAGCATTTCTGATATCTTTTTTAAAGTTGTGTTGGTCATAATAAAAATAGTATGGTAACGATTTTTTAACAGCAAACCGTTTCGCAAACGTTTGCGAAAGTTATAGCTTTCATTTTTGTAAAAGTTTGTTAATTAATTTCATCTCATAAATAAAAAAAATATTAGTTTCATGCAGCAAATTGATAAAATAGTATTACTTATGTAATATAAAGATTACTTAATTGCTGTTATTTATTCATTACCAAACAAAAAACTTAACGATTATGCACCTTGCTTTAATGAGAAAAGCTGCCATGCTTTTCATGGCCATTATTGGGTTTACTACAGCCTCGCTGGCCCAATCAGTTACCGGACAGGTAACAGACACAAAAGGGGAACCACTTCCCGGCGTTACAGTTTCCGTAAGAGGAACTAAAAATGCCACCGCCACCAACGAAAAGGGAATTTACACTTTAAACAATGTAGCTGCAGATGCTGTGCTGGTGTTTAC
>JANYCA010000057.1 GCA_025360525.1 Chitinophagaceae bacterium | reverse complement strand
GTACATGGAGAGTTGTTTATACGATTGGGGGTACTACTCCATCGTTTACTTTAACTAACGTTCAGCTTACTTATTCATTTTAGAACAGATGAAAAAATTGATAACAATAGCTTTATTTATTTGGGTAGTTAAAGCAAATGCAGCCAATAATTATTACCTAAAAGAAACGGGTAGTGATGGCCTAAATGGCTTGAGTGATGCCAATGCGTGGGTTTCTCTTTCAAAGATATTTGCAGCTACACTTGCGGCTAATGACACAATCAACTTAAAAAGAGGTAGTACTTTTTTAGGTACAATAATGATGAACCGAAACAACATTGTATTTAGGGCATACGGGACAGGTGCTAAACCAATTGTTACAGGACTGGTTACAATTACAGGGTGGGTAAATTTAGGGGGTAACATTTGGGAAGCACCTACAAGTGGGTTTTCAGCTTTGGTAAAACCCGATAATAACCTTGTTTTGCGGGATGGAGAATTAATGAGAATAGGTAGAACTCCAAACTTCACTGGTTATGGTAATAGTTATTATTACAACACAGCAAGAACCAGCACAACTATGACTGGCCCTGCACTTTCATCAACTACTAACTGGACAGGTGCAGAAGGTGTTTTCCGTAATGTACGCTGGGAACATACCAGGAAAACAATTACGGCACATTCAGGTGGTGTTATAACATTTGCCTCAATGTCAAGTGGAACTCCCGGATTAGGGTCGGGTTATTTTTTTCAACGAGATAGTAGAACACTTGACCAGGATGGGGAGTGGTGGCAGGATGGGGTTAACAACAAATTGAGAATGTATTTTGGAAACAACAATCCAAACGCATATACTATACAGGCTGCTATTTATGACACTTTGTTTACCAACATGACAGGCCCAAGCGCTGGTTATTTTAACGGTATAATTATGAGTGACATTTCTTTTATAGGCGCTGGGGAGTTTGCCATATATGTAAGAAGCGGAACTTTGCATAGGTTTAAAAACATTGACATACGAAATACAGGATGGGATGCTATGGCAGTTGTATCTTCTTTTGACATCTCAATCGATAGTTCAACAGTAAAAAGCTGTTTAGGTGGCGGTATTTTATTTAGCAATGCCAGTAACACTACACTTTCATCTATTACTAACTGCACCATTGACAGCATCCAATTATTTGCAGGGATGGAAACAAGCGAGCAAAATATTGTTGGTGGCGGCATATTAAATAGGGCAGGGCAAAATGTTTACGTAACTAACAATTCGGTGCAAAATGCAGGTTATGTAGGGATAAATTGGTACGGCAATGATGCTTACATAAAATACAATTACATAAATAAATTTTGCTCAATTAGAGATGATGGCGCAGGAATTTACACATCTGAAAATACAGATACTGCAGCTTACGTTACAAGGTTCAACAGAAACGTTATCAGCAACATTATTATTAATGGTATAGGCGCACCGTACGGTTCAAATGACACCACGGACGGTAACGCCAATGGTATCTACGTTGATGATGGAACGTACAATGTTTTAATTGATTCCAACACAGTAAGTAATTTAGCAGATGCAGGTATTCATGGCAATAATAACCGCTACATAACTGCAACAAACAATACTGTATTTAAGTCAGGCAAAGGATATTCTACAAATAGGTTTGGAAGCGTTAATCCAAACATACCGGGTAGAACTGTGATCGGTATGAGAATTACCAATAACATTTTTTATCCGCATCGGTTTATTTACGGTAACTACCAAAGAAATATTGAATCTTCAACATTATTAGCTGCACAACAAGCGATAGGAATAGTGGATAGTAATTATTATTCTTTGCGAACCGGCACAGATACCTCATTACTTGAAACAAGCACTTTGTATGATGGTACCAGTTATTTACAGACTGTGAGAAATATTACTTATCTCAAATCTACAGTAGGTTGGGAAGCTGTAACCCCTTCAAGGTTTATTTCTGATAATACATCTGGTGCACTATACACAAATCCATCTAACAATGTAATTACTGTAAATTTTACAGGCTTAAGTAAGAAGGATGTGTTTGGTAATGGTTATAATAATTCTGTTACCGTGCCTGCCTGGCGTAGTATCATTTTATTGGACAATGGAAGTGTAACTAACATAAGAACGTATTTTTTAAAAAGAAAAAAATAACACAATGAAAAACATTCTCACAAACTGGAAAACATCCTCTGCAGGTATAATATTAATTGCAACCGGCGCCATGGCAATGGTTACTGCAAAAGCGTTTTCCGTGGAAGGACTAACGGCCATCTTAGCCGGTATAGGGTTATTATTTGGTGCAGATGCATCCACAACAAATACCCCTGAGGGTGGAAAGTAAATTATTTAAGATATTGTTGGCAGCGCTCACCATGATCACTCTGGCCATCATTGGCTTTAGCTGCAACCCGGCAAAGCGCATGGTAATAGAGAATGAAAAAGTTGAAGTTTTAAAACAACAGTTTTTAGAAGAACGACAGCGTATAGCAGCTGAAGCTGTGGCAACTTTTGTACAAAACAATCCCTGCAATCCGGTACCTTATATAAACCTCGATTCGCTCTGCAGTATTTATTACCAGTGTCCCGATAATATACACCCAGGTGATTATTTTTATAGTGACACCTTAAAGCAAAAGGATCAAAGCTGGCAGCTTAAGCCAAAAACAATCCTGGTACCCTACACAGATCAGCGGGCACTGCAGTTATTAAAAGATAGCTGCACACAAAAAGATAAACGCATTGCAGTTTTAAATGCTTTGCTGCAATCTTCCAAAGCTGTTGCAACAGTAGCAGTTCAGGAAGGCTTAAAACAAAAAAACACCTGGCTATGGTTTTTTATTGTGCTCTGTGCAATAGAAGCTTTGACCATTATATTAATAGCAAAAAAATAATTTTATTATGGTTAAGACAAATGGATTTTTACAGTACAGCAACAAGCAGGGCATTAGCAAAAGCAATGTTGGCGCCTTTGGATTCTTAAAAAAAATTGGACTCGCAGTTCCCCGTAATGCCTTTTTATTGTTAGTAAAATTAAATGCGTTTAAAATGGCTGAACGGGTTTATAAAGCCATTAAGAAAAATCCAAAAGGATTAGAAAAAAAATGGAAGAGCCTTGGTGGTAGCTACAAAGCTTTAGTCAACACCACAATGAAACGCATAAAAAAACGCATAAAAAAAGGTAAGCAGGTAGCAGGTATGGATGCTGCAGAAATAGGAATGGCTCCTTTAGCTGCTGCTTTTGCTGCCGCTCTTCCAATTATAAAAGCATTAGCACAATTTATTGGCAAAGGCGCCACTGGTGGCAGTAGTGAAGATGAAGAAACTGTATAATTTTAAATATTCATATAGGTTGGTTGGTTTTGGTTTATCCCGGCTTTGAGCCGGGATTTTTTAAACCCTAAATTTTTTATAGCCATGGATTTATACCTGGATGCAGAATGGTTTATCGGAGGTGATATTTTTTTACTCGGTTGGAGCCGCAATACAAAAGTGTTTGGACAAATGTATGAGGACACGCTTACAGAAGAACGCTTTCAGGATCTGCTCGATGATACTGATGGCATCATCTTTTTTTATGGTCCAGATATCGGTATCATTGAAAAATATTTTGATATTGACATCCGCAGCAATCATCATTGTGTAAACCTGCTAAAAGTGTTTAAAGATAACCTGCCCGGCATGGAAAATTATAAGCTGGCCACTATTGAAAAACATTACCACATTAAACGCAACCGGCAAGAGTATAAAGCCAATATCTTTTCCATTTTTCAGGATTGGCGCAAACCACAGGTACGCAGCCTGGTACTGCAATACAACCGGGAAGATGTAATAAACCTGGCACGGCTTAAGAACATCATATTTGCACAGTTCGACATTGAAGATGAATACCTGCTGCAGGTGCGCCTTGCTGGTACCACAGAAATTAAAAAAGATTATGCCTACCTGTTGCCCTGCGATATTTATCGTGGTAAAAGCTTTGGAAAATACAAAGATGGCTTGCCAGGAGAGAATCCAAACATCACTGCACAGCTGGTGGTACAGGCTAAGTTTTACAATGATAAAACAAGTTTGTACCGTATGATTGTTTTGATGTATGATGTAATAAAAGCTATTGACTATGATATCATTACTTGTGTAAACAATCGGGATAGTCCCTTTCATTTAGCCAGGGCACTTGCCATTGGAATTGCAATCCGAAAGAAAAAACCTTTTATTGATATTCTTACAGAACACAATACCAAAGCAGATAAAAAAATTGAAAACAAACGGGTATTAATTATTGATGATGTAGTGTATAAAGGCACCACAATGAAGAGCGCACTTGATGCCTGCAGCAAACACCGGCCAGCATTATTGCACTTTTTGGCTTTTGGAAAAAGCCAAAGATTTGCTTATTAAATTTTACAAAGACATAAGATGAAAAATAACAATTTATTTGTATTAGCAGGAGTATCTATTTTAATTTATAAATTGCTTTCTCCTTCAAAAAAAAATGATATGCATGGAATTGGTGATATAGATGATTTGGCTTCTTTTTCTGATAAAATGAATTCTAATGAAAAGGTTTACATCGAACTTGGTCAACCCACTGAATACGAGATTTCCGAGATTAAAAGAATTCACAATATTGATGTTTCTGAATATACCCATATTGTAGATAATTATGCTGTAAGACACACAATAAAAAAACATGCAAAAGATGCATTCCCTATTTCAAAAAAAGATTTGAAACTTATTCCTATCATCACAAAACACCCAGACTCTATACAACCAGGAAAGGATAAAAAAACAAATTCAAATCGGGTTTTATATACAAAAAAAATCAAAGGATATGACTACAAAATAGAGTATATATTAGAGGTAAGAACAGGAAAAAAGAATTTAGCAATGGTTACTATGTATAAAAAACCCGCCAAATAGAATTTGACGGGAATATTTTTGAGCGATATTTACCCTTTTACGGACGAACTCTGTACGGCTAAAACCGAACTCATGATGTAAAATTAATCATTATTTTTTTAATACAATAAAATTTATAATGCTTTTTTGTTCCCAGCATTTGAACATTTTTCATCTTCATTGGCGTCGCACTCTTCTACAGTAAATCATTATTCATCTTTTATTCCAATATAGAATTGCAGGAGAGGTTGCCCTACAAAGCTTTGCGCTCGCAAAACATTTTGCAGGGCAACCACTCCAGGCAATAAATACAACAGGAGGTAAGCTCCGCAAACCACCTGCCAGCATCCCTCAGCTAATATAAAGCCCAACAGTGGCATTCCAAATTTCAAAAGCCAACCGTACCCGTGGAGCTGCTATCGCAACGCTCCCCGTGTCCGGATCGCTTTTGAACAAAGGTACCAGGAGACTGTATGGCTGCTCACTCGTTACGGCGTGGCGCCATTGCGCTTTGCTCCATTCTGTCCACGCCTCCACTCCCTCCCATCCATCCAGACCCCTGGAAGAAAATCCGTATCCAAAATAATTAATCAAACAAAAAAAAATCAGCAAAGCTAACTACGGTCATGGGGTGATCCAAAAGCAGCCCTCTTAAACACAGCCCAGCCGCACAGCCCTATCCTTTACGGGCTTCTGCTTTTGGAGTAACCCCCTGCCCTACGTTTTTTCAATGGCTTTCTTTTTTTTCTTTTTTTCTTTTGGAATTGTATGTGGAGCGAAGCGGAGCATAACTAAACAGCATGCTATGCAACGTCCAGAAATTAGGTACCACAACCTTACCAAGGCCATTAGGCCACATGATTTATTTATTTTGTGCAAAGGACTTAACAGCGGCAAACCGCTTGCTAAACCCTGTCCAAATTGCTTTGTAATTCATTGCAGACATTTGGAAGAACAGCAGTTTTATTATGCCCTTACTTTTGGGCTGTGGAAAGCCAGGTACTACCACATTTATTTAACAGGATCTGTTATTGAGTTTTTAACAATAGCAGATTTTAAAATGATTATTGAGGAAAAGTCCAAACTGCTGCAGCCAGCTGAATTTTTTAAAACCGTCGAAAAAGTTATGTTAATTGAAAAACACGAGCTGGCCGTCAGGGAGCAACTGAAGCTTATGGCAGAAATTAAATTCTCCCTGCTCAGGCGCCACCTGTAAAAAGGGAAATGGAAACCCGGGGGCAATACCCCCAGCGGGATGCACCCGGGTTTGATTTTTATTGTAGCTTTGTAAAAAAATTGAATGCCTCCTTTAGCTTTTACATTTGATGGAATTAAGATTTACATTTATAATGAAGATCATTTACCTATTCATATTCATGCAGAAAAAGCAGAGTATGAAAGTGTTTTTGAATTAGTCATCGATAATAATAAACTTGTAGGTATTGATGTACGAGAGGCCGGAAATTCTAACAAAGAGCTTCCGGAAAAGGATACAAAAAAAGTTAAAAAATTCCTTAAAAAATATTGGAAAGAAGTTGTTGAAAAATGGGAAAAACTTGTTGTATTTAAAACAAAAATAACAGTAAAAAGAATATCTGGGTTATGAGTTTAGTTAGAGCAGAATATTTAAATGATTATAAACTTCGTCTCACGTTTAGTGATGAGACTCATAAAATTATTGACTTTCAACAAAAACTGGAAGCGCATGCAATTTATAAACCATACTTAAAAATGAAAAAGTTCTTAACGTTTAAAGTTGATCATGGCGCTTTACGATGGCCTGGTAATGTTTTGGATTTCCATTACACACAACTTTTGAATATGTAAATTCAAATTTAATTTTTGCAATAAAAGTTGCAAAAAATGCAACTTTATAGGCGTTCAATGCATTTTATCCTACTTTCTTTTCCCATTTCAACATCTCCCGGCTCTTTACCTCGTCCACTATTTGAGCGTATATTTTTACTGTTTTAAAATCAACGCCCATCAGGTCGGCTACTACTTCCATAGGAATACCCAAAAAAATTGACAACGTACCAAATGTATGTCTGCTGCAGTGGAAAGAAATTTTCTTATTAATACCAGCTATTTCCATAATCGATTTTAAATTTCGATTGGTTACCTGGTTGCTGTAAGTTTTAAAACAATTGCCGGTGGCCTGGGTGCCCAGTAAAGCTTTGGCCTTGCTGATCAGCGGCACTACTACCCGCTTATCTGTTTTTTCCTGCGTGGTAACTACGCAGTTGTTTTTTATTTCAATGTAGTTAAGTTTTATTATGTCGGAATACCGCAGCCCCGTGTAACAGCTAAACAAAAAATATCTCAAAACCGTTTGCAGTCCTGGAACCAAACTAAGTTGATGATACAGGTTCTCAAGTATTTCCAACTCATCTGCAGACAAGTGTTCCTTTTTCCCCTTTATTTCTTTCAACTTTAAAATAGCGAGCGGATCCTTTTCAATAATACCCTTTTTTTCTGCAAAATGTACAATTGCTTTTAGTGCCTTTGTTTTAGCAATAACACTGTTTTCATTATTTTTATTTGCCCTTAAAAGCTGTTGATAACGAATTGCAAAAGCATAATTTATATCCTTAATTTTTGGTGCATTTACTAAAAATGCTATTTCAAACTTTAATCTTCGGTATCGCTGAATTCTACACCATCCCAAATTGTTTGCGTTACAATACTCATCAATCAGCTTTAAAACACATGGATTTTCCGCAACCTCCGGACCTGTAAAAACATATTGTTCAAAATAAGCCCGATCAAAAGATTTACCTGCAGTTTGTAAATTGCTAATGTGTTGTTGAGCCCTGGACACATAGAGCTGAAAGATGGGATTGATAATATAAAATTTAGGATGCTTTTTTGTAATACAACTGTTATCAGCATCCCAATGTTGATGGTGCACTTTGCAGGTAGATGAAATCCATTCTTCACCCACAATAAAATAAATGATAGACTGGCCGGCAGCATCCTTTCTGGCCGCCCTGAGGTAAATTCTTAAAGTGATCATCTCTACAATGTTTTAGTGTATAAATAACGTGGCTCGAAAATGGCTCGAAATAATACCCCGAAAGACACCAACAAACACCACTACCGCCTTTCCAAAACCCCTTGATATTGAGCAATAACAAGGAAATACACCGTTAAACACTAACAAACACTGTTGTCATTTGTGGTCTCGGCAGGAATCGAACCTGCATCTAAAGTTTAGGAAACTTCTATTCTATCCATTGAACTACGAAACCATGCCAACCAATCAATTCAGCGACTGATCCATAATTGGCGGCTGCAAAAGTAAGGAACTACGCTATAACATCCAACACTCATTATTGCCGCTGTTGCATTCCTCGTGCGGTATTGGTAATTCGTACATTTCTTAACCCTATCTTTGCCATCCTAAATTTTTTGAGTATGAAGTGGTTGAATACGATCATCAGGTACCGCCTCTGGATAGGAATCGGCCTGTTGGCATTGGCAATATTTACAAACATACAG
This sequence comes from Chitinophagaceae bacterium, assembly GCA_025360525.1. Taxonomy (GTDB): domain Bacteria; phylum Bacteroidota; class Bacteroidia; order Chitinophagales; family Chitinophagaceae; genus Ferruginibacter. The sequence goes on along the minus strand of JANYCA010000057.1, from coordinate 38,623 downwards.
GCAGGTTTCTGGCCGTCTTTTGTGCTGTACCTGGTGGCATTGATATTAATTGTGGGTCATTTTATTTTAGGCCCCATGCGGCTTATACAGGAATGTATGGAAACCGGGGACATGGAAGGTGCTAAAAAAGTGATTGATTCTATCTGGTTTCCGGCTTTGCTGATAAAACCCATCCGGTCGGTTTATTATACCGTTAAGGGTAATTTGGATATGGCTAACGAAAACTTTGAAAGTGCCGAAACAAACCTAAAAAAAAGCCAGTCCTTAATGAGTAGCGGCGGTTTAATGGGTGATCAGATGAAGCAGGCCGAAGGCTCCAATAAACTGCAATTAGGTATGCTGGCCATGCAAAAAGGTAATTTAAAAGAAGCTGAAAGTTATATACGTGGTGCCATCAGGTCAGGATTGCCGGATAAAGAAAACCAGGCTGCTGCTTACTTACAACTTTCCAGCATTATGATTAACAAAAGAGAATTCAGGGCCGGAAAAGAATATTTTAAAAAGGCAAAGGGATTAAAACCCACCACACCACAAATTGCAGATCAAATAAAACAAATGGAGAAATACATTACCCGTATGCCTGGGTAATTCTACTACACAATTTTTAAATTAAACAAAGGGGTATTTAAAAATATCCCTTTGTTATTTAAAAACAGATTCACATATGATATTGAAACGGGACTTTGTTATAATTTAAAAACGTTTATTTTATCCTGATGGTTTGGTGTTAGTTGTTAATAATACCTAAACTTTACATCCCATCAATAAACCGCTTTCAACGAAATGACCACTTTAAATTTTCTGCCCAAACATGTCCTCAACTTTCTTAAAGCGATAATCAAAAATGCCTTGTAATTGCTTATTAACAAACAATGTATTGGCAATATCTCCCAAAATCCAGAAAGGCAATTTGTAGTGAACAATGTCCGTCATTTCAACGCCACCTGGCACCGCTTTAAAATGGTGCTGGTGATGCCACAAACTGTACGGCCCAAAGCGTTGTTCATCAACAAAATATTTTTTATCGTCCACATGGGTAATTTCTGTCATCCAATAAATAGGGATACCTAGTACAGGGCTTACCTTATATTCAATAACTTGTCCGGGGTACATTTTATCACCGTGGTATTTGGATAAAATGGTAAACCCTAGGTTATCCGGCGTAATCTCTTTTAAATTTTTAGGGCTGCTGAAAAAATCCCAGGCTTCATCAAGACTCACGGGAATGGTTTGTACTGTTTTTAGGCTGTATGTTTTGCTCATTATTATTTTAGCCTAATAACATGCTGTTGCTGTTTTTGTTTAACGAAAACGTAAAAAGTAATTGCATCTATTAAAAAAACAGCATTATTGCCAACTTTTTCTGGGGCCGTTTGGCTTTATCTTTGAGGCATGTCTACCTACAGTACCATATTAGCAAAAAAATTTAATGAAGCCTATCAAAAACTCAACGCACAGCAACGGGTAGCGGTGGATACCATTGAAGGTCCGGTAATGGTGATTGCCGGGCCGGGCACCGGAAAAACACAAATACTGGCGGCCAGAATTGGAAAGATTTTATTAGACACGGATGCGCTGCCGGAAAATATTCTTTGTCTTACCTACACAGATGCCGGCACTATTGCCATGCGTAAGCGGTTGCAACAATTTATTGGTGCCGATGCATACAAAGTAAATATCTACACTTTTCATGCTTTTTGTAATGATGTAATTCAGGATAATTTATCGCTGTTCGAAAAGACGGCACTCGACCCAATTTCTGAGTTGGAAAACATCCAGCTGTTTAAAATTCTCATTGATCTGTTTCCTAAAAACCATCCGCTAAAAAGATACAGGGGCGATGTTTATTTTGAAATCAACAACTTAAAAAATCTTTTCTCTACCATGAAAAAAGAAGGCTGGGCGCCTTCCTTCATCAATGAAAAGATTGATGAATACATTGCTGATTTGCCTGCAAGAGAAGCATACATTACCAAAAGAGCAACAAAAGAATTTAAAAAGGGAGATATACGTACCGATAAAATTGCTGAAGAAACAGAGAAGACAGAAAAATTAAGAGCGGCAGTAAATGAATTTGACAATTACCAGCAACTGATGCGTAGCAAAAGCCGCTACGATTTTGATGACATGATTAACTGGGTGATAAAGGTATTTGAAGAACAACCCGAAATACTAGCTTATTACTACGAAAAATTTCAATACATATTGGTTGATGAATACCAGGATACCAGTGGTACACAAAATAAAATTGTTGAATTATTAATTAGCTATTGGGACAAACCCAATGTTTTTGTAGTGGGCGATGACGACCAGAGTATCTACCGCTTTCAAGGCGCTAATGTAGAGAACATGCTGGAGTTTGCAACTGCTTATAGCCAGGATTTAATTACTGTGGTACTTACAGAGAACTACCGAAGCACACAACCTATTTTAGATATTGCGAAAACACTCATAAACAATAACAACGAAAGGCTGGTGAAAAAAATTCCCGGTCTTACAAAAGAATTAATTGCCGCCGGTGTAGAAAAAAAGCATCTCCACATTCCGCCAACTATCACCGAGTATATTTCTGCAAAAGATGAAATGGCAGGCATCTGCAACAAGGTTGCTACACTTGTCGCAGCTGATATAGCTCCCGGGAAAATTGCAGTCATCTATAAGGAAAATAAATACGGGAGTGAATTAGCCCGGTATTTCCGGCTAAAGAATATTCCTTTTTACAGCAAGCGTAACATTAATATTTTGGAAGATGCCTTTGTAAAAAAATTAATTCAGTTGATGCGCTACCTGCATTTGGAACATGATACGCCGTATGGAGGGGATGAAATTTTATTTGAAATTTTACACTACGATTTCTATAGTATTCCGCCGATTGAAATTGCAAAAATTACGGTAGAAGCCAACCAGGCGAAATACAAAGACCCAGGAACCGCTATCAGGAAATTACTATGCGAAAAAGCCAACACAGCTCCCAAAACTTTATTTGATACCGGCCTGCATAAAAGCCTCAAAAAAATGAGTGCCACGCTTGAACAATTAATTGCCGCAGTAAGCAATGTAACGCTACAACAATTGTTTAGCCAGGTAATTCAGGAAGCCGCTGTATTACCATACATTATGGGCAGCGATAAAAAAATTGAGCTGTTGCAATTGTTAACCGCACTATTCGATTTTATCAAGACAGAAACCGTCCGCAACCCATACATGGAGCTGAAAGATTTTATAGAGATCATTGATGTAATGCAAAATGAAGGGCTCCAGCTCCCGATGGTACAAATTGCCGGAAACGAAAAAGGCGTAAATCTTTTAACGGCACATGGCAGCAAGGGTCTTGAGTTTGAGTTCGTATTTTTTGCAGGAGTAAATGCATCTTCGTGGGAGAAAAAACGCAAGCCCCCGGGTGGTTATAAATTACCGGATACCATGTTTTCTTCACACCCTGCATCTTCGGATTTGGAGGAGCTACGCCGGTTATTTTACGTAGCCATCACAAGGGCAGAAAAATATTTACACATCTCTTTTGCAAAATTTAAAGATGATGCAAAGGAGCTTGAACCATCTATGTTTATTGCAGAAATTTTACAGGAGCATCCAATCGAAATTCAATCAGTTGCCCTGCCTATAGAAGATTTAATGGAATACGAAATACTCCAATATACTGCAGCTGCGCCGGAGATAGCATCTGCAGAAGCTGATTTTGTAGATAGCATTCTCAGCAAATTTGTAATGAATGTTACAGCGTTGAATAATTACCTGGATTGTCCACTGGGATTTTATTACAAAAATTTAATCCGCATCCCCACCGGCAAAAGCGAAGCCACGGAATTCGGCAGTGCCATTCACTATGCTTTGGAAAAGTTATTCCGCAATATGCAGGATGAGAAACAGGAAGATTTTGCTCCCGTTGAAGAAGTAATAAACGACTTTAACTGGTACATACAACGGCACCGGGAAAATTTTACCAAAGAAGCTTATGAAAGACGATTGGAATATGGCCAAACTGTGCTAACCGCTTACTATAGCAAATACGTAAACAGCTGGAATAAAGTGGTTGCTGTAGAAAGAAATATCCGTGGCGTAATGTTGGGCCAAGTACCCTTAAAAGGCAAGCTGGATAAACTGGAGTTTGATGGGAACAATGTAAATGTGGTTGATTATAAGAGTGGTGATATTGATAAAGCCATTATTAAAATGAAAGCCCCCAACGATAAAGATCCACAGGGTGGCGGCTACTGGCGGCAGGCCGTGTTTTATAAAATTCTGGTAGATAATTATGAGCAAAAAAACTGGAATGTAATCAGCACCGAATTTGATTATGTGGAGCCCGATAAAAACAAACAGTACCGTAAAGAAAAAATCATCATCACTCCCTTGGATATTGAAACAGTAAAGCAGCAGATACAAACCACCTGGGATAAAATTCAGGCTCGTGATTTTTATACAGGCTGTGGTAAAAAAGATTGCAATTGGTGCAATTTTGTGAAAGATAACCAACTGGCAGTGGCGCTGCATCTATTGGAGGAAGAGGAGGAATGATGAAATTTTAATAGGAAATAGTATCACAATTGTGCCACCAATTTTCGGGCATAGTTCGCCTGTTGTGGAACGGCCTCATAAAAAAGGCGTTAAGAAAATTTGAATGATTGTCGTTAAAAAATGAAATTGCTGTTACCAATGACTGGATTTGCTTTTAACCGGTAAGTTGCACACCTGTTCGGAAATAGGCTGCAGCTTGAGCTAATTTCATTTTAGACAAACATTTAAATTTTTAGCCTTTTTTATGAAGCCCCGTCCGACTGGCGTCAGCCGGGCGGGCTTGATTTTTTTTGTTTCTTTTTTGCATTAAGGCAAAAAAGAAAATGGAGACAAGCTAATAAGCAGACTCAATTTGCGAACTGAATAGTTGATCCTAAAAATATAAATCGGCAGAAAATAAAAGAGCACGACATTAACGGGATCAAACTTTCCGCTGCCTTAGAGAAGGGCTACGGTTCTTTTTAAAACAACTTTACCAAACCTACCTAACAACAAATACATAAAGCAACTAAGTTTGCACCTTAATTATTTTGAATGAAGCGTTCGATATTGTTTTTACTGGGCATTCTATCAGTAAGCTGTTTTATATCCATTATTATTACCGGCTGTGCACAGGTTGGCACACCTACTGGCGGGCCAAAAGACACCATTGCTCCCAAACTGGTTAGCGCCCAACCCAATTTAAAAAGCACCAATTTTAAAGGCAATAAAATTGTGCTCACTTTTGATGAATATGTAGATGTACAGGATGTACAAACCAATGTATTGGTTTCTCCATTTCCCAAAACCAGTCCAACCATTTCTTTTAAATTAAAAACAGTAACCATCAAATTAAAAGATACACTTAAAGAAAATACCACCTATGCCATCAACTTTGGCAATGCCATCCGGGACAACAACGAAGGCAATCCATTTAAAAATTTCACCTACGTATTTTCAACCGGCAATACGGTTGATTCGTTAACCCTAAGCGGAAAAATTATTGTAGCCGAAACCGGAAAAGTAGATAGTACAATTTCGGCAATCCTATACCGAAATGCACACGACTCTGCCGTAAAAACAAGAAAGCCAGATTATCTTGCCAAACCAGACGGACAGGGAAATTTTACCTTCACCAATTTATCTGCAGGGAGCTACAAAGTGTATGCACTAAAAGATGGCGATGGTGGTAAAACCTACAATTCTGCCATTGAAGAGTTTGGTTTTATTGACGGTATTATTGTACTGCCAGACAGTACAAAGTCAGTTACACTTTATACTTACGCTGAAGAAAAAGACCCAAAAAAATCAACGGCCAGCAAGGATGCTCCCGGAAAAACGGCAGCTGATAAAAGACTAAAATATACCACTTCGCTAACCACCCTGCAACAGGATTTAAACCACGACCTGGCAATTACATTTAACCGGAAAATTAAAACATGGGATAGTACAAAAATCAAATTAACCGATACACTTTTTAATGCAATACCGGGCGTTTCATTTAACCTCGATAGCACAAAAAAAATTATCAACATCCACGCAAAATGGCCTGCAGAAACCAAGTATTTCCTGATCATTAACAAAGAGCTGGTGACAGATACGCTAGGTACACAATTACTAAAGGCAGATACGCTAAAGTTTACAACTAAAAAGCCGGAAGACTATGGAAATATCTCTATCCGGTTTTCAAATCTTGTAAAAGAAAAACATCCGGTACTGCTGTTTTTAAAAGGAGATGTGCTGGTAAAATCGGTTGCCATTAACAGCCCCAACTGGAGTGATAAGCTGATGGAACCCGGCGAATATGAACTACGTATTTTGTACGACGACAACAACAATGGCAAGTGGGATCCGGGCAACTACAAGAAAAAAATACAGCCGGAAAAAGGTATTACTTTAGATAAAAAACTTACCATAAAAGCAAATTGGGATAATGAGAGGGAAGTTAAATTGTAGATGGGGTTGGTTGAAACTTGTTGAATATGGTTTAATGTTGTTGAACATGGTTGAACGTGGTTGAAGAGGGTTGAAAATGGTTGAAAATATAAACAGCATTTAGATGAGTCCGGTTTAAAGTAGTTGAATATTCTTTAAAATGGTTTAATGTGGTTTAAAATTTAAGCCGCATTCTTGCGGTGGCGTTGAACTTTTCCCGATATCAGTTTGTCAACCTCTTAACTAGTTCAGCCAACATCTAATCACTTATCAACCCACCACTCTATCTTTGCCTCATGATTTTTTCTTCTTCTCTTTTAGAAAATGCGGTCAACGAATTTGCTAAGCTACCTGGGATCGGCAAAAAGACAGCCCTGCGGCTGGTGCTCCATCTAATTAAGCAGGATGAAATTGCTGTTAGGCAATTCAGCAGCGCTATTTCACATATGAGGGAAGCAATCAAATTCTGTAACCGCTGCCACAATATATCCGATACTGCCATCTGCAATATCTGCAGCAATTACTCCCGCAAGCAGGAGCTGCTTTGTGTGGTTGAAAATATCCGGGATGTAATTGCTATTGAAAGCACCCAGCAATTCAATGGATTGTACCATATTTTGGGCGGCATCATTTCGCCGCTTGATGGCGTGGGGCCAGAGCAGTTAACCATAAATTCGCTGGTAAGCCGGGTAGAAAAAGAAAGTATTACTGAAATTATTTTCGCCCTCAATGCCAATGTACAAGGCGATACCACCATCTATTACATCAACAAAAAGCTAAAAGGAGTTCCGGTAAAAATAACCACCATTGCCCGTGGCATTGCCTTTGGCGGAGAGTTGGAGTATGCCGATGAAATGACATTGGCAAAAAGTATCAGCAACCGCATTCCTGTTGAAAACTATATAACCCCGAATAACTGACGCTGCCTGCACGCTGCAATTTTGCACACAAAAAAAGATCTTCTCTTTTTTGATTGATGCAGCGCAACCTTTTTCAATTATAATACGATATCAAGCTAATCAATGCCGAGTTACCCGACACGTTGTAAAAATTTGGTTAAAGACAGAAAAAATTTCATGGTGATTTAGTTTAAACATAAAAACCTGTATGCTGAGGTAATATTATTTTGTAAGTTCATCAAAAAAACAATGGGTACAGCTAAAAAAATAATGATCACATTTTGTTTACTCATCTTAATTGGAGTAGCTGCAGCATTTTATTTATGGAACAAACCTCATCAGAATGTAGCAAATGCTGCAGCTGTAAAAACCAATGCAGTTTCATTATATAAAGTTTTTAAGTCCGATTCTATTGCTGCAAATAAAAAATTTACTCAACAGGTAATTGAAGTATCCGGCACAGTAAACCGTGTTTCAAAAAACCAGCAAAACCAAACTGTAGTGCTTATTTCAACCAATACAAATGGAGCTTATATTAATTGCACACTAGAGCAGGATTCAAAAAACATACAACCCGGCCAGCTTATAAACATCAAAGGTATTTGCAATGGAATTGGCCAGGGAGATGCAGACCTTGGTATTAAAGGAGATGTTTATTTGGTAAGATGTTACCTGGATCAATAGCAGGCAACTGACTCCGCTACAATTATACAACCGGGTAAAGACAATCATTCTATTAAAAACAAAATTGTTTATGCGATACCAAATAATAAAAATCTTTGTAACAGCAACTTTTTTTATGATATCAATTTTAGTTATTGGAGGCTGCCGATATGATAAAGCCGAACTACTGAATCCTCCCATTAGCGGTCCGGTAAATTGTGCTACTTCACCTGCAAAATTTCGTGCAGATATATTGCCCCTTATTACCAGCAAATGTGCCATACCGGGCTGCCATAATACAGATGCTTCCGGGGGAGTTGTATTACAGAATTATGCCGAAATCAACGCAGCAAAAGACAGGATTTATGAACGGGCTGTTGTTGAAAAATCAATGCCTGCAACCGGTCCTTTGCCACCTGCTGAAATCGCTTTACTAAAATGCTGGATCGATAATGGTGCCCTGGACAATTAAAAAATATTTGAACCATAAGCAATGAAAAAACTGCTCTTTTCAATCACACTCCTTAATTGCTGCAACATTGTATTTGCGCAAAAGTTTTATACAAAAAACGGTAGCATCTCTTTTTTTTCCACAACCTATGTTGAAAATATTCAGGCAGATAATAACCAGGTAATGAGTGTGCTTAATGCTACAACCGGCGAGTTGCAATTCTCTTTATTTATTAAAGGCTTTCACTTTAAAAAGGCATTAATGGAAGAACACTTTAATGAGAATTACCTGGAAAGTGATCAATATCCAAAGGCCACTTTTAAAGGAACCATTGCCGATATCAACAAGATTAATTTTTTAAAAGACGGGGTTTATCCTATACTGGTAAGTGGCGATTTAACCATGCATGGTATTACCAACAAAATATCCAGCAAAGGCTCAATCACCATTAAAGAAGGAGCTATCACCGGATCATCTGTGTTTAGTGTTGCATTGGCAGATTATAAGATAGTGATACCAGCAATAGTAGAAACTAAAATTTCTAAAACCATTGAAATAAAAGTAAACTGCCTGTACGATCAAAAAATGTAAAATCTTTTATTACAAATGAGTATTTCCCATATGCTACAAAAAAAATTAATACTGTTTTGCTGTGTATTTGCAAGCCTTAACCAGTGTGTAAAGGCGCAAAATACAACGGATACTACCGACCTGATGGACAGGCTGGAAATAGAAACAACCAATAGTACAACCGAATATGCTGCAGCAACTTTTAAGACAAGCCGTTTAATAAATGGCCATACCATAGAAACGCTTGGCAAAGCAGTATTGGATGTAAAAATTTCTCACCGTTTTGGCACACTTAATAACGGCGCTTACCAGTTATTTGGGTTAGATAATGCCACCATGCGTATGGGCCTCGATTTTGGAATTACCAATAACTTGATGGTGGGCATTGGCCGTAGCACCTACCAAAAAACCTTTGATGCATTTTTTAAAGTAAAAATATTGCGGCAGTCAAGCGGCAAAAAAAAGATGCCGGTCTCTATTAGCTATGTACCTACAATCGCAATAAGAACACTCGATTGGGGCGATTCGATCAACAAATACCCATTCAGTTCCCGGGTATCCTATACACACCAGCTTATTATCGCCAGAAAATTTTCAGAGGCCCTTTCTCTGCAAATAATGCCCACCTTTATACACCGCAATCTCTCCCCCTTAATTGCTGAGCCAAACGATTTGCTGGCAATCGGCATCGGCGGCCGGCAAAAGCTTACCAAACGAACCAGTTTTAACCTCGAGTATTATTATATGCTCCCCGGATATAAAATTAAGGGTACCACCAATTCCTTATCCGTTGGCTTCGATATCGAAACCGGCGGCCATGTTTTTCAGTTACATTTTACCAACACAAGAGCCATGACGGAAAAGAATTTCATCAGCGAAACAACCGGTAAATGGCAAAAAGGCGATATTCTTTTTGGCTTCAATATTTCAAGAGTTTTTAACATCGGTAAAAAAAAATCATAGTTTAAAGTTTCTTAATCCGCTCTACAATGCAGCAATCCGATCTTGCTGCATTTTGCGTTTCAACAATGTTGCTGTATTTTTACACCTGTTTTCAGGCAGATTTGTTTATTGTTCAGCCTGTAAACTTTTTACAATTGAACTAATAAACGAAGCCACTCTGCATTTTTTCTCCAGATTAGTTGTCGTTTACAAATTCATTGGTTGTGTGCCCGTTTTTTTTGGGCACAAACATTTTATCATTTGGTCATCATCGTTGTGTCACTCACTTGTACGGCATACCTGCAAGCAACAGCACAACCCGGTAAACAGCAATATTTCAAGCGCATGAAAAAAACTATTCAAGACGTTTTAAAAGAACGCATCCTCATTATAGACGGCGCCATGGGCACCATGATACAACAGCATAAGTTAGAAGAGGAAGATTACCGCGGCGAAAGATTTAAAGACTGGCACACCGATGTAAAAGGCAACAATGATTTGCTCAGCATTACCCGGCCCGATATCATCACCGCCATTCATAAACAATATTTAGAAGCCGGTGCCGATATTATTGAAACCAACACTTTCAGCAGCACCGTAATTGCACAGGCCGATTACGACATGCAATCGCTGGCCTACGAATTAAATGTTGCATCTGCCCAATGTGCCAGGGCAGCCGCAGACGAATACACTGCAAAAAATCCGGACAAGCCAAGGTTTGTTGCAGGCGCCATCGGTCCACTAAATAAAACACTCAGCCTTTCGCCCGATGTAAATAACCCCGGCTACCGGGCAGTAACATTCGATGAGGTTGCAGCCGCTTACACCGAACAAATAAAAGGCCTGGTAGATGGTGGCGTAGATGTGCTGTTAATAGAAACAATCTTTGATACCCTCAATGCAAAAGCAGCTATCTATGCCATTCAAACATACTTTCGAAATGAAGCTTCCAAGAACCTCCCTTTGGGGGGCAGGGGGGCATTACCCATCATGATCAGCGGCACCATCACAGATGCAAGTGGCCGCACATTAAGCGGACAAACACTGGAAGCTTTTTATACTTCTGTAATGCATGCCAATCCATTAAGTGTGGGATTAAACTGTGCCTTAGGTGCCAAAGAAATGAGGAGTCATGTGGAAGAATTATCGCAGATAGCAGGCTGTTATGTATCAGCATATCCCAATGCAGGCCTGCCCAATGCGTTTGGCGAATACGATGAACAACCACACGAAACGGCACACATTATTGAAGAGTGGGCAGCTAATGGCTGGCTTAATATCGTAGGCGGTTGCTGCGGCACCACGCCAGATCATATCAAACATATTGCAGATGAAGTAAGTAAATTTAAAACAAGGGAGTTGCCGGTAATGGAGGAAACATTATAGTTTTTTTACCACAGAGGAAGAGGAGGTATTTCACAGTGGTAAAGGAGGATTTATTTAAGAAAATTTATTACATGGAGGATTTAAATAAATTAACCGAACAGATTCTTAAGTATGCATTTAAAGTGCATACAGAGCTTGGTCCAGGCTTGCTTGAATCTTCCTACAAAGAGTGTATGTATTATGTGCTTAATAAAAATGGCATTTATACAGAAAAGGAAAAAGCCTTACCCTTATTTTATGAAGAAATAAAAATGGAAATTGGCTATAGAGTAGATTTAATGGTAGAACACAAAGTTATTGTAGAAATCAAAACTGTAGACACATTCGCAGAGGTACATACAGCGCAGGTTCTAACCTATTTAAAGTTATCAGGTTGTAAAGTTGGATTATTGCTCAACTTCCATACAGCCCATTTAAAAAATGGTATAAAAAGATTGATACTTTAATTCTCTATTACCTCTGTGAAATACCTCCTTTTTCTCTGTGGTAAAAAAAGATCAAAAAAAAATTATGAGCGAAACAAAACATATAAAACCATATTTACGACTAAGCGGCTTAGAACCACTGGTTGTTCGTCCAGAAACCAACTTTGTAAATGTAGGCGAGCGCACCAACGTAACCGGCAGCAAAAAATTTGCAAGGCTTATTAAAGAAGATAAGTACGAAGAAGCCCTTAGCGTAGCAAGGCAACAGGTAGAAAGCGGAGCACAGGTGCTGGATGTAAATATGGATGATGCTTTACTGGAAGGGGTGCAGGCCATGACCACTTTTTTAAACCTTGTACAATCAGAACCGGATATTGCCAAAATACCCATCATGATTGATTCTTCTAAGTTTCAAATTATAGAAGCAGGTTTAAAATGCGTACAGGGTAAATGCATTGTAAATTCCATTTCAATGAAAGAAGGCGGAGCTAAATTTATTGAGCAGGCCTTTATTTGTAAAAGTTACGGTGCAGCCGTAATTGTAATGGCATTTGATGAGCAGGGACAGGCAGATACCAAAGAACGTAAAATAGAAATTTGCCATAGGGCATACAAAATATTGGTACAGCAGGTAGGTTATGCTCCGCAGGATATCATTTTTGATCCCAACATTTTTGCAGTAGCAACCGGCATTGAAGAACACAATAATTATGCAGTAGATTTTATTGAAGCCACCCGGGAAATTAAAAAATTAATGCCGCTGACAAAAGTTAGCGGAGGTGTAAGCAATGTGTCTTTCTCATTTCGTGGCAACGATCATGTACGAGAAGCAATCCATTCCGTATTTCTGTTTCATGCCATCAAAGCAGGCATGGATATGGGCATTGTAAACGCAGGCCAACTGGTAGTGTACGATGAGATTGAACCAAAACTGAGAGATTTATGCGAAGATGTTTTACTAAACCGCAACAATGATAACAACGAAGCTACCGAGGCACTCATCAACTTTGCAGAAACCGTAAAAGCAAAAGGCAAGGAAATTATTAAAGATGAAAAATGGAGAAACGAACCGGTAGAAAAAAGATTATCCCATTCGCTCATCAACGGTATTACAGATTATATTGAAGCAGACACGGAGGAAGCAAGGCAAAAATATCCCAAACCGCTGGATGTAATTGAAGGACCACTAATGGACGGGATGAACATAGTGGGTGATTTGTTTGGCGCCGGAAAAATGTTTTTACCGCAGGTGGTAAAAAGTGCCAGGGTAATGAAAAAATCTGTTGCCGTGCTTACCCCATTTATTGAGCAGGAAAAAGAAGATAGAAAAGTAGCCCATCTTGCCGCAGGCACCATAAACGAAGAAACTGCCGGGGCAGCTAAAATTTTATTGGCTACTGTAAAAGGTGATGTACACGACATTGGAAAAAATATTGTAGGCGTAGTGTTAGGCTGCAATGGTTATGATATTATTGACCTGGGTGTAATGGTTTCGGCAGATAAAATTTTAGATACAGCCGAAAGAGAAAAGGTGGACATTATTGGCCTCAGTGGGCTGATAACACCTTCGCTGGATGAGATGGTACACGTGGCACATGAGATGAAACGAAGGGGAATGAAACAGCCATTGATGATTGGAGGTGCTACAACTTCCAGGATGCACACGGCAGTAAAAATTGCACCGCAATTTGATGAAGGTGTCATTCACGTCCTTGATGCAAGCCGAAGTGTAACCGTTGCCGGCAGCCTGTTGAGCAAAGAAAACAAGCCTGATTTTTTAGGCAATATCAAAAAAGAATACGACCAGCTAAAGGAAGATTTTGCCAATAGAAAAACGGTGAAACAATTGTTACCTTTTGCTACTGCCCAACAAAATGGAGCAGTAATAGATTGGGCATCTTACGAGCCAGTACAGCCAACTTTCACCGGCACCAAACTATTTGATAAATACCCTTTGGAAGAAATTGCTCCATACATTGACTGGCAACCATTTTTTATTGCCTGGGAAATGCACGGCAAATTTCCAGCGCTATTAACGGATGAAGTAATTGGTAAAGAAGCCACCAAGCTTTACCATGATGCTAAGAAATTATTAAAGCAAATTATCGACGAAAAATGGTTGACCGCAAGAGGCGTAGTGGGTTTTTGGGAAGCAACCAGAACTGCTGCTGATACGGTGGAAGTAATCAACAATGAAACAATCATACAACTTGAGTTTTTACGACAACAATCAAAAAAAGCTGCCGGGCAACCCAACCTTTCGTTGGCAGATTTTATAAAACAAAGCCCAACCCCACGTCCGGGTGTGCTGGTTGAAGAACCTGCTGAAGCCCCTTCCCAATGGGAAGGGGTGATGAAAGTGGGCTTCGGATATCAAATGGCCGACCCTACAACTTATACTTTGCTAAAACAGTATGCACTCGAACACCGCAACCAACCCACCACTGCCGAGGCGGTATTATGGGATAGCTTAAAATCAAAAAAATTAGCAGGGTTTAAATTTAGAAGGCAACACATTATTGGCACTTACATTACAGACATTGTTTGTTTAGACAGGCAGCTGGTTATTGAAATTGATGGTCTTATACACCAGTTACCAGAAAATACAGAAGCCGATGAAATAAGAACTCAGTGGTTAAAACAAAAGGGATTTAAGGTGATAAGATTTACCAATGAAGAAGTAATAAAAAAAACAAATGATATATTAGAAATTATCACAAACGAATTAAATAAACTACCGAGTATAAAATACAGTAACAATCCAAGTTTCCCCTTTGGGGGACAGGGGGCAGATTTTATCGGAGCTTTTTCCGTAACCATTGAAGGGATAGAACCTCATCTTAAAAGGTTTGAAGAGGAGCTGGACGACTATAATAAAATTATTTTACAAGCACTTGCAGACAGGTTTGCTGAAGCCTTTGCAGAATGCCTGCATGCAAGAGTACGTAAAGAATTCTGGGGATATGAAAAAGAGGAAGCGCTTACCAATGAACAATTGATTAAAGAAGAATACAGCGGCATCCGCCCGGCACCGGGCTACCCTGCCTGCCCGGACCATACAGAGAAATACAAGTTGTTTAATTTATTGGGTGGAGAAGAGGCAACGGGTATTCACCTCACCGAATCATTGGCCATGTATCCGGCATCTTCTGTTTGTGGATGGTATTTTGCCAACCCCGAAAGCAAATATTTTGGCGTGGGTAAAATTGACAAACAACAGGTAATAGATTATGCGGCAAGAAAGAAAATGCCATTGGAGGAGATAGAAAGATGGCTTCGGCCGGTATTGGATTATGATGCATAAAATGTAAATTTGGATAAATAATGTTGTATGATACAGGCCATTGATGATAAAATTTATACGGTGGAAGAATACATTCAATTGGATGAAGCCAGCGATATTAGGCATGAATTTATTAACGGTCAATTATACGATATGTCAGGAGCAAGCGATTTACACAATGAAATATGCTACAACCTAACCTTTCTGTTAAAAACACATTTAGCCGGTAAGGATTACAAGGTTTACATGGAAGGGGTAAAAGTAAAAATACAGGAAGAAGACCACTACACTTATCCGGATGTTTTTGTAACCAACCACCCTGATGATTTGCAAAACAAGTACATTAAACAATACCCGGTATTGCTGATTGAAGTGTTGAGTGATAGGACAAGAAAATACGACACCATCGACAAGTTTATCCAGTATCAAAAGATTGAAACGCTGGAATATTATATATTGGTTGAGCCTGAGTTTATGTATGTAAACTGTTTCAGCAAAGATGATAAAGGCGAATGGCAGTCAGCAATTTGTAACAAGATAGAAGATTCCGTACCGCTAAAAAAATTTGCTATTGAACTGCCGTTGAAAGGCATTTACAATTTGCAATAAAAACTCCCCCATGCGCATAATTTCCTACAATGTGAATGGCATACGTGCCGCTATAAAAAAAGGATTGATTGATTGGCTAAAAACCGACCCTGCCGATATTATCTGTTTTCAGGAAACAAAGGCCAGTCAGGGCGATGTGGATATGAAGGCATTTGAGGCATTGGGCTATCATCATCACTGGTTTAGTGCCAACAAAAAAGGTTACAGTGGCGTGGCCGTTTTTTCAAAAATAAAACCAGATCAGGTAATATATGGCAACGGCCACAAAGTAAGTGACGATGAAGGAAGGGTTATACAAATGGATTTTGGGGACATCAGGCTTATCAATGCATACTTTCCATCTGGCACAAGTGGTGATGAGCGCCAACAGTTTAAGTATATATGGCTGGATGAAATTGCTGCCTATCTTACAACTTTACAAAAGACAAAACCAAATATTGTTCTGGTAGGTGATTATAATATTGCCCACAATGAAATAGACATTCATGATCCCAAAGGCAATAAAAACTCGTCTGGATTTTTACCACAGGAAAGAGACTGGATGACCAGTTTTTTAGGTAAGGGATGGATTGATACTTTCCGGGTATTTCACCCGGAGCCACACCGCTACAGTTGGTGGAGTCAGCGTTTCCCTACGGTAAGACTTAATAACAAAGGCTGGCGGATAGATTACATTACTGTAACTGATTCAATCAAAAACAGGTTGGCTGATGCTGATATTTTTCCGGATGTAAAACACAGCGATCATTGTCCGGTATATGTTGAAATAAAAAGTTAACAGCATCAAGTTTTTAGTTTTATTGCCACATGTAATTTTTTACTGGTACATTCAATTACTAAAAAATTACCATGGAACTGCTACTACTTATCGCCTTTGTTGTAATCATCATTTTATTGGTAAAGTTGCGGTCTGACCAAAAAGAAATTGCAGATCGTACTCACAAAAGTTTTTTATCGCTCAAAAAAGAATTGATTGAGATAAAGGAAGCTAGCAGCAGCATAAAAAAAGAAGGCGAACTGCTACTAACAGATGAAGCCGTAGTACAATGGCGGCCCTATGTTGCCCCGGTAATAGAAAAAGAAGAAGTAGCAGAGCCATCAATAATTAATACAACTCCCACTCAAGCTGAAGCGATTACCGAAGTTCCGGCAATCGCAACGCAGGTTACCGCTTCGGCAGCGGAAGCCCCCGAATTTAAAAGAATAAAACCAACTGAACCACCGCAAAGTTGGTGGCAACGATGGCTCCAAAACAATCCCGATCTGGAAAAATTTGTAGGCGAAAACCTGGTGAATAAAATAGGTATTGGTGTGCTGGTATTGGGCATTGCATTTTTTGTAAAATATGCCATTGATCAAAACTGGATAAAGGAAAGTGGCAGGGTAATTATAGGCATTGGCTGTGGTGCTATTATGGTGGGCATTGCCCATTATTTGCGCAACAGTTACAGGGCATTTAGTTCTGTATTGGCAGGCGGTGGTATTGCAGTATTTTATTTTACCATTGCATTTGCTTTTCATGAGTACCAGTTATTTTCCCAAACGGCGGCGTTCATTATCATGATTGTAATCACCGCATTTGCGGTAGCGCTTTCGCTGTTGTACAATAAAATTGAGCTGGCTGTCATTGCTGTTGTCGGAGGATTTTTAGCCCCATTTATGGTAAGCAGCGGCAGCGGTAATTATGTTGTATTGTTCAGCTACCTCATCATTCTAAATATTGGCATGCTTACCATAGCATGGTTTAAAAAATGGCCATTGCTGCATATACTTTCTTTCTTCTTTACACTAATTATTTACGGCGGCTGGCTCATTAATGGCTTTGTAAGAAATGAACAACTGCCTTATGTAAATGGATTACTTTTTGCGACTGCTTTCTATGCCATTTTTTTAACAACAGTTTTAATCCACAACCTGCGTACGCAAAAGCCCTTTAAGGCATTTGATTTTTCGCTGTTGATGATGATAACCTTTAGTTATTATGCCGAGGGCATGACGTTACTAAGCCAATGGGATAATGGCGCTTACCAGGGCATTTTCACCATTATCTTAGGCATGGTAAACCTTTGCCTGGCCTGGTATTTATATAAAAAACAGCGAGGCGATAAAAATTTACTCTACCTGCTCATCGGGCTCACACTCACCTTTATTTCATTGTCGGCACCGGTTCAATTACATGGCCATACCATCACAATGTTTTGGAGTGCGGAGTGTGTATTGTTGTACTGGCTTCACCAGCGAAGCGGCATTAAAATTTTTAAATATTCTTCTGCCATTGTATTGCTGTTGATGACATTCAGTTTACTAATGGATTGGTCAATTGCCAACGATAAAGCCGATGCATTTATTCCCGTAATATTCACTAATTGGCAAGGCGCTATTACCAATATTGTTACGATACTCTCCCTTGGTTTGTATGCTGCATTATTAAGAAAAACTGCCGGAACAGAGGTGTATGTTTTGGGTATTAAAAATTTAATATTCAGCAATTGCCTGGCGGTAGCAGCTTTACTTGTTTTATATGCCACTTGCATGTTTGCGGTAAATCTTGGCTTTATCAAACAGCAAAGTTTTGATATCCCCAATGCATACCATCAATTAATTACGTATAGCTTTATCGCACTGATACTATTGGCCAAAAATAGAATGAAACGTGTGGACAAACCTGCATTCTCGATAGCATTGATATTGGCAGGTTTTATTTTTTACCTGGGCAGTATTGGGCTTTCTTCAAACTTGATACAAGGAGTTGTTGAAATGCATTATGCCGGCGTTCATTCAATTGCACATTGGCTTTCATCTGCTATTTTACTGTATTTGTTGTACCAGCTTATTCAAATTTTCAGATCAAATTACGAGCAGTTAGGCAATAGGTTTACCTGGTTAATTAATTTACTGCTAATAATTTATTTCAGCAGGGAATGCAATTATCTATACGTTAGTTTATTGGCAGATCCACACAAGTACATTATGTACAATGCACAGTATGTAAAGGCGGGCCTTACTATCGTGTGGGCATTATTTTCTTTTATAATTATGTGGCTTGGGATGAAATATAAATACAAAACATTGAGGATTATTTCTCTCAGTATTTTTACACTTGCCTTACTCAAATTATTTATACTGGATATCAGCAATATTTCTGAAGGAGGCAAAATTGCAGCATTTATCATGCTCGGTATTTTACTGCTTGTAATCTCTTTTATGTACCAGCGTTTAAAAAAGATCATCATTGATAATGAAGAGAAAAAAATATAGCCTGTGGCTGATGTTTGTCATGGCTGCATGTTGCGCTACCGCACAAACTTCAGGCTATCATTACAAGGCTGCTATTAATCCGGTAAAAGAATCCGGCCTGTACAATATTGTATTTACCCCAGCTGTTACTGCTCATTTAAAAACAGATTACAGCGATCTGCGGATAGTAAATAGTGCTGGCAAGTGGGTGCCACATTTGCTGAGAACAATCAACAGTGAAAAAGCGGCTGATAATATTTTATGGACATTACCCTTTGTTACAAAAGAGAATGCTGCCAATAATACAGAACTCATTATTACCAGCGACAGCAGCAGCATTTCAAACTTATTCTTAAAAATGAAGAATACAGCTGCAGAAAGATACGGTACATTAACAGGCAGCGATGATGCTAAAAACTGGTTCGTCATCAACGACAGTATTTTAATTAAGCCATCAAAAATAGATGATGAAAATGTGGCTGGTTTCAATATCTATTTTCCTCAAACCAACTATGGGTATTATAAAATTATCATCAATAATAAAGGCAAGTCGCCATTTAATATACTTGGTGTACAAACTACTGGCATGCCCCATAACACTTCGTTACACAAATCCTTTGTAAACCCTGCTGTTGCTGTATTTCAGCAAGATAGTGGCAAATATTCCTACGTTAGGGTAACTCAATCTGCTGCTTATCATTTTGATGAAATACAATTAAAAATATTAGGGGTTAAATACTTTTATAGAAATGTTGATTTGCATATTCCTTCATCTGCCAATCACTCTTTTCGTATTCCGGGCCAAATGCAGCAATCCTTTATTATTTCCAATAACAGTACACTTCAATACAAGATTCCAATAATAAATGCGGTTGTATTTTATCTCGTTGTTAGCAATGAAGATAATTTGCCATTAAAGATAGACGCAGTAAAAACTTTCAATAGCTATCTTTTTGCAACTGCATATTTAGAAAAAGAAAACAAGTATGAATTGATACTAAATAATATTGCAGCAACAGCTCCATCGTACGATTTGCAGCAATTAAATATCAGTGCTGCACCCTCTTTACCCGAGGCTACCATTGGCAATATTGTTGCTATTAACAAAGCTTTTGTAAATGATCAAAAAAAGAACGGCAAATGGATGATTTGGCTGGCAATTGCTACTGCAAGCCTGGTGCTTTCCTTCTTTACCTACAAGTTGGTAAAAGACATGAATAAAGAGAAAGAATCGCTCTAACTCCATTTACCTTTGCAACATGTTTATCTACAACGTAACCATAAAAATACAAGAACCCATTCACGAGGCCTGGCTGCAATGGCTTAAAGAAGAGCATGTGCCGGAGGTTTTGGCTACCGGGTGTTTTACAAATGCAACTATAGTAAGGCTACTTGAAGTGGATGACAGTGAAGGCCCCACTTATGCAGTACAATACGTTGCAGAAAGTAAGTCATTATACAACCGATATATCGAAAATTTTGCGGGCACCTTACGCCATAAATCATTTGATAAGTGGGGTAACCAATTTATGGGTTACCGGTCTTTAATGCAAGTTATTAACTAGGTGTGCAAAAAAAATAATTTTCCTTTTGTTAAGGAAAAACGTTTGTATATTAGGCTGTAAGCCGCATCAGTATTGAATTTCAGGAATATATCTCTGAAAGCCTTTACCATAAAGGGTTTCAGTTGATTACGTTTAATTTATGTAAAATTTCAGGTTGGCAAAATTTTACGCTATCCCTTGTTCCTTGTGGATTTCAGCGTTCTATATGTGCAATTGTGCGTTAAAAAAATTTTGTTGCAATTAAAAACCTTCTATATTTGTTATTCTTAATAAAAAATCAAAAAATAAATTATGAACAAAGCAGAATTGATCGCTAAGATTGCTGATGATGCAGGCATTACAAAAACGCAGGCTAATGCTACTTTAGATTCTTTTGTAGCTGCTGTTACAAAAACTTTAAAAGGTAATGGTAAAGTTACTTTGGTAGGTTTTGGTACTTTTTCGGTTTCTAAAAGAGCAGCCCGTAACGGCCGTAACCCACAAACTGGTGCGGTTATCAAAATTAAAGCTAAAAGAGTAGCTAAATTTAAAGCAGGTAAAGAACTAGCTGAGAAGCTGTAAGGATTGCAACCAAATCACTAAAAAGCAAGATATATTTTGTATGTCTTGCTTTTTTCATCTTGTCAATAACAAATTAAAATATCATTATCATGGGACGTGGAGACATCAAAACAAAAAAAGGAAAGATCACTAAAGGATCATTTGGAAAATCAAGACCAGCTAAACCGGCTAAGAAAGCTGCTGTGGCAAAAAAAGCTGAATAGTATAAAAAATCTAGTTGATAAGTTGACAAAAATACAGTCAACTTATCAACATTAAAAATTTGCATCTACAACTCCCTTGTTGATCAGGTAAGTATCGAAAACAATCTCTGCCATTCCACTTTTATTTCCGGGTGTTGCTGTTTTTTTAGATTCACTTCCATCATCAAAATCAAAAGTAACGCCCTTGGGTAACTTGTAATCTTTGGTATTAAACGTGAAGATAATTTTATCCGGTAAGGCATAGCCAACGTATTTCCCATAAGTCATTTCCAGCTGGTAGCTCCCATTCAACCTAGTTGTCGTCTTCGCTTTCTTAATAATATTATTAACCGCATCAATGTACAAAGTAGATAAAACAACGTCTGCATTATCATCCAGTGGCAGCAATTTTATCACCCTCACATTTACCCCAGCTATCTTATCAACCCCGGCGTCTATTACAGTATAATCATTACCATTTAAAATTGAACTCAGGTTAATGCTAACAGCACCTTTGGGCACAAATGAAATACCTTTTTCATTTTTAATTTTTAGCTTATTGGGTTTTTTAAAATAAATTTTTACCTCCGCTTCAGGTACTTTTAAAAACGTTACGTTTGTTTTCATGCGACCGTCTGCCTCGTAATCATTCACTTTATCCATCGTAGCTTTTACCTTTTTTAATAACGCTGTAGCATCCTGTGCCTGCGAAGACATTGATAAAAGAATCAATCCGATACTAAAAAATAATGAGTTTGATGTTTTCATATAGTTACTTATTTTCATCTGCTTTAAAATTTTTAAGATAAAATATCTTTCCGATTAAAAACTGCAATAGAAGCCCATACAATTACCAATATGTGGCCAATTAAAATGAACAGGCTTTTCCGGATAGCTGGCCAGTTTTCCAGGCTTCCTTTTATGGGTACCCCCTCTGCATTGGTAGCAATATAAAAAAAGCCTTTCCAGCCAACGAGGTAAGAGGTGAAAAGAAAAGGCTTTACGTTTTTATCAATGATCGGTACGCTAATATTTGATATGATGGTACAAACAATAACGATACATACAGTAGCAATAATTGGCCCTATTGAATTTTCGGCAAAGATTGAAAGGAATAGAGACAAAGCTGCAATTACTGTTAATGCCACTGTTGCATAACCAAATGCAGCAAAATAGCGCCACATAATATCATCTTTGGTTATTTGCATTATTTGTGATTCTTCTCCTTTTACCCGGAAAATAAGCATGTCATCTGCACCAAATACCAGTAGACTCATAAACAAGGCGGTGATGGCCATCCATAGCAATAAAAATATTGTGAAGATGGTAGCGGCGGCAAACTTTACCAGTATCAATTGTGTACGACTGATGGGCTTTGAAATTAACAACCGCAACGTGCCCATATTGGCTTCACCGGAAATAGAATCTGCGGCTATCAATGCCACTAATATCGGCACTTGTATCAACAGGGTATTTAAAATAATATAACACATAAAATAGCCATTGATAGCTTTTGATTTATCCAATTCAAAACTATCCTTTACACTTTGCAATACAAGATCCATATAGCTTTGGCCATCTGCCTTAAATGCAAACTGAAATATGGCTACAATTGCAAAAATGGCTGCAAAGGCAATGTAAGTGCGTGGCCGTTTGGAAATTTTAAATAACTCAATTTGTAAAAGGTTCCACATGGGCGCTGTTGGTTGTAAGAGATAAAAAATATTTTTCTAAAGAATGACTGGAGTTTACAGAAAGCAACTGAATATTCATTGCAACCAATTCGCTTATTAATTGAGGTACTAACTCTTTGTTCATCATTAATTGCAGGGATTTACCGGGCTGCAGATAAGTTGCCCAGCGAGAAGTGCCAAGTGCTGCTTTTGCACCCTCATTATCAACCGCATCTATATCAATGACCGTATGCGAAGGATCCAATAATTCGGCAACGTTGCCTTCTATTATTTTTCGCCCCTTATGAATGATGATCATCCGGTTGGCAATTACTTCTATTTCACTTAATAAGTGAGATGAGATTAAAACAGTTTTTCCCATCTCTTTACTTAACCGCATTATCAGGTTTCGAATATCTGCAATTCCCTGCGGATCCAGCCCGTTGGTTGGCTCATCTAAAATAATTAACTCCGGGTTGTGAACGAGTGCAACAGCAATACCCAGCCGCTGTTTCATACCCTGGCTAAATGTTTTTACTTTATCTTTTGCCCGGTCTGCCAATCCTACCATTTGCAATTGATTCATCAGCAACTGACGGGAAACTTTTAAACCACTCATTCGGGCAAAAATGGACAGGTTATCGTAAGCATTCAGGTATTTGTACAAATCCGGCTTTTCAATAACGGCGCCAATATTATTCAAAATTTCTGAACGGTGTGTACTTAGCTTTTTATCAAAAATATGTATCTCACCTGTTGTTGGTGCTATTAAAGTGAGTAGCATTCGGATGGTAGTAGATTTGCCTGCACCATTCTGACCTAAAAAGCCATACACGTCCCCTTTATTTACCGTAAAAGAAAGATCATTTATCGCCTGTATATTACCATATTTTTTAGAGAGATTACTAACTGATATTACTGAAGACATGTAAGTGGTTATTATTAAGGTAAAACGGATGTTGAAGTTATTTGTTCAAAAAAATAGTGGTAATTTAGATAAATATAGGATCATCGTTTATTGGCCTATATTTTAAATGATTTTGTTACCTACCTCCCTTACAAAACTTCATTTATTTCCAATTTATTATCACTTTTTAAATAATCGTTACCCATGTTATCGGGAACCCGGGTTAAGATAAGCCTGCAACGCCTTTACATACAATTCAAATGCCTCAACGCCCCGTGGAGAAACCTTACAAATAGTTTGGGGATAATTGTTATGAAATAGTTTAATTACATTTATATAACCCACCTCTTTTAATTTGTTAATCTGCACACTTAGGTTTCCGGCAGTGGCGTTTGTCTTTTCCTTTAACGCAGTAAACTCCGCTTCGCTAACCCCAATCAGGATGCTCATTACGGCTAACCGAAGCTGTGAGTGTAATATTGGATCTAGTTCGTTAAACATTTATTGGCCTGCCGTTTTTGTCCCGCTTTTAGCAGGATATTATTTTAAAAAACTATTTGCACGTTGCAATCAATTGCAGGGCTATTTCTTTACCCCAGGAAGGATGCAACTCAGTGGCTGGCTTAAAGGTTGCATACTTTTCAAGTGCAGTTTCGAGTGCTGGCTTTGCTGTGGCGCAACCGCCACCAAATTGCTCCGGTGTATATTTCAATCCCTGGCCTTTTAAATAATAAGGGCGTGGATTACCAGGGTCCTGGCTCATTGAAGCCTCCATGTTACTGCTGCTTTCGGCACCATATTCCTGCCACCTGGTCATTGGGTCTACCATCATGTGACAGCTGGCAATCATACTCTTAATACAGGAAATTTCAGAATTGTTGGGCGCCAATGAATCGGCTGTTGCAATGAGTGATGAAGCTTTATCAGCTATGGCATCTACTTTGGATTTATCCTGCTCCATAAAGCCAAGGTTTACCTGGCAAAATGCAGCATAATAATACGGAAGCCATTGATTTTTTTCTGCAGATGCAATGCGTTCAAAACTATTGGCCAATTTTAATAAATCGGCTGGATTTCTAAAACTTGAATCCATTGCACCAAGATTCTTTTTCATGGCCTGTGTAAATTTTTCGCTCTGAGCAAAAATGATGGACGAGGCAAATAAAATTGCCATTGTTGTAATTAGTAATTTTTTCATTTTGATGGTTTGTATTAATTGAATATTTATTGATGTTTCATTTCCAGTTATGCTCTTCTCTTGCAAATATGCATATTTCTTTTTTTGCTTCTTTGCCTTTTAGCTTCTTTGCGTGAAATCCCTCGCTACAGATTATTATTAATTGCGTCCTGCGTTCTGTCTATTCCAAAACTGAGGAAACAACCAATAAAAACAAATCGTCTGCTGGGTGGGATTACCGCCTCTTTTCGTGTGCCGGCGTTGTTGTAATTGTACGTAAAAATCTGGTTTTGATTCAATATATTATTTATTCCTAAAACCCACACAGCAAAGGTTTTTGCTTCTTTTTTGCCAAGGTTGGGCAGGTAATTAATACTAAAACTCATGCTGTTGTAATTGATGGTTTTTCCCTGGTCATTTATCAGGTATTTGCCGCTTGCGTTATCATAAGCTATGTTGTAGTAAGGCCTGCCGGTAGCAAAATTATAACTTACGTTAAACCCTGTTTTCCATGGAAGCACAAAACGTTTAAATACAAATGAGGCAGTATGGTTTGCTGCAAAAGACGGCTCAATTGCTGCAGGATAATTCAGGAAATTTCTTTTGGTATCCAGGAAAGAATAGGATATCCAATAATCAACATTCTTAAAGGTTTTTTTATTTCTCCAGAATACCTCAATACCTTTTGCATATCCATAGCCAAAGTTGTTGGCTGCAACTTCCCGGCCATTGTTGTTTGGTGCAGTTTTATAAAGCTTATCGTACTTTTTGTAAAATACTTCTGTACGGAAAGTATAATCTTTCGTTTGCTGAGAAAATTGAAATATGTAGTGAGATGCCTTTGAATAATCAAGGGAGGCAATAGCGGGTAAATATTTCCGTTCGGGGTTTTGATAAAAAATTCCGTAAGCCAACGATGCCTGTGTATTAGCGGCCAGTTTATAAGCCAATGAAACCCTTGGTGCGATATTCCATTTATTTATAATGGCAGAATGCTCAAGCCTGCCTCCGATTTTAGCAGCTAAACTATTGGTGAGATAAATATCAGACTCCACAAAAGCAGCATACAGCTTGTCTTTTACTTCCTCACTAAATTTAACCCCATTATATAAAGTATAGGTAGATTTCTCTTTGCTATAAAAATAATCAGAACCAAATCTAACTGCACTTAGACCGCTTATTTTTTTCTCCAGCACCAACCTTGCCTGGGCATACATACTATTACTTATAAGATCAAAATTTTTAAACGCATAAAACGCCGGAGAAGTAACGATAACCTTTTTGTTATTTGCATCCTGTGTTTCGTTAGCTAAATCGTCTTTGTTGGTACTAAAACTAATTCCAGTATTTATTTTCCAGCCATTTCCAATTTTGTCTTTCCAATTTATGTTTTGATAGATATTAAGGTTGCTCAATTCAAACGCATTTTTCAAAGCAGCTGAGTCTATATCCGGCGACCGAAAAGCAGTATTGTTGGCACTTACATATCCATAATATTTTACAAAGCCGTTATTCTTTGTTTTTATCCTGAAATTGACATCCCCCTGGTTATAAATGGGAATCTTAAAAAAATCCTGCTTTTGTTTGATGACGTTAAAAGCCAGCCACAGATTGGTGTGATTGAAAGAAACTCCCCACGATGATTTTTTATTTTTTGAAAGATGTTGAATGCCTCCGCCAATCCCAACGATTGACACGCTTAGATCTGCCTGGGTCCTGTCGGGCAAATCGGTACTTTCTAGAATTAATGCAGAAGACAGCGCCTGCCCATATAACGCAGAGTATCCGCCGGTACTAAAAACTGTTCCCTTAAACAAAAAGGGGTTAAACCGCCCCCGGGTGGCTATGCCGGGAGTACTGCTATAAAAAAAGTTGTTAACCAGGTTGCCATCCATGTAAATTTTGCTTTCGGTGGCTGTGCCGCCTCTTACAAAAAGGCCTTCACTTTCCCCCACTTGCTGTGTACCAGGCAATGATTTAAAGGCACTCGTAACATCTCCATTGGCACTGGGCGTTGTAACAATATCAATCGAACTTAACACAGCACCTTTGTTTTTATCACTTGCCTCAAAGGAGCCAGCAGATATTACAACTGCCTTTAATTCGGTTATTTGCTCTTTTATGGTGAAATTTTGAACAATAGGAGCATTTGCCAACACAACTATTAGCAGAACTACAAAGTAGCCTCCGCTGGAAACCTCCATGGTTTGCTCGCCTTTCTCTTCGGTAATAAATAAGTAATAACCAAGGGAGTCGGAGGTGGTTCCATCATAAGTATTTTTTAACTGTATACTAGCCCCAGCAACGGGCTTATTTTTATTATCTGTTATACGACCAGACACTTTTAACTGTGCGTTTAGAGCGAAGAAGCCGAAAAGTAATGGGATAAATAATAACTGTTTCACTTGTCTGTCTATTAAACAAACGTAAACTAGTTTACTATATAGACCAAATTAATTTCTTTATTTTTTTACTCGTTTCAAGTTGCCAACCTGTCAGGCAAGCTAGGGGATTAATTTTTATTGGTTTGATTTTCAGCTATTTATACCTAAATTATGATTAATAACGCTAGGCCTTACCGTTATAAAAAACTTATTAACATCCAAAAAATTAATTTTTTTTTGTGGGGGCAATTTGTAATTTAGCCGTAGAATTTAATGGGTTAGTAAGTACAAAGGGTTAGCAGCAATGCTGACCCTTTTACTTTTGAACATAAAAGATTTTCATTTTCTCCTGAAAACTTACTTTTTAAACAGCCGCTTTTTAACAGGCTTACTCATCATTTTTCTCCGATCAAAATTGTCCGTCATTAACTATCCTGCAAATAAAAATTGTACTTGTGTGCTACCAGTATTCTCGATAAAGTTTATTTTCTGTAAAGAATTATTAGACATACAATTGCTTCGTCCGTACTTTGCAATCGGAGTAAGCGGCATTCGTTTTAAATTTTCGGTAGACTTTTTTTGTTCCGGATTCAATCAGAAAATCTACTTCTAAACATCATTCAAAAATCACCATTTAAAGATCATCAATTAAGTTATGGGTAAAACCAAGTCAGGATTTTTTTGCCAGAGTTGTGGATTTGAAAGTCCGAAGTGGGTAGGTAAATGCCCAAACTGCGATAGCTGGAATACATTTATAGAAGAGATTGTAGTGAAGGGCACCGATAAAAAAGAAAAAGATGAATGGGCTGTTTACAATGGTAACGAAAAAAGAAAAATCATTTCCATCAATGATGTAAGCAGTGCAGAAGAAGAAAGGATTTTTACCAACGATGCAGAAGTAAATCGTGTGTTAGGCGGAGGCATTGTTTTGGGAAGCATTGTATTGGTTGCCGGTGAACCAGGCATTGGGAAATCAACCTTGTTTTTACAAATTGGTTTACAATTACAGGAGGTTGTTACATTATATATAAGTGGCGAAGAAAGTGAGCAACAAATTAAAATGAGGGCAGACAGGATTGGTGCAAAAAACGAAAATTTTTATTTGCTCACTCAAACCAATACACAAACTATTTTTCAGGAAATAAAAAAGCTAAAGCCGCAGCTGGTGATTGTGGATTCAATCCAAACATTGCAATCGCCTTATGTAGAGAGCGGTGCAGGCAGTGTAAGCCAGATAAGAGAATGTGCTGCAGAGTTACAGCGGTTTGCCAAAGAAACCAATACGCCTGTTTTTTTAATCGGTCACATTACCAAAGATGGCACTATAGCAGGCCCCAAAATTTTGGAACACATGGTAGATACCGTGCTGCAATTTGAAGGCGACCGGCATTATGCCTATCGTATTTTACGTACACTTAAAAACCGTTTTGGTTCCACTTCAGAATTAGGTATTTACGAAATGACGAGCAATGGTATGCGGCCGGTAAGCAATCCTTCTGAAATTTTAATTACACAAAAAGAAGAGCAACTAAGTGGTGTTGCCATTGCAGCAACCATGGAAGGTGTAAGACCTTTGTTGATAGAAGGACAAGCCCTTGTAACACAAAGTGTGTACGGCACGCCACAAAGGACATCCACCGGGTTTGATGCTAAGCGGTTGCAATTATTATTAGCGGTTTTAGAAAAAAGAGGCGGCTTTCATTTTGGAACAAAAGACGTTTTTGTAAATATAGCAGGTGGTGTAAGAATTGAAGATCCATCCATAGATCTGGCAATTGTAAGTGCATTGCTCAGCAGCTACGAAGATATACCCATCAACCAGCATTATTGCTTTGCAGGAGAAGTGGGATTAAGCGGTGAAATAAGGGCTGTCAACCGGATTGAACAACGCATTGCTGAAGCTGAAAAATTAGGCTTCGAAAAAATTATACTGAGTAAATACAATGCCAAGTCTATTGCCAAAGTAAAAATGAATATCGAAAT
Organism: Chitinophagaceae bacterium; assembly: GCA_025360525.1. Taxonomy (GTDB): domain Bacteria; phylum Bacteroidota; class Bacteroidia; order Chitinophagales; family Chitinophagaceae; genus Ferruginibacter. The sequence goes on along the minus strand of JANYCA010000057.1, from coordinate 9,276 downwards.
AGTGGCATTGGCAAAAGTGGAAGAATTATACCAGTATTTGTTTTAAACAAATATGGCTTTGATCTCACTGGCATTATATTGTATATTTATTGATGCAGATTTTAAAAAATATACTGGCAGATGTTACCCATATTTTTTACCCACACTTGTGCAATGGTTGCGGCTCAGATATTTTAGGAGATGATAGCTTACTCTGCGCCCGGTGCATCATCAATTTACCCCATACTAATTTTGCAGAACATGCCGGCAACCCCATAGAAAAAATATTCTGGGGAAGAATCCCTTTAGCTGCTGCCTGCAGTGAGTTTTATTTTGCAAAAGAATCACTAATCCAGCACCTGGTGCATCAACTTAAATACAAAAGTAACCAGGCAATAGGTGTTTACCTGGGGGAACTGATGGGTAAATCAATAAAGGATAGCAATCGTTTTAACAATATTGATGGCCTTATTCCATTGCCACTTTATCCTGAAAAACAGAAAAAAAGAGGCTACAACCAGGCAGAAGTTATTTGCAACGGTATGTCCACTGTAATGCAGGTGCCGGTATTAAATGATATCCTTAACCGGCAGCGATTTACCGAAACCCAAACCAAAAAACACCGGACAGAAAGATGGGAAAATGTTGCTGACAGTTTTGTGGTAAAAAATGAACACCTGGTAAAAGGGAAAAAATTATTACTGGTAGATGATGTAGTTACAACAGGCGCAACCCTTGAGGCAAGTGGCCACACTTTATTAAAAATAGAAGGCGTTCAATTATGTATCGCCACACTCACCTTTGCCTCCAAATAACCCGCCCTTCATCAGCTAAATAAAAAAATACAAGTACATTTGAATATGTTTTCATTTCCCGTTTCTGCATTTAAGCGTTGCCTTATTTACAGCCTGTTGGCTGTAGCAGGATGCCTCTTTTTTTCAGCATGCCAAAAAGATTCTTTTATTACCAGCAGCAATGCAGGCCTCAGCGCCAGTGCAGACAGTCTTACTTTCGATACTGTATTTACCAGCATCGGTTCTATCACACAATCTTTTAAACTTATAAATACCAATAGCCAAAAACTATTATTAAGCAACGTGCAATTGCAGGGTGGATCTTCATCTGCCTTTACTATTAACATTAATGGAATAGCAGGTGCCGCAGCCAGCAATATTGAAATTGCGGCCAACGACAGCATATATATTTTTGTAACAGTCCGCATCAATCCAAACCTTGCCGATCTGCCATTTATAGTTCAGGACACTGTTGCCATCAATTACAATGGCAATATAAAAAAAGTAGGGTTACAGGCTTATGGACAAAATGCCAATTTCCTGCGGGGACGTACCATTACCGGTAATGTTGTATTTAACAGTAATAAGCCCTATGTGTTATTAGGCGGATTTAGGGTAGATACCAATGCAACACTTACCCTGGAGGCTGGTTGCAGAATATATGCCCATGCCGACTCCCCTATTTTTATTGATGGCACTTTAATTGCAAATGGTACCAAAGAAAAACCGGTAGTTTTTACCGGAGACAGGCTAGATGAAGATTACAAAGATTTTCCAGCAAGCTGGCCCGGTATTTATTTCAGGGGAAGCAGTAAGAATAATTTTTTGACATACACCGTTGTAAAAAATGCTTATCAGGCAATTGTTGCAGAAAGCCCTGCTGACAATGCCAATCCTAAAATTAAATTGCAGCAATGTATCATTGACAATGCTTATGATGCAGGTATTTTGTGCATCAGTAGCACCCTAGAGGCAGATAATAGTTTGATCTCTAATTGCGGCAGCAACATCAATATTTTGCTGGGCGGAAAATATAGCTTTACCAATTGCACAGTTGCAGCTTATTCAACTTATCTCAGTCACAAAAAACCGGTGGTAAGCATTAATAATTTTCTTTTACAAAATAGCAATACAGTCACCAATGAAATAAACGCAAACTTCACCAATTGTATTTTATGGGGAGAAGAAGGCCAGGTAAAAGATGAAATAATTGTGAACAAACAAGGCATTGATCCTTTTTCTGTGAAGTTTAACAATTGCCTTTACAGGGCGGAATCAGTCCCTGCCAACAGCAGTTTTACTACCTCCATACAAAATGTGCAACCCCTGTTTGACAGTATAGATGTATCAAAGAAGATCTTCGATTTCCATACCAGCAGCGCTTCTGCCCCAGGTATCAATAAAGGTTTACCTGTTTCATTTTTAAAAGACCTGGATGGTAATAACCGTAGTAATGGAATTCCGGATATAGGTTGCTATGAGCAACAATAAATATAAATTGCACAAAAAATGTCTCTAATAAACAATATCAATCTTAAAGCGTTATTAAAAAAAACACATCATGTTTAAACTATTAATTTTAACAATTGCACTCATTTCCTGTGCAGCAAACAGCAACAACACAGCTATGACTAATTCAGCAAATACTGCAGCAACTGTTGCGACAGCGCAAGGCTCTATCTATGATTTTAAAGTAGAGGCATTGGACGGTTCCGTTATTGATTTTGCAACTTTTAAAGGAAAAAAAATATTGATTGTTAACACAGCATCGGCATGTGGATACACGCCTCAATATGAAGGATTGGAAGCTTTATATAAAAAATATCAGGATAAATTGGTTATAGTGGGTTTCCCCGCAAATAACTTCGGAGGACAAGAATCAGGCACCAATTCAGAAATAAAAGAATTCTGCAAAAAGAATTACGGTGTTAGTTTTCCAATGGCCGCTAAAATTTCTGTAAAAGGAGATGATACCGCACCAATTTATAAATGGTTGTGCAACAAAACACAGAATGGTATTTTGGATGCAGAGATTAAATGGAACTTTAATAAATTTTTGTTGGATGAAAACGGTGTTATAATTGCAAAATTTGATAGTGGCGTGAAACCGTTGAGCGACGAACTTACCAGCAAGTTATAAGATACTTTTAAAATAATTGTACCATCCGGAGTTAGAAAACTCCGGATTTTTTATGCTGCTTTATTTTTCCAGCAGATAATAAAGCTTAAACTGGTTATTTTAAAAATAAATACCCGTAATTACCTAACACATTTTACAAAAGCACCTTATATTTATAACAGCAAATAACAAATACCTCCACCACCTGAAAAAACCGTTTCCCGGTTTATAATATTCCTGTAAAAGCCTTGCACTAGTTCTATTTGATTGATACTGTATTTATCATTTCAAAAATATACAACATGAAAGAAGCAAACATCCGGTACTGCCGGGAATGCAGGTTCTCCCATCATCTCTCTATTAAAAATGTAAAAAATGCTTTTTTGGAAAATGAAGAAAAAGTATTGCCAAATGCCAGCAAAACAGACAGAGGTATACTGGAGGATTACGCCTTTAAGAATATTATAAAAAAGCCATCCAGCCTTGTTAACCTCAGCAGGATGGCAACAGAAATATCCAAAGAATGGAAAAATGGCCGCACACTTACCGTATCATTTATAGGCGGCAACAAACTGGTTAAAGAGCGTATCATCCGCCATGCAAAAATTTGGATGAACCATGCCAATATTGAATTGGATTTCAGTCCCCGAATAAAAAAAGGCAATATCCGAATTGGATTTGATATGAATGACGGCTCCTGGTCGTATGTAGGTAATCAAACATTGTCAATACCCAAAAATGAGGCTACGATGAATTTTGGATGGCTTACCCCCACCCTCGATGATGAAGAATACAGCCGGGTAGTATTGCACGAATTTGGCCATAGCCTCGGCTGCATACATGAGCACGAAAGGCCCGACAACGGTATACCTTGGAATAAGCCAAAAGTGTATGCTTACTATGCAGAAAAAGATGGCTGGAGCAAAGAGGAAGTAGATGACCAGGTATTTGACAAGTATGATAAAGATATTATCCGTGCAGGCAAACTCGATAAAAACTCAATTATGATGTATCCGGTGCCAGACGAGCTCACAATTGGCAAATACAATATTGGCTGGAACAGAACCCTTTCACTTGAAGATAAAAAATTTATCGCAGCCCTGTATCCAAAAAAATAGGGCTTGTTTTCTAAAATCATTAAGACCTGCTGCTTTGGTTATTATTTGGCAATAAACTCTATCGACTGAGTTGATTTCTGTAATAAAGTGATACAAGTAAAAAATGGCATTTTTATTGCCGTCATATCAAAGTTATTATCCACAAAACGAAAACAGCATGTGTATAATATTAAATGAAATTTGTTTATGAAAAAACTAAATTGTAATACAAAATAAGCCGCAAATATGAAATATCATTCAGGACAAACAGTTACACTGCTCGATACTTTTTTTAAGCCTGCGGGCAATGCCGTGGTAATTCAATACCAGGAGAACAGCGATAAATATGAGGTTGGATTTCAATATCCCGGCACCACCACTATTGATCAGATTTATGTGCCGGAAGAGCGCCTTGTTTTGCCCTCTTATTTTGATAATAATATTGTTTAACTATTTTTTGGGCAACAACAAACCGCCTACCAGTAATATATTTCAGCAAGTTTTTACCCGATACAACCGTTTAAATCCAGTGTCATTTTTAATGGCCAATTAAGAAATAATACATTTCATTTTTGGCCATTTTTCATTTGGGCAAATCAATTTCTCCTTTTTCTACAACAATATTTTCACAAAAAAAGCAACTGAATTTAGCTGAACATTTAGAGGGTTGCATACATTTTTTTTCAACTTACTTTTTTAATTTACTTTGCGTTAATGCAGTTCGAAAATGTAATTGGTCAACAAGCCATAAAAACACAGCTGGCCCAAATGGCGGAGCACAACAGGCTTAGTCATGCCTTGTTATTTTTAGGTAAGGAGGGCAACGGTAGCCTTTCCCTTGCCATGGCATTTGCACAATACATTGTATGTGAAAAAAATTCCCCATTTAAAATAAAGAAAGCAGTTGAATCAGCTGCTCCTACAACAATATCTGCAATGGCGCTCTTTGATGAACCGCCTGCAGTTCCAATAGTACCCGACAAAAATAAACCACACCAACCTGACAGTTGCGGCAACTGCCCCAGCTGTCTTAAAGCCAATCAACTTATTCACCCCGATATACATTTTACCTTCCCGGTTATTCCAAAAAAGCCAGGAAATACACCGCTTAGTAGCGATTATATAAAAGAATGGCGGGAATTTGTTTCCATCCATCCCTATGGCAATGTCTTTGACTGGTTGCAGTTTATTGGAGCAGAAAACAAACAGGGCAATATCACTGCCGAAGAATGTAACGACATTAACCGCAAAATCAGCTTAAAAAGTTTTGAGAGTGGTTTTAAGATACTGCTTATCTGGATGCCCGAATACTTAGGCAAAAACGGTAACCGCTTGCTAAAACTAATTGAAGAACCACCCGTTGATACGCTCTTTATGTTGGTAGCCGAAAACGAAACGATGATATTACCCACCATATTATCAAGAACCCAGCTGGTAAAAATACCGGCATTATCACCAACAGCTATAGAAGTAGCGCTGGAACTAAGGGCGGGCGTTAAAATAGAAAAAGCTATGCAAATCGCCGCTATTTGCGGCGGAAACTACCGGGAAGCTCTAAACCTGTTGCAGCATGCCGATGACGATTGGCTGGCGTTGCTGAGAGAATGGCTCAACATCATTGTAAAAAGAAATCTGCCAGCACAAATAAAATGGATCGAGGACATGAGCAAACAAGGCCGGGAAAAACAAAAACAGTTTTTACAATATTTCAATCATTTACTGGAGCTGGCCATTAGGCAGGATATTATTGCCGATTCTGGCGAAACAGCCAACCAGGAAAGAACCAGCGAACTCGATTTTGCCAGCAGGCTCAATAAACTTTGCAGCGTTCACCAACAGGAAGCCATCATCAACGAATTGGACAAAGCCAGCTATTACATTGAACGCAATGCCAACGGCAAAATGCTCTTTCATGCCCTCTCTATTAAACTCTACCACATTATTAGCAACAATTCATTAATTTTGATTAACTGAGGAAATTGATTGAAAGGAAGGGAAGTTATTTTTAATTGTATTTTTTGTAACGGGCTTTATCAGCTATAATCAACATCGTTGTGTCACTCACTTGTACAGAATCACTTTATTGAGCTTTTTTAGTACTAATTACTCAATAAATAATCTGCTATAATATATTCGTCTGCTGTTTTTTTGATAAAAACAGGCTTACTCCACAGTTGGGTTGAAATATTAGTACAATCAGGCGAAAGCCTAAAAGCTAACTAAGTACTATCGCAAAAAAGCAAGTCCATAAAAACACCACCAATCTCAATTTAGCCGGTAATTATCAATTATCAATTAACCAATTATCAATTATTTATATGGCATGTGGAAGTTGTGGAACAAGTAGCACACCAGGCGGATGTAAAAGTCATGGCAGTTGCGCAAGCGGCAGTTGCAACAGGATGAATGTACACGATTGGCTGGCCAATCTGCCCTTCAGCGATCCTGAAAGCGGTTGCAGAATTATAGAAGTAAGTTTTAATAACGGCAGCAGAAAAGACTATTTTAAAAATACTACTACACATTTTTTCGAAAAAGGTGATATGATTGCGCTGGAAGGCGTGAGTGGTTTTGATGTAGGTAATGTAAACATGACGGGAGAACTGGTGCGCCTCCAACTGAAAAAAAATAACATTAAAGAAGAAAGTCCGGATATTAAAAAAGTGTTGCGCAGGGCTAACGAAAACGACCTGGTAAAACTCAAGGAAACAAAGGCAAGGGAGAAAGATGTAATGATTCGCAGCCGTGCCATTGCCAGGCAATTAAACCTGGAAATGAAAGTGGCCGAAGTTGAAATTCAGGCTGATGGCCGCAAAGCAACTTTCTTTTATATTGCCGACGATCGGGTAGATTTTAGGGAACTGATAAAAATATTCGCCGGAGAATTTAAGGTAAAAGTAGAAATGAAGCAGATAGGTGCCCGGCAGGAAGCAGGCAAAGTAGGTGGCATCGGCAGCTGTGGCAGGGAACTTTGCTGCAGTACCTGGCTCACCGATTTTAAAAGTGTTAATACCAATGCAGCCCGTTACCAGAACTTGAGTATCAACCAAACAAAATTAAGTGGCCAGTGCGGTAGGTTAAAATGTTGCCTTAACTACGAGTTGGATACTTACCTCGATGCCTTGCAACAATTTCCTGATAATTGTGATTCTATTGAAATAGCCAGGGGCCGTGCCTATCTTGTAAAAAAAGATATTTTCCGTAACCTAATGTGGTACACCCTGCCAGACAGCAACAAACAATATCCCTTAACACTCGAAAGGGTAAAAAAAATAAAATCACTCAACCAACAGGGTATTAAGCCAGATGAACTTGAACCGGTTGAAGTGCAAAGTAAAAAGCCAGTTGACATTGAGCCTACCTATGCTGATGTGGTTGGCCAGATAAGTTTACAAAGCCTGGAAAAAACCAGCAGAAAAAGACGGGATAATGAGCGTGGGCAGCAGCAAGGTAACCGACAAGCTGGTAACGACAACCGGGGAAATTCGCCCCGTGGGAACACAAACGAGCAAAGAGGACAGCAGCAAATCAATGATCAATGGGGTCAACAAGGCAATAATTCCAACAGGCAACAACAAAGACCACCACAAAACAGGGGCAATACTAATCAACCTCCACAAAATCGGGGTAACAATAATCAGCCGCCGCAGAGAGGCCAAGGCAATGCAGGCCCGCAACAAAACAATCAAAATAACCCTAACCAGCAACGAGGTAACCGGCCCCAAAACAGGCCACCACAAAGGCCTCCGCAAAACAGGGGTGGTCAGCAACAACGACCCGAAGGTGGAGATGATACAAAGTAATAGATGAATAACAAAACGTCGATGTAAAACATCGGCGTTTTTGAATATTGCATCCCCATGGATACTTCAAAGAAGCAAATAAAAATTGAAAAGAGATTAATATCAAGGCCGCTATAAAAGTTTATTATGTCTATTACTGTTTCCAATCTTACTAAAATTTACGGAACCCAAAAGGCAGTTAATAATATTTCGTTTAATGTTGACCGGGGAGAAATTGTGGGCTTCCTTGGGCCCAATGGCGCAGGAAAGAGCACCACCATGAAAATGATTACCGGCTACCTTCAGGCAGACAACGGAACAATTACCGTTTGTGGCCAAACAGTGAGTTTAAACAGCTTGTCCACCAAAAAAAAGATTGGATACCTGCCGGAGCTAAATCCTTTGTACTCCGATATGTATGTAAGGGAATACCTGGATTTTACTGGCGGCATACAGCAGGTAAAAAAATTGTCCTCAAAAGTGGAAGCGGTAATTGAAACTGTTGGTTTGCAATTGGAAGCCAACAAAAAAATTGGGCAATTAAGTAAAGGCTATAAGCAACGGGTGGGGCTTGCTGCTGCTTTAATTCACGATCCTGAAGTATTAATATTAGATGAGCCTACCACCGGACTCGATCCCAACCAGATAATTGAAATAAGAGAAGTGATAAAAAGGCTGGGAAAAGACAAAACCGTTCTTTTCTCCTCCCATATTTTGCAGGAGGTAGAAGCTATCTGCGACAGGGTAATCATTATCAACAGGGGAAATATTGTGGCTGACGACCTGCTGAGTAATTTACAAAAAGCCAGCCCAGCGATACAAACCATAGCAGTTCAATTTAAAGAAGCGGTTTCTATAGATTTCCTAAGCAGCCTGCAAACTGTTACTGATATTAAAAAAACTGCACCCGGATCTTTTAACATCCGGTGTACCAATGCAGAAATTGTAAAAAAACAATTACTTCAATTATCCATTGATAAAAATCTCAATATTGTTTCGCTGCAGAGTATAGAACATAGTTTGGAAGAAGTGTTTAGAGAATTAACGGGTGGAAAAACAACGTAGGAATATTAGTTAGCCGGCAACCACAATAAAAACAGGGCATTAAAGCCAAGTATCCCCTTCAACAAAATCAGCTTCATAAAATTACTTTCCTGCAAATAGTCGTGCATACCTACAAAATGCCAAAAGGTATTTGAGCACAGTATTTTTTCATCAGCAAATCTCAGAACTCCGGATCACCTGCATTTCGTGGTGAGTAAGTGAACAAAAGCATTGTTTATGAAATATTTTATAGTCTGTAAAAAGTATCAGATATACATATTTTAACACTACTAACCGACAAAATGTATTGATAAAAATTGTCTAAAAAGGAGTAGGTAGCCTAAACCACCTACTCAAGTTGTATTTTGTGGTTGCAACACCTAAAAACAACATGAGCAAAAATACAGAGATAAAATTAGTCGGTCAGCCGATTTTAAGCCAGTTATTAAAATTGGTTGATA
>JANYCA010000046.1 GCA_025360525.1 Chitinophagaceae bacterium | reverse complement strand
GTAATGATAAAATCCAGCTTTCCGTTTGATAAAACCGGGTTGCTTTTTCTAATAGCGATCAGCTTTTTGTACCAGTTAAACTGCTGTTGATTAAATGCAAGTTTATCATATCTTTTTTCACCTGGCTGATAGTTGTTTCGGGTTTCACTTTCAAATTTAAACGCCGGCCACATCAGGGGTTTTCTGCAATGCGGATCATCGGCACCCCACATTCCCATTTCTTCGCCATTAAAAATTTGCGGTGCCCCAATGTTCGTGAATAAATGTACCAGGTAAAGTCTCACTCTTTGGTAGGTTTCATCATCGGGCTTACCTGTTTTGTATTGACTATCGTCGTTGGGTGTGGCTTTAAATTTATATTTATTGGGATTGTAAAAATCACTTAATAACCTTGGTGCATCATGCGTAGACGATACATTCATCATAGCATACCGGTTATCCGGCAGCAACCGGTTCCATTGAAACTGCAAACTATCTCCCAAAGCTTTTGCATCGATGGAATAATCTGTTTTAGCAAAGAAATACCGGGCTGGTTGGTAAGCCTGGTAAAACATCACTGCATCAAAAATATCTCCCTGTGTGTAGGGTGCCGGATCCATCATTTTATCAGGCCATTGCTGCCACCAAATTTCACCCAGCAAATAAGCATCGGGGTTGATGTTTCGTACATGCTTTCTAAAGTCTCTCCAAAAGCCAAGTCCTATTTCATCCGCAACATCCAGGCGAAAGCCATCTATGCCTTTGCTAACATTGCCGCCCGGTGCCAGCCATCTTTTGGTTACTGCAAACTGCTGTTGTTTAGCACCGTCGTTAATATCGCCTTCGTATGGATTGCCCGTTTTGCGGTTGGTTGTAATATTAACTTTCTTTAGTTCAGGCAACGATTGATTGCCCGCCCATCCTTTGTAAGCAAATTCATTTTGCGGCGTAGCCGGGTCGTCAAATGAAGTGATATTATACCAATCTTTGTACAAACTTTTCTGCTGAGTTTTTATAATATCCTGCCAGGCCCAAAACATAATACCTGTATGATTCCATGAATAATCCATGATGATTTTCATGTTTCGTTTGTGAACTTCCTGCACCAGTTGTAGAAATAATTTATCGGCTGCTGTCCATTGCCAGGTGGCCGGATCGGCAGGATTTTCGCCTGCAATTATTTTATTATCGCCAACAGGATCGGGGCCAAAGTTTACATCAATGTGGTGATAATTTCTGCCATCGTATTTATGTAAAGAAGGGGCATCGTTGAGTGGATTGATGAACAGCGCATTTACACCGAGCTGCTGCAAATAATCCAGTTTGTTGAGTACACCTTGCAGGTCGCCGCCATAACGCCTCAAAAGGACGGTTTCATTAAATGGCTTGTTGAGTTTTTTCTCCCAAGCCTGCTGGCCATACCAGTCTTTTGTCCATGGTGTAATTTGCCAATCTGCCGGCGGCTCCATTTGTGTTGGCACCGTAATATTTTTTATTGAAGGATCATTTTTTTTATCGCCATTGTAAAACCGCTCTACAAAAACCTGGTACCAAATGGCAGATTTGCTCCATTCCGGTGGCTTGGTAAAAGGAGTCTTTACTGTCTGCGACAGCAGAAAATGGCTGATAAATAACAGGTAGGTAAGTAGAAAAAGATTTTTCATTATTCATAAATGTGGTAAGCTATATGGAAGAATTAGCATCCTGCCTTGAAAAAAGAACCGGGTTTAGTGCGGTATCAATTACCGATCCGATGGTTGCCCCGGGACACCATGTATTCCAATCATTTACCTGGTTTTTATTCTCCGGATCTTTTAACAACATGTCTTTATCCATTAAAATTGCCGTCATTACTTTACGCATTTGGTTAGTAGTATTTGCGCCCGCCCGGTGAAAAACCCAACCTGAATGAAAGCTTACTTCACCTAAATCGAATGGCTCTATTACATGTTTAAAATTAGTGAGCTTTAATTTTTGTTGCAATATCATTTCACTTTTATCACTAATTGCTAATTCCCTACCCTCCACTATCTGGTGGCTGCCTGCACTAAATTCCAATGGTCCCATTTTAAGCGGCGTTGCCTGCAAAGGTATCCATGCAGTAATCGTTTTATCAGTTGCCAAAGGCCAGTAATACTGGTCGGCATGCCAGGGGGTAATACCGCCACCGCCTTCTTTAAACAATGCCTGGTCGTGGTACATACGCACGCCGGTTGTATGCATAAGGTCGGCAGCAATTTTTGCCATCCGTTTACTAAAAATAAATTCCTTTACCAGTTCATCTTCTGTCCATAAATTAAATATTTGAAGAAAAGCCTTACCATAGGTATCTCTTTCATCAACTGCAGTAGTTACTGTACTCCTGGCAGCTACCAGTTTTGAAATAGCAGGATTGAAGAAATCAATTACTTCTTTGCTGAATACTTCTTTTAATTTGATAAAACGATTTTGCTGGTAGTAAGCAATTTGGGCATCGGTTAAATGATAAGGCGCTGTAAGAGCATCCTTTATTGATTGGGGAGTAATTGCCATACAACAAATTTATTGTAAAAATATTCTCTTTAGCGCATACCCGGTAACACAAATTTGTTTGTTAGTTACACGATATTCAGGAATTGAATATATTTTATCAAAAACGGTTGATTGATTAAATCAGGCCCGCCCTTTCAACCTTAAGAGCACCACACACTCAATATGGTGTGTATGCGGAAACATATCCACCGGCTGAATTTTCTCTACCGCATATTTTTCACTTAACAAAGCAAGGTCTCTTGCCTGTGTGGCAGTGTTGCAGCTAACGTACACAATTTTAGGTGCAGCCATTTCGAGTAGTTTTATTACCAGTTTTTCATGCATACCGGGCCTTGGCGGATCGGTGATTACCACATCCGGTTTACCGTGTTGGGCAAAAAATTTATCATCACAAATTTTAATTACATCGCCTGCAAAAAACTCAGCATGGGCAATATTGTTGAGGGCTGCATTTTGTTTGGCATCTTCAATGGCTTCGGCAATTACCTCAACCCCAATAATTTTTTTAGCCAGCTTACTTAAAAATATGCCGATGCTTCCGGTGCCGCAATACAGGTCGTACACAATTTCAGTACCCGTAAGGCCAGCAAAATCCCGGGTAATACGATAAAGTTTTTCTGCCTGTTTGGTATTGGTTTGAAAAAAAGATTTAGGGCCTATCTTAAATTGAAAATCTTCCAGCTGCTCCACTACAAATCCTTTGCCGGAATAAACCTGCGGCGTAAGGTCGTAAATGGTATCGTTCCATTTTGGATTGATGGTGTACAGCAGGGTGGTAATAGAAGGCACTTTAGTTAGCACAAAATCCAGCAGCCTGTTTCTTTCCTTTTCATCATCAAAACCCAGCACAATATTTACCATCAGCTCACCGGTACTGCAATAACGGATCATGATATTGCGGAGCCAGCCGGTATGTTGTTTAATGTCGTAAAAACTATAATTATTTTCCTCGGCAAAATCCCGAATGTTGTTTCGGATTTCGTTGTTAACATCATCCATTAAAAAACATTCCTGTATTTCTATAATCTTATCAAAAATGCGGGGAACGTGGAAACCTAAGGCGCCGCTTTGCTCTAAAGGGAAAGCCCCCCTGCCCCCCAAAGGGGGAACTGGAAGACTCTGAGAAATTATCGGTGTCTGCTGAGTAGCGTGAGTTGACTGCTCAATATTTTGAAAAAGGCTTCCACCCTCAGGGACCAAAGCCCCTCCTTTGGAGGGGTTGGGGAGGCTTTTTATCTCTTCCTTGCTTAAATACCGTTTATTACTAAAGGTGAATTCCAGCTTATTTCTATAATACTTTGTAGCATCGCCGCCCACGATGGGTAACATATTGGGCAAATCAATTTTGCCAATGCGACGGAAATTTTGCGCTACTTCCTGCTGCTTATACTCCAGTTGTTTTAAATAAGGCAGCATTTGCCATTTGCATCCACCGCAGGTACCAAAATGCTGGCAAAACGGTTGCTCCCGCTCAGCGGACAATTCATAAAAATGCGTGGCAGTACCTTCGCCCCAATCTTTTTTATTGGTACTTACAAATACATCCACCACATCGCCGGGCACAGCACCTGCTATAAATATCACCTTCCCATCTATTTTAGCCAACGATTTACCTTCGGCTGCGTAGCCTGTAACCAATACCTTTTCTAATAAATATTTTTTTCTTTTCACGTTGGCAAAAATAAGATAGTCTGTTATGTTAACGATTTGTAATTTTCTGTTTGCAGTTATTATAATATGATGCTAAACCATTCGTTTTAGATATTTTTGTAACCTTATTAATTCAATATGAAGCGACTATATTTACCCTTACTGTTAATTGTGACTGTGTTATTTGCCCATGCACAAAATTTTAAAGTAACCTTGCAAGCCCCCGGCTTTACCAATGGCATCGCTTACCTTACCTATCATTACGGCAAAAATTTCAATGTAGAAGATTCTGCTACTGTCAGTAATAAAGGCATTGCCATTTTTGAAGGCAAAAGAAAGTTACCGGGCGGCATCTATTCGGTATTTCTGCCCGGCAAGGCAAAATATGTTGATTTTTTTATTGATAAAGAACAAGTCATCAATATTAAAATTGACAGTACCGACCTGTTGAATAAAACGGTGATAACCGGTAGTAAAGAAAATATCCTTTTTCAGGATTATCAAAAGTTTATGGCCGAAAGAGGCAAGGCATGGGAACAGGAAAGGGCTGCTTACACCCAATCCCGTACAAAAGAAGACTCTGCCTTACATGAAGCCAACTACATTAAACTGAATAAAGAGCTAAACGATTACCGGGAAAATATCATCCGGAACCAACCACAATCAATGATGGCGGCCACCTTAAATGCAATGAAGGAACCACCGCTGTTGCATGCCGCTCCAAAAACGCACAGCGACTCGTTGGAAAATTATTACCACTACAAAAAACATTATTGGGATGGTGTAACTTTTATGGACGAACGCATTATTCGTTCGCCATTCTTTTTACCTAAGTACGAAAAATATTACCGGGAGATTATAGTACAGCAATCAGATAGCATTATTAGAGATGCAGATTACCAGTTATTGCTGGCAAGAAGTTGCCCGGAGATATATAAGTTTATGCTCAACTGGCTTACAGACGAATACATCAATCCAAAATACATGGGACAAGATGCAGTATTTGTTCACCTTTTTAATAAATACCATAGCAAAGGACTAACCAGTTGGCTTAATGAAAAACAACAGGAAACGATTAGTCGCAGGGCATACATGCTGATGGCGAATTTAATTGGCGCCAAGGCTGCCGACCTGGAAATGATTGATACAAGTAACAAAGCGGCATCACTGTATAATTTAAAAGCTGATTATACCATCGTATGTTTTTGGGATCCTCATTGCGGGCATTGTAAAGAAGAAGTGCCCCGTCTTGATTCCATTTACAAGGCCAGCTGGAAAGCGCATGGCGTAAAAATGTACGGCGTGTTATCCGGCGATACAAAAGAAAATCTTAAGCCAGACTGGACAAAATTTATAGAGGAGCACCACCTGGGCGAATGGACACATGTGTATCAAACCAAAGAAATGGAAGCGGCCGACAACGCAGCACAAAAAGCAAGCTACCGGCAGTTATACGACGTTACTATGACACCAACTTTGTTTTTATTAGACAAGGATAAAAACATAATTGGCAAAAAACTTACCTGGCAACAATTGGATGAATTGTTGCAGGTAAAATGGAAATCTTCAAAATAAACTAACCCACAAAACCGTGATAAAACATTTTTTTTTGCTGCTGGTAGTTGTTACTGCCGCTACACAAACCTTTGGCCAAACCCTGTTTACCTATGGCAGCAGCCAGGTAAGTAAAACAGAATTTTTAAAGGCTTACAACAAAAACAAAACACCGGTTGCCGATAAAGAAAAGGCCTTGAGGGAATACCTCGAATTATATACAAAGTTTAAACTAAAAGTACAAGCTGCTAAAGAATTTAAGCTCGACACCCTGGAGCAGATGAAATACGATTTGCAAAACTTTCGCAGCCAGGTAGAAGAAGCTTACCTGCAGGATGACAAAGCCATTGAAGCTTTATTGGATGAAGCCATACAAAGGAGCCAAAAAGACATTCACTTGTTACATTTTTCTGTAGCCATCAACAATAAAATGGCGGCAGCAGATACGGTAAAAGCTCATAAAGCAATTGAAGAAGTACGAGCAGTTTTATTAAAAGGAAAAAGTAATTATGATGAAATTGTATCCGAAGTAAGCAGCGAAATAATGCCCGTAAAAGGTACCGATGTTGGCTATGTTACCGTATTGACGCTGCCTTACGAAATAGAGACGTTGATTTACGAACTAAAGCCCGGCGATATCAGCCTGGTTTACCGCACTAAAAGTGCCTTGCATGTGTTTAAAAATGCGGATGAAAGACCATCTGCAGGTAAATGGAAAATTGCACAGATATTGTTTGCCATCCCACCGGATGTATCGCAGGAAGAGTTAAAAATTATTGAAAGACGTGCAGACTCTGTGTATAGCCTGGTGCAGGCTGGTGCCGACTTTGCAGCAACAGCCAAAGAGTTTAGTGAGGACAGGCTCACGTATTTAAATGGGGGTGAAATGGCAGAATTTGGTACCGGAAAATTTGAGCTGCCCTTTGAAACTGCTGTTTTTTCCCTACAGAAAAATGGAGATATCAGCAAACCGATTTTTACCGGGTATGGCTACCATATTGTAAAGCGATTACAACTGACACCCACCCCTGCCGATAAATCGGTTGAGAATTTTACCGCCAATTTAAAACAACTGATTTTAAAGGATTCCAGAATCAATGAATCAAAAGCCAGTTTCACCAAAACCTTACTTGCTAAAACCGGGTATAAGAGAAATGCCGCAGTTAAAGATGCACTTTTATTCAGGTATGCCGACAGTGTAACAGCTACCGGCGTTGTGGGTAATCATCCCATTAATAAATCAATTATTTTTTCCTTTACAAAACAACCGGTAACCGGTAAGGACTGGCTGAATTTTGTAAAAGATTACAAACTAAACCCAGATGTATATAAAGGAGAAAATAACATTGAGTTGCTGGATAAATATATCAATACAACTACCATAGAATATTACCGCAAGCACCTGGAAGAATTCAATGAAGAATTTAAATACCAGCTTCAGGAATTTAAAGAAGGCAATATGTTATTTGAAATTATGGAACGCAATGTATGGACCAAAGCATCTAATGATTCTGCCGGATTAAAAAAGTATTACCAAAGTAACAAGGCAAGATATCAATGGGCAGAAAGCGCCGCTGTTTATTTATTTAATTGCAGCAATAGTAAGGCCGCTGATGAGGCCGCACAAGCCTTAAAAAATGGTAAAAACTGGAAACAAATTGCAGAAGAAAGCAATGCAACCATTCAATCAGATTCGGGGAGGTACGAACTGTCGCAACTGCAATTGCCGGCTGGTGCCCAGGTGAATGAAAGATTGATTTCAACCCCAGTTGTTAACAGTGGCGACAATACCGCCAGCTTTGTACAAATATTAAAATTATATCCTGCTAACCTTCAAAGAAATTTTGAAGAAGCAAGAGGATTAGTGATCAATGACTATCAGAATTTTTTAGAAGAAAAGTGGGTAGCGCTTTTAAAAAAGAAGTACCCGGTAAAAGTAAATAATGCAGTATTTGAAACAATACTGAAATAAATAAATGCTTTTATTATTACTTATTTACAGTGTAGTAGCCTAACCAAACTTTCAAACCCACTAACCTTAGCTGCGCCATAAATTATGCTACGGTCTTATTTCTAAACGAATAATTTAAGAACATCAACACAATGAAACATTCATTGATATACTGCTACGATGCTTACTGCGGCTGGTGCTACGGGTTTAGTCCGGTAATAAAAAAAATAGCAGGCCATTTTGCCACACAGCTGGATACAGAGGTACTTAGCGGCGGGATGCTGATTGATGAAGCAGTACAGCCCATTAAAAAAATGGCGCACTATATTGAGGGGGCTTATAAAAATGTAGAGGAACTTACCGGGATAAAATTTGGTGATGATTACCTGTGGCATATCAAAAACCCGCAGTTGAGCGATTGGGAAATGAACTCCGAAAAACCTGCTATAGCCCTCTGCATTTTTAAAGAATACTATCCCGAACGCCAGGTGGAATTTGCTGCGGATTTGCAATATGCACTGCATTTTGAAGGAAGGGATTTAGGTGATGATGAAGCCTACAAACACCTATTGGAGAAATATAGTATCAATGAAGAAGCTTTTTTCATCAAGCTTAAAAGTGATGAATATCTCGACCAGGCAAAGTATGAATTTAGCTTGTGTAAACAATTGCAGGTAACAGGTTTTCCTGCAGTTATGTTTCAGGAAAATGACAGCAAATTTCATTTATTGGCCAGGGGATATACCGACTTTGAAACATTGACCGAACGCATTAACCGGGTGATAAAAGACATTGCCTGATCAATATTTATTTAGCGGATTAACTATTTAGTTCGCATGCTTAGGACTGGCCTCATAAAAAAGGCGTTAAGAAAATTTGAATGATTGTCGGTAAGAAATGAAATTGGTGTTACTTGTTTGGGATTATACTGCAGCTTGTGCTAATTTCATTTTAGACAAACATTTAAATTTTTAGCTTTTTTTATGAAGCCTTGATTTTTTTTGTTTCTTTTTTGCATCAAGGCAAAAAAGAAAATAGAGACTGCCTATTCAGCAAACGGACTTTGTGAACTAAGTAGCTAACCCTTACTATTTCTTTTAAAACTTACATGAATGATACTAACCATTACGCTCAATCCCTGCATTGACAAAAGCACCCGGCTAAATGAAATGGAACCAGAGAGTAAGTTACGCTGCACGGAAGTAGTAAACGAGCCGGGCGGTGGTGGCATCAATGTAAGTAAAGCATTACAAAAATTAGGGGCCGATTCTTTGGCATTATTCCCGGCCGGTGGTCACAATGGAAACATGCTTTGTTCCCTGCTGGATGAACATAGCATTAAGTACCATGGAGTGGATACCAAAGTGGAAACAAGAGAAAACTGGATTGTTCTTGAAACAGAAAAAAATAATCAATTCCGCTTTACTTTTCCTGGCAGGCAAGTACAGGAATCCTCCATTAAAACACTGATAGATCAAATCAGCAACTTCAGCCCTTCTATTGTGGTAGCAAGTGGTAGTCTGCCGCCGGGTTTGCCCGATCATTTTTACGGGCTGATAGTAAAAACGGCTAAAGCTGTGGGTGCCAGGTGCATTGTAGATACCAGTGGTCCGGCATTAGCTGCCTTAAAGGGCAAAGGAGCTTACCTGATAAAACCCAACAGCAGCGAGCTGTCAAATTTACTAAACGTACCTGCTCTTAAAAAAAGCGAAATAGACGATGCGGCACAACAGATTATCAGGGATGGTTATGCTGAAATTGTAGCGGTAAGCATGGGTGCCGAAGGCGCCTGGCTAATTACAAAAGATGAAAAGTATTTTGCAACTGCCCCTTCAGTTAAAAAAAGAAGTACGGTAGGTGCAGGAGACAGTATGGTAGCAGGTATTACGTTTATGCTGCAACAGCATCGCCCCTTACCAGAAGCAATTTCTTTTGGAGTGGCCTGTGGCAGCGCAGCTACTATGAATGAGGGTACCCAACTTTTTAAAAAGGAAGATGCTGAAAATTTATACCAACAAATTTTAAAGCATTAAAGCTTGCAATCGTTTATTAATTTTCTACACTCAATAATAAAGAGCGCATTTTGGGGTCAATGTCTGTTAAAGAACATCGGCCTCAAAAAGTGTTCAATAAAGAAGAACCCTTATCAGATTACAGCAACTTACCTTGGATTAATAGCACCCTAATTACTTTCCAATCTTCATTTATTTCTTCAAAAAAATATTTTTTGCTTATCCAAATCTTTTTATAACTTTGAATAGTTGCATAAACAACTATATGTCAAACAACCAATTTAAAAAAGGTGAACTTTACAGTTTTATTACAGGCAAAGCAAGCACTGCTATTGCAAGGCGATTGCAGAAGAATTTTAAGTCTGCCAATATCGATATCACCATCGAACAATGGAGTGTGTTGTATCATTTATGGAAGGAAGACGGACTTAGCCAACAGCAATTGTGCGATGCCACTTTCAGAGATAAACCAAGCATTACCCGGCTGGTAGATAATTTGGAAAAATTGAATATGGTAACAAGAGTTGCCAGTAAAGAAGATAGACGAATCAACAAGATATATCTTACCAAAGAAGCAGCCGATTTACAGGAGCAAACAATGTTGGTGGCCAATCAAACACTGAACGAGGCATTGGCTGGTGTAAGCAACGGACAAGTAGAAATAGCCAAGGAAGTACTTCAGATGGTATATGATAATCTAGCCCCCTAAATCACCCAAAGGGGGAGTTGAGAGCAGAAGTAAAATAATTACTAAGGGTTTTAATGAAATTAGTTTTTTTAATAAAATTTTCTAAATAATCAATCTACATTTTAAATGAATTGGAGACAAAAAACGATCTACATATGAATACAACAACAACCACAACCAGTCAATCACTAAAAGGTGGTGAATGGTTAATTAAAGAAAGCAATGCACCAGACACATTTACTCCCGAAGATTTTAACGAGGAGCAATTAATGGTGAAGGAAATGTGTCTTCAGTTTTTGACTGCAGAGATACATCCCATCGTGGATAGAATTGATAAACTGGAGCCGGGGCTGATGCCATCGCTAATGGTTAAAGCGGGTGAACAAGGTTTATTGGGGGCATCCATTCCTGAAGCATTTGGTGGTTTGGGAAAAGATTTTATTACCAGCACACTGGTGAATGAAGGCCTTGGCGGCGGCTATTCTTTTAGCGTAGCAATTGCTGCACATACAGGTATTGGTACACTACCCATTTTATATTTTGGTACAGAAGAACAAAAACAACAATACATTCCCAAACTGGCGAGTGGCGAGTGGAAAGGAGCTTATGGTTTAACAGAACCAAATAGCGGGAGTGATGCATTGAGTGCTAAAACTACGGCTGTGCTTTCTGCAGATGGAAAACATTATTTATTAAACGGGCAAAAATGCTGGATCACTAATGGTGGTTTTGCAGATGTATATACCGTGTTTGCCAAAATTGATGGCGACAAATTTTCTGCCTTCATCATTGAGCGTG
>JANYCA010000032.1 GCA_025360525.1 Chitinophagaceae bacterium | reverse complement strand
GGTAGCCACTCTGGTACGTATTCATTTAGTAAGTATGTTGGATGTGTACGAACTATTAAAAAATACCAGTAGGGCCTGGGTTAAAGTAAAAACTAAAAAAGCCAGTCAGCCTTCACTTTTTCCAAAGTAAGGTAGGAGGTCTGCTTTTAATTAAATACACACAACATAGCAAAATCAATACTTTCAGACGAAAAAAATTAGATTCCTGATTTTAGTCGGTTGATAGTGATTAAAAATATATATTCCCTATCCGGTTCTTAAATGTGTTGGCATTTGTTTTTTTAAACTACCACAAAGTAGCAGGTCTTTTAATCACTAGCTTTCCATCTATTCATAATATTTTATTGTTACCCAAATGCTACAATTTCTTTGCTAAAAAAGCGTTTTTCCTAATAAATTACTCATTGATGGATTTGATTAATATTGATATATGCTACCGGCATTCAAAATGGAGAGAACCCTTAAATGTTTCATATAAAATCAGGCGAGTATTAAATCGAAAATGTTCATCTAAAAAGTAAATAAGCAGGGTAAATGAACTTATTTAATTTCAGGGCTGGGTGGCACTTTTTAAGGTAACTGCTTTTAATATTATTTTCAAGTACTTTACAAGTTATTACCAGTTTAATTTTATAAAAAAAATACCCCATAATTTTAAAAAAGAGTTTTACAGCGCACATCGGATATATGCCCACATTTTCTCAATTAAAAAAGAATTTAAAAAACGACTACAGCAGTTTAAAAGTAATTAAAGTTGCTATACTGGGCGATACTGCCACTCAGTTTTTAATACAGGCCCTGCGTGGAGCTGGCTATGACTATGGGTTTGACCTGCAAATATGGGAAGCTGACTTTAACCAGATTGAACGCCAGGTTTTTGATCCTGCATCGGAGTTATATGAATTTAAACCTGAAATTGTAATTGTATTCCAATCTGCCCACAAGCTGCTTGCAACATACAATAAATTGAATCCTGGTAAATGCAGTAGTTTGGCCGATTCCCAAATGGAATTGGTTGATAATTTAAATAGCACAATCAGTTCCAGACTCCAATCAAAAATCATCTATTATAATTACACAGAAATAAACGATGCTGTATTTGGCAATTACGCCAATAAAGTAGCCTCTTCATTTTTGTATCAATTGCGTAAACTCAATTACGAGTTGATGGTATTTGCAGCAAAGAATCTTAATTTTTATCTCTGTGATTTATCTTCTTTACAAAATCAAGTTGGTAAAAGCAATTTTTTTCAAACATCTGTTTACATAAATACAGAGATGGTTTTAAGTATTGATGTTTTGCCTGAAGTTGCATCAAAAACGATTGATTTGATAGCGGCGATGAATGGTAAATTTAAAAAATGCTTAATTCTTGACCTTGATAATACCATGTGGGGAGGGATAATTGGGGATGATGGTTTGGAAAATATCCAGGTAGGAAGTTTGGGAATTGGCAAAGCATTCACCGAGTTTCAATATTGGATAAAAAAGCTAAAAAACAGGGGCATTATTTTAGCGGTTTGCAGTAAAAATACAGAGTCTGTTGCAAAGGAACCTTTCGAGAAGCATCCTGACATGGTGTTAAAATTAGAGGACTTTGCAGTGTTTGTAGCCAACTGGGAAAACAAAGCCGACAACATCCGGTATATACAAAGCATTTTAAATATCGGTTTCGATTCGATGGTATTTCTAGATGATAATCCATTTGAAAGAAATATTGTAAGAGAAAATATCCCGGGTATTACTGTGCCCGAGTTACCAGAAGATCCTGCAGATTATCTTGAATATTTGTACCCGTTAAATCTGTTTGAAACCATCTCCTTTTCTAACGAAGATGCTGAACGAACAACCCAATACCAGGTAGAAGCTAAAAGAAATATACTTCAAAAAAGCTTTACCAACGAAGCCGATTTTCTTAAAAGCCTGAATATGATTTCATTGGTGGAGCCGTTCAATAAATTTAATTCACCCAGGGTTGCGCAAATTTCTCAACGTTCTAACCAATTTAATTTGCGAACTGTTCGTTATACTGTAGCAGATATTGAATTGCTTGCTGGTGAAAATTATTACCACACATTTTCCTTTACATTGGAAGATAAGTACGGTGATAATGGACTTATTTGTATTATTATTCTTAAGGCGGCGGATAAAAATATGTTGTTTATAGATACCTGGTTAATGAGTTGCAGGGTTTTAAAACGTGGAATGGAGCATTTTGTGCTCAACACAATTGTAAACTATGCAAAGGAAAAGGAGTTTTCCACCATTAAAGGAGAATACATACCAACAGCAAAAAATGAAATGGTGAAAGATCATTATTTAAAACTGGGGTTTCAACAAGCCGGTATGGTATGGGAATTGGATATATCAGCGTATGTAATTCAAGAATGTTTTATTACAACAAAATAAAAACTATGGATCGCAGTAGAATTTTAGAACAACTAAACGAAATTTTTATCAACGTTATTGATGAGGACACGATCTGTTTAAATGAATCATCAACTGCCAACGATATAGAAGGCTGGGACTCACTAACACATATTCAATTAGTAGTGGCGATCGAAAAACATTTTAAAATACGTTTTAAATCAAAGGAAATTCAAGAATGGAAAAATGTGGGTGCATTGATGGACAGCATTATTAATAAGCTAACAAAATAACATTATTAACTTTCGTATAAATCCGGTAGGATATTTTAAAAAACATTCGGCGGACTATGTAGTATTTTAATTTTAAACTTTTTAAGGATCCA
This sequence comes from Chitinophagaceae bacterium, assembly GCA_025360525.1. GTDB lineage: Bacteria > Bacteroidota > Bacteroidia > Chitinophagales > Chitinophagaceae > Ferruginibacter. Next base: position 28,584 of record JANYCA010000032.1, on the reverse strand, counting down.
ATTTTTTAATAGTTATTTCCCCAAAAAACCTGAATCCCAAACCGGGAATTATGATTTTTACTTCTGTTGTATTTGCACTGTTTTTTATAACGGTGACAATACTCAATTATTTACTGCCGGTAAAATTTCGCTGGATATGGCTTTTGTTATCGAGCGTTTTTTTTTACACCTATAATAATCCAGCAAGTATTTTGGTGGTAGGTTTTATTGCGCTTGTTACTTTTTATTCAGCTAAAAAAATTGAAAAGGCAACAACTCCTAAAATTGCATTTCAATACTATTTATTAGCTATCATCTTAAATATCGGCGTACTCGTATTTTTTAAATACAGTAATTTTTTTACATCAAATTTCTTTGATGTAGTCAATTTATTCCGAAGTAAGCTTTTTCATTCAAACGCTCCATTGCACAATTATTTTTTAATAAATGTACTTGTACCGCTGGGCATATCTTATATCACGTTCCAGGCAATTGGGTACCTGGTGGAAATAAAAAGAGGCAACCAAACCGCAGAAAAAAACCTGGGACATTTTTCAACATTCCTACTTTTTTTTCCGAAAATAGTAGCCGGACCTGTTGAAAGGGCGCACAACTTTTTACCACAAATTCAACAGCAAAAAGCTTTTATTTATGAAAATTTCAGCACCGGTTTAAAGCTTGTTTTGTGGGGCCTTTTTAAAAAATTAGTTGTTGCAGAGAGGTTATCTATCTATGTAAATTCTGTGTTGGGCAATACTGAACATCATGCTGGAATAACTTTGACGTTTGCTGTTATCTTTTATGTATTTCAGATGTATGCTGACTTTTCGGGATATACAGATATGGCGCTTGGCTTTGCAAAAATGTTAGGTTACGATTTGTTACAAAATTTCAACAGGCCCTTTTTTGCAAAATCTGTTACAGAATTTTGGCGCAAATGGCATATATCTTTATCTACCTGGTTTGCAGATTATTTTTACAACCCCATTGCTATTGCAAAAAGAGACTGGGGTAACTGGAGTGTGGTGTATGCGTTTTTTACAACGTTTATGGTACTGGGTTTTTGGCATGGTGCCAACTGGACTTTTATTGTATTTGGTGCCTTACAGGGCCTTATACTTACCATCGAATTTTTTACCCGTAAAGCCCGTAAAAACATGCGTAAAAAAATACCCGACTTGCTCAACAGTATTGTCGGAATTATTTTTACCGTTACTTATTTTACTCTTTCGCTTATTTTTTTTAGGGCAGAAAGTTTGACGGCGGCTTTTACAATTATAAAAAGAATCTTTACTGCCAAAGGATCAGTTTACATGGAAAATCCCTCCATCATAATCTTTTCAATTTTGGGTGTTGGTTTTATGATGCTGGTTGAATTTAAAAAAGAATTTTTTAATGATTTATTTACCTTATCTGATAATAGGTTCTGGTTGGTGCGTAATTGCTATTACTGTTTGCTGCTGATAATTATTTTAATAGCGGGTGTTTTTGATGGCGGCGAATTTATATATTTTCAATTTTGATAAAGAACTGATATGTTTGGAACGTTAAAAGAAATAGTACAAAAAAAAGGCTATTTATATTTATTTATAAAGTTGGCTGCATTTTTATTGCTGGCTTTCTTTTTCGACCGTGCTATCGGTGGAATATTTCAAAAGTTTTATCATAGTCAAACCTCTGGCTGGGAATACAGAACCAAATATTCTATTGAAGATACCAAAGCCGATATTTTAATTTTTGGAGCTTCAAGGGCGCAGCAACAATACAATCCAGTTTATTTTGAAGAACGAATGCAGCAAACCTGCTACAATGTTGGCCGGGATGGCGAACCTGTATTATATTATTATGCGGTATTAAAAGCAATATTGAGCAGGCATCTTCCAAAAATAATCATCCTGGATATAGAGAATGGTGTGTTTAAGGAAAGCGAGAGTAGTTACGATAGAATTTCAATATTGTTGCCTTTCTATAAAAGTCATCCGGAGATGCGTTCAATAATTGATTTTCGAAGTCCGTATGAAAAGCTTAAGCTTCAATCCAACATTTATCCCTACAATTCTATGTTGTTAAAAATTGTAAAAGGAAATATTAAATCAGGCAATAAAGAAAAAGTAGATATGAATGGGTACCTGCCATTATTAAGATCCCTTAACGAACCTGTAAGAACAGTAGATTTATCCAAACCATATAATCTGGATAGCAATAAACTAAACTGCTACAAGGCATTCGTAAACGATTGTAAAACAGCAAACATAAAACTATACATAGTTAATTCACCGTACTATTTTAATTCAATTGGAAAAGATATATCCATGGAAATTGCAAAAGACATTGCTTATAAAAATTCTATTGATTTTATAGATTTTTCAAAAGACGATTTTTTCCTTAAAAGCCCTCAATTATTTGATGATACAGTTCATGTAAACATGGCCGGTGCTAAAATATTCTCTAACAAAATGATAGATTCCATTCAATCAAAACAATAGCAAATTGAGTTAGATTTGTCATTGATTTTCAACCATATTTATTAAATAATATTACTGCTTGCTTTAACTAAAAATTTGGAATAGATGCTTTTTAACTCGTTTCATTTTGTTTTCTTCTTTGTTATTGTTACTACTGTTTATTTTTTACTTCCTTATAATAAAAGATGGCTGTTGTTGTTAGCAAGCAGCTGTTATTTTTATATGGCTTTTGTGCCCATTTACATTTTGATTTTAGGGTTTACTATTGTGGTTGATTATTTTGCCGGCATTCTTATAGAAAAATCAACGGGTAAGCGACGGCGGCTATACCTTATCATTAGCCTGGTAGCTAACATAGGAATTTTGTGTATTTTTAAATACTACAATTTTATTAACACTAACTTTTCGTTTTTACTCCATGGCTTTGGTCTTTCTAATCCAATACCTTATTTGTCTATTCTTTTACCAATCGGCCTTTCTTTCCATACTTTCCAGGCAATGAGTTACACAATTGAAGTGTATCGGGGAAAGCTACCGGCAGAAAGGCATTTTGGAATATATGCGCTCTATGTTATGTTTTATCCGCAGTTAGTTGCAGGGCCAATTGAAAGACCGCAAAACCTGTTGCACCAATTCAGAGAAAAACATTCATTTGATGGCGACAGGGTTTTTGAAGGAATTAAAATAATGATTTGGGGCCTGTTTAAAAAATTAGTTGTTGCAGATAGATTGGGTATTTATGTAGACAATGCCTATAGTCATTTACATCAGCAAGATGGCATGACATTTATAATGGCAACCATTTTTTTCTCCTTTCAGATATATTGCGACTTTTCTGGTTATTCCGACATGGCAATTGGGGCTGCAAAAGTTATGGGGTTCAATTTAATGACAAACTTTAAGCGTCCATTATTTGCAAAAAGTACGGGTGAATTTTGGAAACGCTGGCATATATCTTTATCAACCTGGTTCAAAGATTATTTATATTTTCCACTGGGTGGCAATAGAGGCTCGGTTGCCAGAACGTATATTAATTTAATGATAGTTTTTGTTATAAGTGGTTTATGGCATGGTGCCAACTGGACTTATATTATCTGGGGGGCTATCAACGGAGCTTACCTGGTATTTGCCATTATTACAAAAAAATACAGAGAAAAGATGGGTGCACTTATTGGGTTGAATAAGGTTCCCCGTTTAAATCTTTTTATTCAAATAGTTGTGACATTTATATTAATAAGCCTGTCAAGAGTTTTTTTTAGAGCAAGATCGGTAGAAGATGCAGTTACAGTGTTTGAGAAAATGCTAACCTTTAAAGGTTCTATTTTTAACGATGGAACAGCCATTATTATTTATTGTTTTTTGGCCATGTTTATGTTGTTGATAGTTGAGTTTAAAAGAGAATTTTACATGGGTAGTTTTTCATTTTCACACAATAAAAACTTTTGGGTACGCACTTCCTATTACAGTATATTGGTACTACTCATCATTTTAGTAGGGGTTTTTGATGGTGGACAATTTATTTATTTTCAATTTTAAGGTGTTAGATGATGACTAAATTAATTAATGCCAATACGCTAAAATCATTCTTTTTAAAGCTGTTTGTATTTGTTATAATTGTTTTTATGTTAGATAGATTAGCGGGTGCTATGCTTAAAAATTTTTATTTTAAACAACAAGCCGGCTCCGATTATTTAACTACCTATGTCATTGATAAAACAACGGCTGACTTGCTGGTATTTGGTTCTTCCAGGGCTGCAAATATTTTTAACCCCGTGATATTTGAAACGCAAACGGGCTTATCCTGTTTTAATGCAGGAAGATATGGCGAGCCAATTTTTTACCATTATGCAGTGTTAAAATGTATTTTAAAAAGGTATAAACCTAAAACCATTTTATTAAGTTTTGATGCTGGAAGTTTTAACAAAAATCAGGAATCTTACGACCGTATGGCACCGTTGTTGCCATACTACAATGATCATCCTGAAATTCGTGATATCGTTACTTTAAAAGGTCCCTTCGAACAAGTAAAACTTCTTTCCTGCATTTACCCTTACAATTCCCTTTTATTGCCCATCATTTCAGGAAATACTGCGTATGGGAAACAAAAATCCACTCACTTGAAAGGTTATATACCCATAGCGGATACATTTACCGGGGAAAAGGAAACAATAGATTATACAAAAAAAACAATGCTGGATAATAAGAAAATAGCTGCTTACAATGCATTTATAAACGATTGTAAAAAGGCAAAAATTCCTTTATACATTGTCTGTTCACCATACCTTATCAATTCAATTGGAACAGATGCTTCTATCATTGAAGCGAAAAAAATTGCAGCCGAAAGTAGTACTGATTTTTTTGATTATTCGAGGGATCCGTATTTTACCTCCAACCCTCGGTTTTTCGCCGATTTCAGGCACCTAAACGAATCCGGAGTTGAGGTTTTTTGTAATATTTTAATTCAAAAACTATTGTTACCCCCAGTTAAATATTTTTTTTAAATGTTAAACCTAAAGGCCTGTAGGATAATATTACTAATTTTATAGTTAAATCAGGTAATATTTAAAATAAAACTATTATTTTAACGTTGTCTTTTTTATTCGTTTGAACCCTATTGATAATACCTACAAACCATTTTATTATTCCTTTTCAATTTTTATTACGGAGACAACCATTCATAAATATGTCTTTAAAAAGAAAGAATTAATATTCGATTACCATTTTATAGAATACCCATGAGGAAAATATACTCTTTACTTATAGTCTTAACACTAGCAAAAATAACATTTGCACAAACTACTTATATATGGATAGGTGGTGTTACCGGCGATTACCAGGTTGCGGCAAACTGGAGCCCGGCAAGATCTGCCGTAGCAAATACGGATGTGCTTTCTTTTAACGTGGCCACTCCAATAGAAGTTACAAATGTTCCATTACAAACTGTTGGTGCAATTGAAATTAATGGCGGAATAAATTCGGTTGTTTTTAGTACCAATTCGGCTGCTAACATTTTAACCCTCAATAATCCTACACCCCTTATTTTTACCAGTGCCGGCAGTATTTTAGCAGGCGACATACTCACCATTCAATTGAGCAGTAACAGCTCTTTTTCAATGAGCTCAGGTGTATTTGGTATTTCACCCAATACGGGCGGAAAAATAAGTGTGATGGGAGCATTGGTTTTATCTGGAGGTAAACTTGATTTTGATGTTAGTGGTACCGGCGGCACCAACATTTCGGGATCTATTACTTATAACTCCGGTACATTTAATTCCGCAAATACAAATGCCATTACATGGGCAGGAAGCGCCACCTATTTTCATGCATCTAATGGTGCTGGAGTATCTGCAATCCCTGTTTCCAATTGGTCTTCGGGGAGTAATTGTATTATTACAGGCATGAACACAGGAACAACCGCACCAATAATAGCGGCAGGTGCAAATTTTTCTAATTTTGCCTGGAACTGTGCCGCTCAACTATCGGATGTTGACTTTCCTCTTCCGTTATCTGCAGTATACATTAATGGTACATTTTCAATTGTAAATACGAACAATAATTATGTACGTTTATCAGACGCTATTATTTCATGTGGTAGCTATAATCAAACCGGCGGAAATATTATGTTGCAATCTGCATCAGGCAGCAGCACACTAACAGTAAATGGCACTTTCACACATTCGGCTGGAGTGCTGGATGGTGTGGGCGGTACTTCTATAGGAACAGCCAGGTTGAATTTAAAAGGGGATGTAACTAAATCGGGCAGCTCCGCATGGTCAACATCCAGTAGTAGTTCGGCGGCTCAAACAACCATTGAGTTTTCTGGTGGTGCTACACAAAATATAATGATCGTCGGCAGCTGGAATGCTCCCGTGGCGGGACGTTCAAATATAACAGTTAGCAATACAAGTGCTACCGGGATTTATTTAGCAACAGGCAGTATACTCAATGTTTTCAACACAGGTAGCAGCAGTGCTGCAAAATGCACAATGGCTGGGATAATTGCCCCTGCAGATGCAACTGCTGTATTAAAATATACCGGAACTGCAACCTATCCAACAGAACTGGTATACTCCGGCTCTTTGCTCCAAACTGCAACTGCAGCCGAATACCCGAACACCAATGGCCCTTTTAATCTAACTATTGCTGCAGGTAATACATTAGGGGTTAGCTTCCCGGCTTCTTTTAACCGGACAATTACGGGCACATTAAAATTACAAGGCGGAAACTTTGATGTTGGCGGCGGCAATACTTTATCACTAACCAATACAATATTGGCGAACCAGTTGAGTTATACCAGTGGTTTTATATCTTCCGGAACACTTGGCAGGTTTTTTCCTACAACCGGCTTACCTACAACACCCGGGGCCACCTCTCTTTTTCCTTTAGGAACAGGCGCAAACGACAGAGCGCTAAATGTATTTTTTTCTTCTGCAACATTAACAGGTGGTGCAGCAGGGATGATTTTTGTAAGCCATACGCCTAGTGTCAATACTTCACCCATATCCATCACTGATGGAACAATCAACCTGGATAAAAGGACCAATACTTTCTGGACGATTTCTTACGGGTCATTTAATTGTGGATCTTCTACCATCTCATTGTTGGCCGTGGCGGCTAATATTGGATCGGTAGACTTTTTTAATGACCTGCGCCTTACAGATGGAGCTACAAGTTTTGGCACCTGGATAAACCCTAACACAGGCAGCAACGCTGTACCCATAACAGGTAAAGCTGGTTTAGGTATGGCGAATATTAACAATCAAAATTTGTACATAGGCGGTGCAGCAAACAACCCCTTAATTATTATAACATTCACCTGGACGGGATTGGGTGCCAATGGAGACTGGACCAACCCTGCAAACTGGACGAGTACCGCACTCGGGTACCCAAGTGCATCTACAGAAATTGCAATTATTAACACTACTTCTGGCACACAACCAACTGTAAATACAACCGACAATTTAAATATTTACCAGGTAACAGTAGGAACCGGCATGACGTTAACTATGTCGGGTAATGCAAGAATAAACGTTTTTGATGCAGTTAATTTTACCGGCAACGCTGTATTTGGTTCCACCAGTACATTTACTTATGCTCAATCTGGCGGCACACAAACATTGGTGGATCTTCCATATACTAATTTGTCCATAGCCGGTACGGCGGTAAAAAGGTTTCCGGCCAATATAACCATCACGGGAGTATATACATTAAGTGGTGCCGCTCCAGATGTTACTACCAACACCAATACATTTACTTTTACTGGTACCGGCTCACAATACGTGCCACCAGCTAAGTATTATAATCTTAAAATTACGGGTAACAGGGGCGGAGGTATTATAAGATTGGGGTTACCCAATAATTCTACAAAAGCATATATTGACATTGCTAACATTTTTGATGTGAGTATGCTCACTAATTTTACCAATCCCCCCACAGCTCCATTTCCAAGTTTTACAACTGTAAATTTTAGCTCTGCCGGTACACAAACTATTCCTGGATTTCCTTATCCTGAAAACATTGAAAATTCGGGTAATGGCCCCAGAGTCTTAGATCCCTTAGGCGCCACTAACCCGGCAAATGTGATTTACATCCGCAACTACGACAGAGGAACCGGAGCCTACACAGTTACTGGTTCTAAAATCAATTTTTTTACGATCGGCAATAAAGATTACCTCTATTACCTGTATAACCACAATTTTAATGATCTTGTATTTAGTGGTAATCATAATGGCTATAAATTTGAGATTGCAGATAATACCAGTATATATATACTCGGTAAGTTTGCAAACTCTCTTACCAATTATAAGCAGGTAATAAATAATGTATCTTTTGTTTTTAATGGCGTGGGAGATCAAACCATTCCCGGCTTTAAAACCAATGGAGTAACGCCCGCATTTAAATATCCCAATATTGTAATACAGGGTGGCAACAGAAATGTTACACTTAGCAGCACTGATACCATCGGTATTACCGGAAAGCTTCAGGTGCCTTTAGCAAGTTCTAACCAAACAGTTGCCTCAATCGTAGTTGTTCCTTTTTCAGCAGGCAAAGGTTTTATTGTTAATGGCAGTACGGTAAATTTCAGCACAGGGTCTGATATTATACCACAACTTTTTCCATCAGTTTCGGGAGCAAAAAACTATGAGAATATTGTTGTTTCCAGTGGCACCCGCTCTATGGACAAAGATGGAATGATCATTGGCGGAAATTTATCGGTAGGGATGGATTCTGCAACAGCATCGGTTACATCTTCGTCAACGTTAAAAGTTGGTAACGGAGCAAGTAACAGAACTTTAAATGTATTGGGTAATGTAAGTATTTGGGGATTGTTATCCAGCCCAAGTACGACAGGGCAGGTAGATATGAATACCGGAACAGACGGAACCACTACCCTAAACCTTGCAGGTAATTTAACCATCAGCGGCAACGGGCAATTGATGGGCACTACAACCAATGGTACTGCAAATGGTACTGTTATATTTAATGGTGTTACGCCTCAAACATACAGCAATACTTCTACTACATTTAAAAACGGAAGAGTAAATTTTACAGTAGGCAATAGCACTACAGTTAGTAATTTAATATTAGGCAGTTCTATAGATTTACTGGCATCTAACATAGCTAATAATAAGTGTACATTAAGTGTTAGAGGGAATGCTGCAATAAATTGCGGCACTAATAATATTATCAGCAACGGAGCAGGCAATGCCATTTTTAGTTTAAGCAGTGGATCTACTTTTATTACAGCTAACACTGGAGGTATTGAAGGAATAGCTTCCAACGGAACAAATGGTACAATTACTGATGATGCCGGAGTAGTGGCCAAAACTTATAACACTTCTGCTAATTATGTATTTAATGGTGCTACTATTACACCTTTCCCTGCCGCTATTACATTTATGGCCAATCTTACCATTAACGCTAATATTTCATTAAACAGGGCAATTGTGGCAAACGGAACACTTGACCTTACTTCATTCACTTTAACACAGGCAGCTAATAATCTGCAGTTTGCCGGTTTAACCAATACTACCGGCAATATTTATGCAGATAAGAGTTCAACTTTATCCATACGTGGTAATTTGCCAGTGGGTACTTTACGGTTTGGCACTGGCGGAAATATAACCGGCCAATTAACAATCAACCGCACCACACCTACTATTGTACCATTAGGTTCTGATTTAACTATTGATAAAACACCGTTATCAGGTAACTTTATTACAGGTTCCGCAACTGATGTTCTTGACATTAACGGAAACACTTTAACCATCAATGGTACTACAACCGGCGCCGGAACTTTGAGTGGTTCTGCTACATCAAATGTAACCTTGGGTAATACAAGTAGTACCTCGTTTACTATTAATTTTACTTCTGGTAAACAAGTTCTAAAAAATCTTACCTTATTAAATGCTGCAAACCCAACGCTTGGTACACCATTAGATATTACAGGCGGCGCAGCCATCAACAGCGAAGGCACCCTAAGTATCACAGGTACTTCAAAGCTAACATCGAGTGGTAACCTCACCATAAAATCGAATGGATTTGGCACTGCAAGAGTAGCTGCAGGAGCCATTGCAGGTGGGTACATTATTGGAGATGTTACCGTAGAACGTTTTTTAGATGCCAAGAGAGCGTGGCGGTTTTTAGCCGCACCAACAGTAGGGCAAACCTTTAAACAATCCTGGCAGGAGAATCAGGCTGCTGGTGTAAATCCCGGTACTGGTTACGGCACCATCATAACTTCAAACCTTGGTGGTTGGGCCGCAGCCGGGTTCGATTTTTCGTCACCGAGTAATTCTTTACTTATCTATAATGCCGCAACGAATGTGTGGGCAGGTGCAGCAGCTACCAATGTCGCCATATCTGCTTTAGGGGGTAATAATTCCTATATGCTTTTTAGTCGTGGCGATAGATCTGTACTACCAAGTATGGGCACTGGCGCAACCCCAACTACGGTTTTAACAAGAACAAAAGGAACGCTGTTTCAAGGAAATTTACCAGCCGTTGCAGTAGCAGCGGGAAAGTTTGCAGCTATTGGAAACAACTATGCTGCCGCCATTGATTTTAGTTTGATAAATAAGTTGAATATTGATGAGTCTTTTGATGTTTGGGATCCCAAATTAGGTTCATTGGGCGCCTGGGTTAAGTTTGCTTTTGTTAATGGCTGGAAGCCTTTAATTTCCGGAGGCACGTACGATGTTAATACTGCAAATCAAAGAATAGAATCCGGCCAGGCATTTATGGTACATAATGTAACAGCCACTAACGGATCTGTAGCGCTGCTTGAAAGCAGTAAAATAAACCAAAGCCGGTTAGTTGCCAGGCCTGCAGGTATTACAGGTGCAACCAGCCAGATTTTTAAATCTCATTTATACAATATTAGCGGTAGCAACAATAATATAATTGACGCCAATGTGGTAGTTTTCAGCGAAGATTACTCTAATGTTATTGATGGTAAAGATGCCCTGAAGATGTCCAATTTTACGGAGAACTTTGGAATACAAAAGGGTAATCAAACATTGGTAGTGGAAGCAAGACAACCCTTGGTTGATAGCGATACGATATTTTTTAATTTTAATAAGGTTAAACGACAGCCTTACAGATTGGAGTTTGTTGCAGAAAATTTTGATAACAACGTTGTTGGGTATTTAGAAGATAAATTTCTGGATAACACTACTCTCATTCAAATGAATGGTAAAACAACAGTAGATTTTTCTATCAATACCGATCCGGCATCGGCTGTTGCAGATAGGTTTCGTGTAGTGTTTATAAAAGTACTTCCATTACCGGTTAAGTTTACCAGTATTAGTGCCACACAGCAAAATACAGCAATTGCTTTAAAATGGACAGTTGAAAATGAAATCAACATCAGTAAATACGATGTAGAAAAAAGTACTAACGGAGTAAATTTTATAAAGATTAATACAACCAATGCAACCGGCACAAACAATAGCAGCACCACCTACAACTTTTTAGATATTACTCCTTTGCAGGGAAATAATTTTTATCGCATTCGTAGTTATAACCAAAGTGGAAGCTTTGACTACAGCAAAATTGTGTTGGTAAAATTGGGTAAATCAGGTACAGGTATCACTGTATACCCCAACCCCGTAAAAGATAACCAGCTTGGTATTTCATTTAACAATATGGAAAAAGGTGTTTATCAAATGAGATTAATAAATTCATTGGGCCAGACAATGCTGGCCAAACAGCTTATTCACCCCGGCGGAAGTTCAATGGTAATGTTTAAGGTTGAACGTGGTTTAAGTGCAGGAATTTATCAGATGGAAATTATTACCCAGGATAACAAGCGCAATACTGTTAAAGTGATTGTTCAATAACAAATAGCAGGGCGGGAGATATAAGGCTTAAGCCGTGGTGAGCATGCACATTGACTGGGTTCAAAACCGAATTATACCCAAAATAATGTTCTGAGATTAGCTGATAGCTTTGCATTTAACAGCTATTAAGAAAGAGAGAAGGCAACTCTATTAATGGCTTGACTCAAATAGAAAATTGTTTCACTTTTACAACTTGCATAAAATTGACTATTGCATTTCTAAGTTAGAGTTTCATAAAAAACCGATAATTTGAATTAATCCCAGAAGGCTGTTTATTGAAAGTATGATTTTATTTTTAACTCTGGTAGCTACACTGGGCTTAAAACGCTGCGCTAATTTTTTAATAACTTCCTTTAAAGCATAGCTAAAAGAGAAAAAGTTATGCACTTCTATTGGATGCCCCCCAAATGATTTTTTAAAATCGAGTAAACCAGGTAAATCATCCCATCCTCCAAAATCATAAAACTTTAATCCCTTTTCTTTAAAATATTTTATGTCATAATAGTGCAGCAATTTATTTGCATCTGCAATATCACGGGGGTTATAATCGCTATTTAATCGCATAGATCCAGACTCCATTGATCGTACAATACCAGAACTTAAATCCTCTATGTAGGAGTGTGCAACTAATATTTCATCATTCAAAACTGCATAACTGCATTTCCAAAACTCCCCTTCATATTCACCAGCCCTTCTTTTATCTAATGGTCGTAATTTTTTTTCTTCAGCAAAAACGTTGTAAAAATCTATGAATTCCTTTCGGTTATTATTAAAAAAACAAGCTACTCCCTGGGCTTGTGATTTTTTTATACTTCTTTTATTGGAGGTGCTAAAATTGGAATGTATAATTTCAATTGGTTCATCTAATGGAAGGACGACAGTTCTGGTAAGTTTCTTTATGCCCCAAAATTTTAAATCGCCGGCATTTCTTAACCCTCTGTAGCACACCAGGAGAAAAAGATCTGTCCACTCAAATTTATATTGAAACCAGTTTTCTGTTAATACAAAAAAACGCTGCTTTTTTTTGATTGAAACCATATGGAAAAATACGATAAAGCCGTTTTTGAAACAAATAGTGAAATAGAAATACAATGATTTCCCTTTATAACCACCCCGAAATTAATAAAACATGAGATAGCTTTTTAAAACCTTATTCAAAAAGTTCGCCTAAAGGAGGGTTGTTAATAAAAAATAGAATTGCTATACGTTTACGGGAGTCTGCATAACTACTTGTTTTTGTTATAATGCCTGTCTCTTTTGTAGTATTTAACTGGGAATTCTTCCTGGGGTTTTATCATTCTAGAAAAAAAGTCCTTTACAGCTTTAATTAATACGTTAACTTGATTCATTTCATAGGTGGTTTTATCAATTTTAAAACGTAGTCATAGTTAAATTATTGTTTAACTATGGCCGCAAAGAGCAACGCCCGGTAATATTTATAATTTCTTCGTAAAAAGGCATCTACATCCTCTAAAAAAAATATCGAACCATTTTGTTCTGCTCATTTTTCATTTAATACTCAATTAACTGTTCTTCCATTACGGAAGGCATTGCTCTGAATTCGTATTGCTGGTTGCGCAACTGTGGTTCAAAACCAGCTTCACGGATAGCCTCCTGAATACCTTTGCTGGTAAAGCGGTGTGGGGCTCCTGCTGCACTCACTACATTCTCTTCAATCATAATGCTTCCAAAATCGTTGGCACCTGCGTTTAAACACAACTGCGCTGTTTTTTTACCTACAGTAAGCCAGCTTGCCTGTATGTTTTTAACATTGGGCAGCATAATGCGGCTCATGGCAATCATGCGGATATATTCTTCCGGGGTAGTTAAATTGTGTACCCCCCTTATTTTAGCCAGCAAGGTATCCACATCCTGAAATGTCCATGGAATAAATGCAATAAAACCTTTTGCGGCTGCAGGCTTCCGGCTTTGTACTTCCCTTAGTTTAGCCAAATGCTCAAATCTTTCTGTAATAGTTTCTACATGCCCAAACATCATCGTGGCACTGGTAGTAATGTTGAGGTTATGTGCTTCATGCATTACATCCAGCCATTCCTGGCTACCACATTTTCCTTTGCTGATCAGGCGCCTTACCCGGTCGGTAAGTATTTCTGCTCCGGGGCCGGGCAAACTATCAAGGCCGGCTTCTTTCAATGCCATCAATACTTCCCTATGAGTACTTTTTTCTAACTTGGTAATGTGTGCCACTTCCGGTGGACCAAGCGTATGTAATTTAATGTTGGGGTACAGGCTTTTTAGTTCTTTAAACAAACCAACATAATAACTCAACCCCAAATCCGGGTGATGACCACCTTGCAGCAACAATTGTTCACCGCCATAGCGGATGGTTTCGTCTATCTTTTTTTTGTAGGTTTCAATATCGGTAATATATGCGTCGGGATGACCAGGTATGCGATAAAAATTGCAGAACTTACAGTTGGCAATACATACGTTGGTGGTATTCAGGTTGCGGTCAATAATCCAGGTTACTTTGCCATGCGGCACCTGTATTTTCCTTAATTCATCTGCTACAAACATCAACTCTGTTAATGCAGCGTTTTCAAATAAAAAAACGCCTTCTTCAACGGTAAGCCATTCAAAGTTGAGTGCCTTTTTTAATAATGCTTCTTTGTTCATAATTCCGTTTATGTAATAAACAACAAAAGTACATTCATTAGGTTGTATATTTAATAAATTAGCTTGAAGTATGAAGCATTTTGTATGTAACTTATTTTTATCAGTCTTTATTACAACTGGTTTTTCACAGGAATTATTAAAGCCAATACCGGCGGCAAAATATATTACCAGTTTTTCTTTTAAACAATACAGTGGCGGCGTAATGATTGTGCAGGCGCAACTGAACAATATAAAAGATACGTTTAATTTTATACTGGATACAGGCAGTGGTGGAATTTCTCTCGATTCTTCCACCTGTGCAGACTATCAAATAGCCTCCCGCCAATCTGATACAACTATTACCGGAATGGGTGCTGCAAGAAGGGTTAGGTTTGCTTACAACCAGCAATTGCATTTAAAAGGACTTACAATAAGCCGCCTCAATTTCCATATTAATAATTACGATGTTTTATCCAGCGTTTACGGAGAAAAAATTAATGGCGTTATAGGGTACAGTTTTTTTAGCCGATATATTGTAAAACTAAATTTCGACAGCCTTAAAATTGAGGTGTACACTCCTGGCGAAATTCAATATCCAAAGGATGGCACTATATTAAGGCCAGCCTTTACCACTTTACCCATCCAGAATGTTCATATTAAGGACAAAAGAAAAATTGATTTTAATTTTTATTTTGATACAGGTGCCGGACTTTGCTTTTTAATGAGTGAGGCATTTGCCAATGACAGCAGTGTGTTACTAAAAAGAAAAAAAACAATTGTAACGCAGGCAGAGGGCATGGGGGGCAAATTGAAAATGAAACTTACTGTAGTAAAAATGGTACAAATTGGCCGGTACAGGTTCAGGAATGTGCCTACGTTTATATTTCAGGATGATTATAACGTAACATCTTATCCATTTGTAGGTGGATTGTTGGGGAATGATTTATTAAGGCGTTTTAATATTATTATTAACTACCCGCAGAGAGAAATCCATATCTTACCCAACAGCCATATTTTTGAGCCATTCGATTATGCTTACACTGGTATTGCAATGTATTATGTAGATGGTTCTATTATAATTGATGATGTTGCTGTAGGTTCACCCGGAGAAAAAGCAGGGCTTAAACCAGATGATATTGTATTAGGGGTAGGCAATAATTTTAGCAATAACATTATGCAATACAAAACCATTTTACAGGATGTTACCGGAAAAATAAAAATACTTATCAGAAGAAATGGCGAACTGATGCAGCTTGTTATTAAACCCATCAGCATTTTGTAATAAAATCCATAGCTGTTTTAACAAGAAGATTTAAATACAGGCTTAAAAATCTTCCCGCCTTTTTATATTGCTCCCTTTATCTTTGCCGCATGATTCTATATGAAAAATTTACACTCAGCAACGGGTTGAGCGTAATAGTGCATGAAGATAAAAGTACACCGATGGCGGTTATTGATGTAATCTACGATGTAGGCGCAAGAGATGAAAACCCCGGCAAAACCGGCTTTGCCCATTTATTTGAACACCTGATGTTTGGCGGCAGCATCAATATTCCTGACTACGATGAACCCCTTCAAATGGCCGGTGGAGAAAATAACGCATTTACAACCAACGATCTTACCAATTATTATTGCCAGCTGCCAGCGGAAAATATCGAGACCGCTTTTTGGCTCGAAAGTGATCGTATGTTGAGCCTTGCTTTCAGCGAAAAAAGTTTGGACGTGCAGCGTAAAGTGGTTTGCGAAGAGTTTAAAGAACATTATATCAACAAACCATATGGAGATGCATCCAGTAAAATGCGGGAACTGGCTTATACCACCCACCCGTATCGCTGGATGACAATCGGCAAAGAATTAAAACATGTAGAAGATGTGGTGTTGCAAGATGTAAAAAATTTCTTTGCCAAACATTATACACCTGCCAATGCAGTATTAGTGGTGGCGGGCAATATAACTGTGGAACAGGTAAAACGGTTAGCAGAAAAATGGTTTGGACCAATTCCCGCAGGCGAAAAATACGATCGTAATGTACAGGTTGAACCAACGCAAACAGCCCCCCGGCTGCTGGAGGTAAATGCCAAAGTTCCCCTCAATGCTTTATACAAAACATGGCATATTTATCCAAGGCTGGATAAGCGGTATTATGTATGTGATTTGATGACAGAAATTTTAGGTGGAAGTGGCTCCAGCCGTTTGTTTCAGGCATTGGTAAAAGAAAAAAAGTTGTTTAGCAATATCGAATGTTCTCATTACGGCAGTACCGATGCCGGGTTACTTTCTATTGAAGGTAAGCTGGTTGAGGGTGTAGATATGAAATTGGCTGATGCAGCCGTACTGGAAGAAATTCAACGTTTGCTGGATGGAGGCATCACAGATGATGAACTGCAAAAGGTTAAAAATAAAACGGAAAGCATGCTGGCTTTTGAAGATATGAGTGTAATGAGCCGTGCTACCAGCCTTGCAATGTATGAGCTGTTGGGTGATGCCAATTTAATGAATACAGAACTGGAAAGATACCAGGCTGTAACAGCCGAAGAATTGATTGCAGAAGGAAGGATTGTATTTGATGACAACAACAGCAATACCATTTACTATTTTGCCGAAAATTAAAACGAATAGCATCGCATATAAATAAATACTTAATTTAAATACCCGACGTAAAATAATGCTCAACAGAACCAAGGCTCCGCATATAAAAGATGCTATTGAATTTGACTTACATTTAAAGCCCTACGACAAATTTGTACTGGATAATGGGGTAGAAGTTTTTGCCATTAATGCAGGTGCACAGGAAGTGTTGCAGATTGAATTGGTGTTTTTTGCCGGTAACAGTTACGAAACGCAACATACCGTTGCAGCAGCTACCAATCATTTATTAAAAAATGGTACCAGTACAAAATCGGCTTTTCAGATTAATGAACATTTTGACTACTATGGTGCTTACTGCACAAGGGCCTGTTACAATGAAACAGCTACTGTATCGTTGCACACATTAAGCAAACACTTGCCTGTATTGCTTCCTGTGATGAAAGAAATAATTACAGACGCTGTATTCAGTGAAGAAGAGCTGGCAACATTTAAGCAAAACAGCAAACAAAAGCTGTCGGTAAATTTAAAAAAATGCGATTTTGTTGCCAACCGTTTAATTGATGCTTATCTCTATGGCGAACAACATCCTTATGGCAAATACACCAAAGCCGAAGATTACGATGTACTTAATACCGATGCATTGAAAAAGCATTTTCAGCAATATTATGTACAGGGATATTGTGTAATTTTTGTTGCCGGCAAACTGCCCGATGATATAGAACATCAAATAAATAAAAACTTTGGAACGCTTACCCTTAAAAATCATACGGGATTAAATACCGGTAACGAAAAATCTTTCAACGAAGTTCCGGAACCCGTTACCGGAAGTAAGAAACGAATTGTGAATGATGAAACAGGATTACAGGGCGCCATCCGGATTACAAGGCCATTCCCCAACCGGCATCACCCGGATTTTCAAAAAGTGATGGTGTTGAATACTGTCTTTGGTGGTTTTTTTGGCAGCAGGCTAATGGCTAATATCAGGGAAGAAAAAGGTTACACTTATGGTATACACAGCTATGTACAAAATCACCTTGGCCCCACTGCATGGATGATAAGCACCGAAGCCGGTAAAGATGTATGCGAAGCCGCTATTCAGGAAATTTACAAGGAAATGAAAGTGCTGCGGGAGGAGCTGATTGACGAAGAGGAATTGCTGTTGGTTCGAAACTACCTCATTGGAATAATACTGGGTGATTTAGATGGACCTTTTCATATAATTGGCCGTTGGAAAAGTATCCTTTTAAATAACCTCGATGAACAATATTTTTACGACAGCATCCAAACCATCAAAAATATTTCAGCAGAAGAATTGAGAGAATTGGCAGTTAAATATTTGCAGCCGGAAGCTTTTCAGGAGTTGGTTGTTATATAAAAAGTCCCCTTACATAAAAGTTGTTACTAACGCAAATAAGGGCTGCTTTGCAAAAACAATGTAAAGTTATCAGGGTTATTGATGATATCGTTGTGTTCCTGATTGCTGTGAATAAAAAGAATGGAATTATTTTTTACCCCGGGTTTTTGCAGGTTAATTTCTTCAATAAAAAGAAAAGGTATTTTTGTGTTGTTCAACTGCTGCATCATTAAAATACTTTCATCCTTAGTTCCTCCTTCGTTGGTATAGATATTTAAAAACCGATGCTGTTGATTCAACTGCAGCCAGCTGATGTATTTATCGGTTTCGGAGTACAATCCATCAAACAATAAAACTTCATTTATTGGTAGTCCGCCCTTTGCGGTGATATTTGCCATTACCCTGTAACCCCCGCTGTGCCCGGCCAGTACAATATTACCGGGTATGGCTTTTGTAAGTAGTATGTTGCTCTTTTTTAAAGTAGCAAAAACATCATTTATTAAGCGGGCGAACATGTTCGGTTGCTCTAATTTTCCACCATAGCTATCCGGTGCATTTTTGGCTCCTTCGGCAATTACAAGTATTGCATTTACGTTGGATGCCCTAAATTGTTTTGCCAGCTTAAAGCGTTGATTGGCGCTATCAATATTATTATACCAGCCATGAAACCAACAAACAATATTCACCTTTTTATTAGGTTTATAATTATCGGGCAATACAATTAATAAGCTGCTATCACTGTAGTGTGTGGCAGCAGTAAAAATTTCGTTATTGTAAACATGCCCGTTATTTCTTGCACTGTCGGGGAAAGACGTAAAGGGAGAGTAAATACGAAAAATATTCTGACTAAATTTTTGCTGTGATTTTCCAAAAAATCCAAACAGTAAAAAGCAGGTAACAAGATGAAACTTCATGAAATTATTTTATTGAAGTAAAAGGTATGTTTTATTTTAACACCGGCATGGTCGTTATGTATTTGATTATCTGAATGAAAGAATTGCTGCTAATATTCATCTTTGAATTATGTCCGGCAAACTGATTTTTTGTGCAAATAAAGATGTTTTTTATACTTTTAAAATGCATCCAGGTTGTCCTTTAATGATCATTTAAAAATGTGAAGTGTAGAACGTTTCTTTTAATATAGATTATTTACTTCCTTTAAGATATAGCAGTATAAAAAAAATAGATTATTTTCAATTTTAATAAATAGCCGGTATCAATTGTTTAGTCATTTTTAAGAGATTGAATTAAATGACTAATATGAATCACCTTATAGTTTTTTGGGTAAGATAGAATTATTTGCCCTGTTTGTTTAACTAACTAATTGCAATGATACGTTACCTGGTATTGATACCCTTACTGCTTCTTTCGTATGTTGGCATCAGCCAGTCCATTTCAGCATCAGGCCCCGTTTCTTTTTGTGCAGGGGGTAATGTTTCACTTACTGTTGGCAACACAGCAGGTATAACCGGTTATCAATGGATAAAAGATGGCAGCAATATACCCGGACAAACTTCTGCTTCTATAAATACCGGTACTTCAGGCAGCTATACGGTTAAACTTAACAGAACTGCACCTAATCCGGATACCACTATTGGTCCGGTGGTTGTTTCCTCCAACCCAATACCGGTAGCTAATTTTACATTTACGCCCAACAATGCCTGTTCGGGCACAGCTGCAGTTTTTACTGCAACCATTACCAGTGGTACCGCACCTTTTTCATATAAATGGGATTTTGGCGATGGAGGGAGTTCTGTTGCGGCAAATCCATCCCATTCATTTACTTCTTTGGGTTGCGGCACGGGCAGTTTTACAGTAAAACTTATTGTTACAGATTCCCGGGGGTGCAGCAATACAATAACTAAAATAGTGAGTGTTTTGCAGGCACCTGATGTTCAGATAAAAGACCTGAATATTTTTAGCCCCTTTAATAATTGTAGTAATTCTCCAACTGTTGCAAACCCTACTTATAATCTTACAGTAGATAATAATTCTCCTGATAAGGTTTGTATCAGCGGTTATAATATTAATTGGGGTGATGGCAATATCGAGAACAATGTTACTTTTCCTATTTCTCATACCTATTTGTTGTTGGGAGCTTATAATTTAGTGGTATCAGCCGCTGGCACCAATGGCTGTAATAATTCTAAAACCTATGTAATTGCCAACCAAAGCAACCCTGCAGGAAGCTTGGGTACATTGGGTTCTACTACCAATTTATGTGCGCCCGCTGTAGTACCATTTACAGTAAGTAACTGGACGCTGAATTCACCAGGTACCAACTATACGCTAAGTTTTGGGGACGGAACCTCTGTTACCATTCCACATCCTTTAAATGCCAACTTTACAGATGATACCATCTATCATCAATACAAAATATCGTCGTGCCCTACCCCCAGTTTCACAGCAATTCTTACCGTGCAAAATGCCTGCGACCGCACTCCTTATACAGCTGGTAATATACAGATACGTATTAAACCTACTGCTGATTTTGAAATCACGTCTACCCCGGCATGCGTTAATAGCCAGGTATGCTTTAATAATACCACCACAGCAGGTTCGTATGGACCGTCTTGTAATACCATCGCCACCTATATTTGGGATTTTGGCGATGGCTCTGCATTGAGCACATTAGAAAATCCCTGCCATTCTTATGCATTGCCAGGCGTTTACAATGTAATATTAACTACTACAAATCCATGTGGGTCCACTACCAAAACAAAGCCGGTTTGTATTACAGTTCCACCTGCCCCAAATTTTAGTCTCGATACATCGAATATTTGTATCCCCTTTGTGGTAACAGCTACAAACACTACCAACACATTTAATAGTTGTGAGGTGCCCACCTATGTTTGGAGTGTTGCCTACACCCCTGAATTTTGTGGCACTTCAGGAGCATTTACTTTTGCAAATGGAACCAACAGTTTTTCTGAAAATCCATCTTTTAGATTTACTAGTCCCGGAAAGTATACTATTACGCAAAGTGTTACCAATGCTTGCGGTACATTCGGGACGAGCAAAACAATTAATGTAAAAAAACCTCCAACAGCAATTATAAATTTGCCTGCATATTCCTGCGGAGTGGTAAATATTACACCGGCAGCTAAGGTTGAAAGCTGCACCAACGGCACACTTACTTACGCCTGGACATTTGCTGGCGGAACACCCGCTACAGCAAACACAGCAAATCCCGGCATAATAACTTTTACCACTCTTGGCCCTCATCCAATAGAGTTACTGGTTACCAATGAATGTGGAACTATTGCCGCCAGAGATACGGTGTTAGTTACTACCACACCGGATGTTGTGCCATCTGCCGACCAAACAATTTGCGGTGGCCTAATAACCAGTGGTTATAATTTCACCAGCACCATTGGCATACCCGTTTACAATTGGACAAATAGCAATCCATCCATTGGCCTGCCTGCCAGTGGCAGCGGAAATATTGCTGCATTTACTTCCATCAATAACGGTACAGCACCAGTTACTGCTACCATTATAGTTACCCCATCGGTAAGTAATTGTGTTGGTACGCCAGATACTTTTTTTGTTACCGTAAATCCAAGGCCATCGGTTCCATTGGTTGCATCACCGGTTACTTATTGTCAAAATTCAACGGCTGTAACCCTTGCTGCAACAGCATCTGGCACCGATACACTTTATTGGTATAATAATGCAGCCTTAACAGGTGGTACGCTTATTGTCCCTACTCCTGTTACAACTGCACCCGCCACAACATTGTATTATGTAACCCAAACCAACAGCTTTGGTTGTTTAAGCCAGGCAGCCATTATTACCATTAATGTAAACCCAATCATTGGTGGAAATGCCATTGCCAGCAACCAAAGTATTTGCGCCAATACTGCTCCCAATTCACTTACCAGTACTACGGTTACCGGAGGAAATGGGATTTACAATTACCAATGGCAAAGCTCTGTTGATGGTGGCACCGTTTGGACCAATATTAGCGGTGGCAATACTTCAACCTATGCTCCCGGTGTATTAAAGGACACCATTCAATACAGAAGAATCATCAACAGTACACCTTGTGCCGACACCTCCAATATAGTTACCATCAATGTGGCAGGTGCCTTAGCCAATTTTAATATTTCGGCCAATGAAACTATTTGCGAAGGTTTTGCGCCAGCTTTATTGGCTGGCCAATTACCAACAGGTGGCGGCGGATTGTATACCTACCAATGGCAAAGCTCACCCAATAATATTTTTTGGAGTGATATCACCAATGCAACCAATCAAGATTATCAGCCTTCAGCATTATTCAGTACCACTTTTTACAGAAGAGTAGTAACTACACCTCAATGTAGCGCCACATCCAATGTTATAACCATTACGGTAAATCCAACTCCGGTTGGTAATATTACTGCCAATGCTCCTTCCATTTGTGTGTATGATGCCGGATCAGTTTCCTTTGCTGCAACAGTTGGCACAGCTCCTTTTGCACTGGAGATGGTGGTGGTAAAACCAAGTGGCCTAACTGATACCATCCGCACCAGTATCAACAGCAACGGTGCTGCAAATATTTCGGTGATACCGGCCGGCAGCCAAGCAGGTAATTATTCTATCCAATTCACCAAACTTGCTGATAGCAAGGGTTGCGAAAGAATCAATATTTTACCTGCGGCGGATATTACGGTAAAGCCACTGCCAGTATTACTACTCACCAATAGTTCTCCCATTTGCAATGGTGTAGCCGCCACACTTACAGCTAGTGGTGCAGATACTTACAGTTGGAGCCCCAACCAGTTTATAGACATAACCACCGGTAGCATTGTCAACGTTACGCCGTTTGCAACAACGACCTACACGGTAAGAGGAACATTAAACGGATGTATAAAAGATTCCGGGCTGTTGGTTACCGTTATACCGGGTGCAGTAGTGGCCAATGCCGGACCAAATCAAATTTTGTGCAATGTAAGTTCGACAACACTTGCCGGCAATGCAGCATCTGTAAATGCATCCGGTGCATGGAGCCAGGTAAGCGGACCGGCTGCAACTATTGCAACAACAGCTCAAAATAATACAACAGTAACCGGACTTACCGCAAGAGAAACCTATGTATTTCGATGGACGATTACGGGACAAGCCCCATGCCCGCCTACGCAATCTGATGTTACGATTGATGTATTTTCTCCCATCATCAATGCCATAAAAAAGGACACTATTATTTGTAATGGACAATCCTTAACCATACGCAACGATAGCTTACTCGGCGGAAGTACCACGGCAATAGATTCTCTATATACCTATGTTTGGGAATCTACCCCAACCGGACTTAACAACTGGCAAACAATTGCTGGTGAAAATGCGGCAACCTTGTTGATAGCGCCATCCAGCAGCAATTGCTACAGGCGAAAAGTAACAACCAATAATTTGTGTGAAGCCACCAGCAATATTATTTGTGTAACAGTTAATCCAACCATCAATAATAATAGTATCAGCGCCAGCCAACAGGTTTGTGTAAATACACTGGTCAATAATTTGGCCGGAACCACACCAACCGGTGGCGATAATGTATACGTTTATGATTGGCAAACCAGCACCGACTCTGTAAACTGGAATAGCATTGCTACAACCATCAGTTATCAGCCTCGGGTATATGCTGCGGCAGCTGTGCATTATTTCAGAAGAAATGTATCGAGTGGTAATTGTACATCTGTGAGCAATGTT
The DNA here is from genome assembly GCA_025360525.1 of Chitinophagaceae bacterium. Classification (GTDB taxonomy): domain Bacteria; phylum Bacteroidota; class Bacteroidia; order Chitinophagales; family Chitinophagaceae; genus Ferruginibacter. Next base: position 4,552 of record JANYCA010000032.1, on the reverse strand, counting down.
ATTACTGTAAGAATTAGGCCCGATGCAAAAGCTATTTTTACCAGCAACCCAATTATTGCATGTGCGCCATTTAATTTGGCCAGCGCCATTACCATCAGCGTATTGCCCGATAGTGTTGGTACTTATAACTGGTATGCAGATGGCGTTTTATTTGGAAGCAACGGCACCGGTATTTTTCCTGCGTATTCAATTATTAATCCTGGCGATACAGTAGATATAAAACTGGTAACCCTTAGCCAGTTTGGTTGCAAGCCAGATTCTTTACAGCAGCAATTTATCACCGTACGTACTGCTGTTGCCAGCTTTACAAAAGACACTGCCGGGGGTTGTGGCCCATTAAATGTTACGTTTACCAACACATCTAATATCATTAATAGCGGCATACAATTTTTCTGGGATTTTGGCAACAGCATCACCAGTAACCAGATGCAACCGGGAACCATCGCTTTCCCAACCAGTCCGTTCTTTAATGATACTACTTACCAGGTTACGCTGAAAGCTTACAATGGTTGCGATACCACCGTTTGGCGGGATAGTGTAAAAGTAAGATCGAACCCAAGCGCAAGGTATGGCGTAGCCACCACTTTTGGTTGTTCGCCCTTTACCTTACAAGTAATCAATAATTCACTTGGCGGGCCCAATACTTATTACTGGGATTTCGGCAATGGTCACAAGGATACAACTTTAACAACAGGACTATTAAGCTACACGTACAATATAGGCAATGAGGTAGATACTTTTCCGGTAAGATTGATTGCCGTTAACGAGTGTGGAATTGATACCCAAACAATCAAAATAAGAATTGCACCAAACCTGATAAAGCCTCAGGTAATTATAAGCGGTAGCGATTTATTTGGCTGTGCGCCACATACAGTTACTTTTATAAATGCCACCACGGGTGCAACTACTTACAAGTGGGATTTTGGAGATAATACGCCGCCTGTTGTAACCAACAACAGCCAATCAACCATCATACATACCTTTAATAACCCGGGTACATTTACTATTGCCATTGCCATGAGTAACGGCTGCAGCGATACCATCGTTTACAGGCAGGTAACCGTGTATGCAAAACCAATTGCATCCTTTACTACAAATGCACCGGTGTATTGCCTTGGCGATACTATCCGGGTAAACAACAGCTCATTAAATGCCAGTAATTTTCAATGGTTTTGGGGAGATGGAAAGGCAAGTTCAGATTCCAGTCCAACGCATGTATATGTGGTTGCCGGTGATTACAGCATTACCCTGCGTGCCGACAGAACCAATCAGGTTGGCCTTGTTTGCTTTGATACGTTGGTAAGAAATATAAAAGTACTGGTGGCACCCAATGCAGGCATTCAATCCAATTTCGGCACAGTAAATTGTGCACCATTTATCTATACTGCTTCCACACCCGCAGTAACCAACGAAACAGTTACCTGGTACATTAATGATAGCACCGTATCACCCTCCATCATTACTTTAATCGGCATTGCGGTTCAATATACATTTAACAACCCCGGTACTTTTACGGTGAAAACAGTGGCTGAAAATATACTGGGTTGCAGGGATAGCGCAACGCAGACGTTTACTGTAAAAGGTACACCCGTAGCTGGTTTTACGCCGTTGAATATTGCAATTTGCAAAACAGATACTACTGTATTGCACACCAACACCACCACCTATAACGATAATGGACCGTTGAATTACAGATGGCTGGTAGATGGTGCACAGGTATCTACCAATGGCAATTTTACGTATCGTTACACAGCACCTAACGGTAGCATTTTGCCAAAAAATTTCGATACCTGGCTTATTGCAACAAACAATGTAGGATGCAGCGATACAGCAAAAGGAAGTCTGCAAATGAGCCCAACCGCCAAGGCTGCATTTGGTATTTCCAATCCTAACGACTGTGTGCCTTTTATTGCAACCATCATAAATAATTCCAAAGATGCCAGCAATTACCAATGGTTTTTAAATGGTAATCTTATCAGCAATGCGGCTGCGCCTGTAATAACTGTTACGCAAGCTGCAACAGCTTATAACATTACATTGATTGCATCCAATCAATACAGTTGCAGACCCGATACTTTTTCAATAAATTTTACATCGAGGATAAAACCCGTGGCTGCATTTTTGGCAAGTGATACACTTGGCTGTACCGGTGTATTAAATGTAGCAACTACCAACCGCAGCAGTTTTGCCAATTTTTATACCTGGGATTGGGGCGATAATTCTGCCCGCAGTTCGTTTGTAAATGCAACCCATTTATACAATGCGCAGGGGCAGTATTTAATTAACCTAATTGCCAGTGATGGTGTTTGTAAAGATACCATCAGCAGGATGGTAAGAGTATCTACCAAACCCGTTGCCGACTTTTCTCCCAGCAATACGATTACCTGTAACACAGCAGGGATACAGTTTACCAACCTGTCTGTAAATGGAGATTCTTATTTATGGAGCTTTAGTGATGGCACCAGTAGTACGGTAGTAGATCCATTTAAAAACTTTGCACCAAGCCTCACTCCTTACACCGTAAAATTGGTGGCAGATGATGGATTAGGCTGTAAAGACTCTGTAATTAAAGCCAATTTAATTACCGCCAAAGTTCCGCCGGCCGGCGATTTCTTCATCAGCCCAACACCGGTTATTACAGTGCCTAACTATACATTCAGTTTTAATAATATTACCATCAACAGCAACAAATATTTATACCAGTGGGATTTAGGAGATGGTACCACTGCCAGCACAAGAGATGTTGCTTTTCATAAATATGCTGATACGGGTAACTATCCAATAAGACTAATTGTGTTGGATACCAGTACCAACTGTTTAGATACTACCATCCGCATTGCAAGGATTGATGGGTTTCCCGGTTGGTTGTTTGTGCCCAATGCTATTTGCCCTAATTGTATTCAATCTAATTTAAGAGAATTTATCCCGAAAGGAAAAGGCCTGAAAGAATACAAGCTGCAGATATTTACCACCTGGGGTGAGTTGATTTTTGAAACAGCAGCATTGGATGCAACCGGCGCTCCTACTCAATTCTGGGACGGACGATTTAAGGGTATAGCTGTGCAGCAGGATGTATATGTTTGGAAAATTTTTGGACGATTTATGAATGGATCAGAATGGCAGGGTATGTTGTACCCCGGCGAAGGGCAGTATAAAAAAACCGGGACAATTACAGTGGTGAGATAACTGTTTGTACGTAAAGTTTACAGCTGCTCCTTTTAGTTTACGCCTTCTACGTAAAGTTTACAGCTTTTTAAAAAGCTGCAAACTTTATGACTTTTTAAAATATTGAGTATGAAAAATTTTTTACTGGCATGTTGTGTTTTGATATCCCTGGTATCAAAAGCACAAGACCCGTTTTTTACGCAGGCATTTAACAATCCGCTTACGCTAAACCCTGCCAATGCCGGCAACGGCGAAATGGATCTGCGTTTTACCGCTGCCTTTAAAAGGCATTGGATAAATGTACCATCCGCCATGCAGTTTGCAGCCGTTGGGGTAGATAAGTACAGCAAAAACCTGCATGGTGGTGTGGGGCTTTTGCTCACCAACAGCAAAGAAGGTTATCTTAACAAAACCAACCTCAGCGCTATGTACTCCTATATGCTTTGTTTGCCCAATGCAAGGCTGCACCTGGGTTTGCAGGCAGGCGTGGGCAACAGGAGTGTTAACTACAGCAAATTGTATTTTAGTGACCAGATAGATAACACCAGTATTATACCCGGTGCTGTATCGGGTGCGGATATGCCCCTCAACAACAACAAATATTTTGCTGATTTTGCAGCAGGCTTTTTATTGTATTACAAAGAAGGCTGGATGTTTGGCGGAGGTGCACAACATATCAATCAACCCGATGAATCGCTTACTTCCAATACCATCAGTAAACTGCCCATGCGTTGGTTTGGTTATATGCGGTATAAATATAATTTGGATGAAGAGGGCGAGCGATATTTATTGCCCAGTATGATTTTATACAAGCAGCAAACAAGCAACTCCTTTAGTTTTGGTTGCGAATATAAAGACGCCCGTATAGGTATTGGTGCCTGGTACCGGGGCAATGTAAACTTTCAGAACAGCGACGCATTTGCAGTAACCCTGAGCCTTGATTTATTTGACCGCAGAGAAAATGATGTAGACAGGGCAAGGGTTGGTTTATCGTATGATGCCACTACAAGCAAACTCGGTTTTAGCAGAAGCGCAGGAAGCGGTGAAGGAACCTTTATCTGGGAAAAATTAAGTGCCAAGGGTATTCGTTCCGATGAACGCTGTGATGCAGATTATACCATGAAAGGAACACCTTGCCCGCCGAGATTTTAGGGTTAGCGATGGCTTAATGGCGGTTAGGAGATTAAAAGAATAAAAGTTTAGAATAGTAAAAATTTCGTCGGCTTTAAATACAGAAATGAAACAGTTGTAACTATTCAGTCTTAAAACTACTGGATCTCCTTTGAATCTTTGGTTTTACATTTTATTTTTTTTGCTATATCGTCTGCATTTGGCACTGTTTTAAAAAATCGTCTTTTTGGTTGTTTTTTTTGTTAATAACATTTAG
>JANYCA010000007.1 GCA_025360525.1 Chitinophagaceae bacterium | reverse complement strand
ATACCAATTCCCTGCTTGGCAATAATGGCAGACATGGCACCAAACACAGCCACTGGCGCAAAGTTCATCACATAGCCGGTTACCTTTAATATTATGTGAGCAATGGCATCCAGAGCCTTAACTACAGGGTGTGCAGTTTCGCCCAATGCTGCAGCAGCAACACCAAAGAATAATGCGAAAACTACAATTTGTAAAATTTCATTTTTGGCCATGGCATCAATTACACTTGCGGGAAAAACATGGTAAAAGAAATCTTTAATTGTTAGGGCAGCTTTGTCGATACCGGTATTAACGTTGGCATCGGGTAAATTGAGATTCATGGCCGTGCCGGGTTCAAATAAATTCACCAACAACATCCCTAACAACAAACTCAATAAAGAGGCACTGATAAACCATAACAAGGTTTTACCTCCAATGCGGCCGACTGAATTGATGTCGCCTAATTTAGCCACTCCCACCACTAACGTTGTAAATACAAGCGGTGCAACAATCATTTTTATCAGCCGTAAAAAAATGTCCGCCAATATTGTAAACCAATCCAATTTTTTATCCCTGGATTTTAATACTTCATTTTTTTGGAGGAAGATAAAATCATTTTCTTTTTGTAACTCTTTGTAAGCAGCAGAAGTAGTATCAGTTTGAGCCGTTAACTGTGTGTTGATGCCTTTTAGTGAATCAGTCAACTTTTTAATGGTTGCTAAAACCATTGTTTCATCTTCCGCATTTAAAAGCGATTGTTCTGCTTTCTTTTTTTGACTGCTGATATTAATTTTTTCTTGTTGAAGGAGTACAAAACGGCTACTGTCTTTTGCTGTATTGTATGGTTTCATTCGTAAGGAGAGATGCTTCAGCTGCAATTCTGCATTGGCAATTTTGTTATTATCTTCTCCAACATAATATTTATTTAGCAAAAAGCCGGTAACAATACCGAGCAACAATGCTATTCCAATATATAGGGTTAGATGATTCTTTTTTGCAGGCTTGTGTTCACTCATTTTACAGTTGAATTTTTCTGACAATTATTGGATTCAGTTGAAAATACATTTTAGCTGCTTTTAATTTGCAATATAATATTTAATAGCTGTTATAAAATGAAGTGCATTAAAAAGAGGTGAATTTCTAATCTTACACCCGGCTTAATCTTCCATTTTAATTGCCTGTATTTCTCCATAGTATTTTTTAAAAGGTTGTTACCCTAACTATCAATCGGGCACTAAAAATGAAATACAGCTGTAAAAAATGTCGTTGAATGGGTTATTAAAATTTATTGCTTATTTTTCCAGTTCATTATTCATAAAAACCATTTTAATTGTATGAGTTTATTTGTAAAAAAGCCCCTTCATCAAGTTTTAGCACAGGCCGCAGATGACGGTACGGGTTTAAAGAGGACATTAGGCGCAGGCAATCTTATTGCATTGGGCGTGGGAGCAATTATTGGTGCAGGTTTATTTGTACGCACCGCAGCTGCATCCGCAGAGGCTGCAGGCCCTGGCGTAACGTTGTCGTTTGTTGTAGCTGCTATTGGTTGTGCATTTGCAGGTTTGTGTTATGCAGAGTTTGCATCAATGATCCCTATTGCAGGTAGTGCCTATGCTTACTCTTACGTAACTATGGGGGAATTAGTGGCCTGGATTATTGGTTGGGCTTTAATAATGGAATACGCATTAGGCGCCGCAACTGTATCCATTGCCTGGAGTGAATACTTAAATAATTTATTGGGTGGAGGTATCCCCTATGAATGGTGTCACTCCCCGTTTGAAGCATTGCATAAAGTAACGGGGGATGCTATTAACCAGATAAATGCTGCCATTCCGGAAACTATCAAATCTGTAAAAAACGGTGTTTTAATTTTGAGTGATGATCAGTTTAAAGCATTGCCCGCCGTGCTTGCCGGTTCGGTTGTAATTACAAAAGGTATTATGAATGCACCTGCATTAATCATTCTGTTGTTAATAACATTGTTGTTGATAAAAGGATCTCAGGAATCTGCCTTTGTAAATATGATAATTGTATTTGTAAAAGTTACCATTGTTTTATTGTTTATCGGATTTGGCTGGCAGTTTATTAAGCCCGAAAATCACACGCCATATTTAATACCAAAAGGTACTATCGGCCACGAGGGATTTTTTAAATGGGGCTGGGGCGGCGTAGTTGGAGGTGCAGCCATTGTGTTTTTTGCTTTCATTGGTTTTGATGCTGTGAGTACTGCTGCACAAGAAGCAAAAAATCCTAAAAGAGATATGCCTATTGGCATCCTCGGTTCGTTGGTAGTTTGCACCATTCTCTATATTCTTTTTGGACATGTGTTAACAGGTGTGGCTAATTATACTGAATTTAAAACGGCCGGAAAAGAAGCTTCAGTTGTTTATGCTATTCAAACTTATATGAAGGGGTATGGCTGGCTTGCAACAAGTGTAACAGTAGCTATTCTGGCTGGCTTTTCGTCTGTAATACTGGTAATGCTGATGGGGCAAAGCCGTATATTTTATACCATGAGCAATGATGGATTGATACCAAAAGCATTTGGCGAATTGCATCCTAAATACAAAACTCCCTACAAGGCCAATATGATATTATTTGTTTTTGTTGGCTTATTTGCTGCATTTGTTCCTGGTAGTGTTGCAGGTGATCTTACCAGTTTTGGAACTTTGTTTGCATTTGTATTAGTAAGTATCGGGGTATGGATTTTAAGAGTAAAATCTCCTGAAATTGAAAGACCGTTCAGGGCTCCGCTGGCTCCGCTGGTTTCTACATTGGGCGCTCTGATATGTTTTGGAATGATTATAGCATTGGATGTGCAAACTTTAAAAGTAGCGTTTGCATGGATGCTGCTTGGCCTGGTTGTTTACTTTGGTTACAGCAGAAAAAGAAGTAAGCTTTTTAATCCATCTGATATACTGCCAAAGGCATCAGATTTTGAAAAAAAATAATTAGAAAATCGTTTACAATAAGCAAATCCCCCGTTTTTTCCGGGGGATTTGCTTATAACCTTAATAAACAAATATCAAAAACTTGTAGCAATGTATTTTGTTATCATCTTTCTTGTAAGATTTTACTACAGGTATTTTTTTAACCAACTCCTTTAACTCAATCACTACGATTGAAAAACCAATGCAACCTACGGGCAAATTGCAATCCCTCACTCTGGAGCAATAATTTCATTTCTTAACGCCAAACATTCAAATTTTCTAAACGTCTTTTTTATGAGGCAGACAAAGCGTGTGAGCCTGGGTTCATATCCACCATAATTAATATTATGCCCAGGTTATAGCAGTTGGCTGAAGCATTGCAATAAATTCATTGGCTGATGTTTCTCCTTTCGCTATCATTTCTTTCATCTCATCGGGATCAAAACTAAGGCCACCTGCACCGCCACCCAGTGGAGCTTTTGGCCTGAACTGAAAAAGTTTGAGCGGTTTTTTATTTGCATAAGGGCTTTCCAGTCCGCTAATGCTAAAATATTCATCTACCTCATTTTCACTGATGCCTTTACTAACCATTTTCTTTTTTACTGCATCAATATATTCAAGGCCTTCGTTAAACAGTTTGGGAATAATCAAATCATTTTTGCCCACATCATCCGTAAAAATACTGATCGTTCTTTCCAAAATAGAAAACAGGTTTTTGTATTCTTTTTTTTCCGCCTCATCGTTTTCCGGAGATAAAAGAATAGTAAATATCTCTGTAGCACCATTATCAATGGCCATTTGTATGCCAGCATATTCCCTTACACCACCATCAACAAATTGATAATACGGATCAGCATCGCCGGGCACATGGAGGTTAATTTTTACAGGCTGCATAAATACCGGTTGAGATGCAGAAGCCATTATAGCCTTGCGGAATTGATCAGCATTGATGAGCGTTTTTACTGTATAGTGCCTTGCAACACCGGGATTAGTATGGTTTGTAAATACAACCATTTCGCCCGATTGCATGCAAACTGTGGTTAAAAATATTTTTTTGCCACTATCAATAATTTGCTGATATCGTTGGTCAGTATAATTTTTTAGTAATTGATTCCACAGAGGTGTACCATCAAAAATACTGGTTTCGTTTAAGCTGTCGCCAATTCGTTTTTTAAAGATAATGTCTTCCGTTTTTTGAGAAGTGTAGAGGGCTTCAACCATATCCATTTCTTTCAGCGCTACCAGGGGGCACATCAGGGAACCGGTACTGGTGCCTACAAAAATATCAAAGTCAAGGCCGGGGTAGGTTGCAAATAATCTTTTTAAAACACCCACTGCAAAAGCGCCTTTGCAGCCTCCGCCGCTTATTACTAATGCTCTGCTCATAACAATAATTTTATTGGTTATAGATTTCTGTTTGCTTTTTGGGTTTGCTAATGCGCAGGCCGAGGGTATTTTGCAACCACCAGGTATTGAGGTTGTAGTCTCTGTGAATGCTTAATCCCAGTAATAGTTTGTTGCCGATATCTGCATTGATACTACCTCCCAGTAATTGCTCTTTGTTGGTACCCCAAAGATGATCGAAGCTTATATTGATATTTCCAGCGCTTCCAAACGGAGCAGTATTTAAGGTTTTTAATTTAAAAGTAACAGTGGGGCCAAAAGCAGCACTTAGCTTTTTTCTGGTATAATATCCGTCGATAATAACGCCAGCCCTCATCAGCTTTTTTACTACAGTATATTGAGGTACCAGTTGTATGCCGCCGGTGTACAAATCGGGACCATTGGTTAATTTTGTCACCATTCCATTATGCAGCTTCAGGTGCATAATAAACTCTTTGGGAAACTCAGGATTCTGGCTAGTTTGTGCCATAAGCTGGCAGAAAGAAATAAATAGCAGCAGGAGGGGGGCTATTGTTCTCATGTATATGATTTTTGCTTTCATAAATGTAAAAACAAAATATACTTTTTGCAATATCTAATAGGGGAAATTGGTTTAAATAAAAAAGGAGCGGTGGGGGGATTTGGATTAAGATAAATACCTGCCTACCTGAATATTACAGTGCCCAATGCACGGGTAAGATCTATCTCTATTTGTTTAAGATGCTGGTGAATTTGAAGCAACATCAACTGTTCTTCAATTGTATGTTCTTTCTCCATTTCACGCTGGTTTTCATCCATCATCCGTTTGGTTTTTCTAAGCTTTAAATAATTTACAGTACTAAAAACTTCCTCTTTATAAAGATCTTCACGAGTAGCAATTTTTCCCTGGTAAAACTCCTTCCAGTTGGGGCTTATGTCTGTATTGTAATCCATCACATTTACAACCAGTGTACTCATGGCTAAATCTTCGTGGTACAAAAATGTTTTTGAAGTTGGCTCCAGCCCTGCATCGTACCAGGATTTATAGGTTTTAACGAGGGCAATTAAATTTTTATTGTCAATTAAATCTTCCAGTTGGTTGTTATCAATTTCAGCAAAAATATGCTCTGCCACCCGCAGGTTATTGTCCCATTCTTTTAAACCAAATTCCAGCAGACTCCTTACCATCGCTTTCTCATGCTCTTCATCTTTATTTAGTAATACAAGTGCGTCGTTTTCTATGTCTGCAGGTGACTGACCATTATTAAATGCGTCATTGGCATCGTCCCGGCTTTGCTTATTTTCATCTTTTGTAATGCGATCCCTTATAAATTTATTTACCAGGGCGTGCAAACCGCCTTCTTCAATCTTCAATAGCTCCGCACATTGTTTTATATAATCCTGCTGGCGGGTAAAATCTTCTGCTTTGTTTATTTTAGAAATAGTTTCTGCCACCTGGTTTACAAGGGCAGATTTTTTTACACTGTCGGTTCCTGCATCTTTTAACGATACATTTAGTTGAAATAAAACGAAGTCTTTTTTATTGGCAATAATAAATTCATTAAAAGCTGCTGCACCTACTTTGTTAACATAACTATCCGGGTCTTCTTTATCAGGTATCAGCACCAGCCTTACATTTAGGCTTTCTTCCAATGCAAGGTCCATACCACGCAGGGCAGCTTTTATACCTGCACTATCACCATCATAAATAATGGTGAGGTTGTTGGTGTATTTTTTTATCAGCCTTAATTGATCCTGCGTAAGCGATGTACCACCACTTGCCACCACATTTTCTATACCTGCCTGGTGTAGCGATACCACATCGGTGTAACCTTCTACCAGCAGGCATTCATCAGCTTTATCAATTGCCTGCCGTGCAAAATAGCTGCCGTACAAAATTTTACTTTTTACATAAATCTCATTTTCTGGCGTATTAATGTATTTGGGGGCCTTGTCGTTGGTTTTTAAAATTCGTGCGCCAAACCCCAGTATTTTCCCACTTTGGTTGTGTATCGGAAAAATAATTCTGCTCCGGTAGTTATCGGCCGGCTTATTGTCTCGTATGGCAACGAGGCCGCTTTTCTGTAATAATTCTATATTGTACTGAGCATTGAGGGCAGCAGTTGCAAACCGGTCCCTGTCGCCCGGGTTAAAGCCTATTTGGAATTTCTTTATGATATCTTCCCTAAAACCTCTTTCTTTTAAATAGCTGAGGCCGATATCCCTGCCTTCATCAGCATTAAACAGGTAATCACTAAAAAACTGCTGGGCAAAATTATTGATGATAAAAAGGCTGTCGGCATTGCTTTGTATTAACTTATGCTCCGGAGACATTTCCGTTTCTTCAATCTCCACATTGTATTTATTGGCCAGCCATCGCAATGCCTCCACGTAACTGTATTTCTCCAGCTCCATTAAAAAGCCAATGCTATTGCCACTTTTGCCACAACCAAAACATTTGTAAATTTCCTTTGCAGGCGATACGGTAAAGGAGGGTGTTCGCTCATTGTGAAAAGGACAGATACCTAAATAATTAGTGCCTCTTTTTTTTAGTTTTACAAAAGCGCCTACTATGTCTATAATATCTATCCTGCTTTGTATTTGTTGTATCGTGTTTTGAGAAATCATTGGTTACAAAAGTAATAAATGTAAACGGAGCGATGAGGGTGAGCATACAGATTTTTGTAAGCCAGCATCTTCACATTGTTAAAATATTTGCAAAGCATAAAGAATTTAATACTATTATTTCTTACTAAGGGGTAAAGATGTATATAATTATGTGACAGTTTGCGGTTGGCACGGTTTGTGAAATTTGTTGTTGTTTTGTTTTCAGTTAACAAACAAATAAATACCTTTAGCAACTAAAATTTAATATGATGAAGAAACTTTCTTTTGTAGCATTGCTTGTTTTTACAGCAAATTTTGTAATGGCGCAGGATTTGGATGAGATTAAAAAATATGCCTTATTAGGGCAGAATCAAAAAGCCAAAGAGTCCGTGGACAAATACATGGCTGTTGAAAAAAATGCCAAGAAAGCCGAAGGGTGGTTTTATAAAGGCACTATTTATAACCAGGCGTCCAAAGATACTACCCGCCAGCATGAAGAAAGTGCCGCACTAAAAGCACAGGCTTTCGATTTTTTAAAAAAATACAGGGAATTAGATGCGAAAGCGGAGCTACTGACCGAACAAAATAACGGACCGCTATTTGACATTTATGTTGGTTATGCCTCCGAATTGGGCATTAAAGCTTACAGCGCAAAAGATATAGCAGCAGCCCATGCAGATTTTAAGAAGGGGCTTGAGGTACATGACTATATTTTTGCCAATAACATTACCGGTAACAATGGCTTTAAGTTTGAGGCTTTGGATACTATTCTTGTTTTATACACAGCTATTACGGCAGGTGAATTAAAAAAGCCGGATGATGCAGCAATTTATTATAAAAAGCTGGCAGATGCTAACGTTACGGGAGACCAATATATTGATACTTACCAGGTGCTGGCAGATTATTATAAAACTAAAAAAGACAATGCTGCTTTTTCTGATATATTAACTAAGGGAAGAAAATTTTACCCCAAAAATGAAGAATACTGGATGGCGATAGAAACCGAACAGGCAATAGATGGTGTTGCTAAGCCTGCTTTGTTTGGGAAGTACGAAGAGTTGTTAAGCAAGCATCCGCAAAGCTATTCGTTACCGTACAATTATGCTGTGGAGTTGTACCATTACATTTATTCTGATGAAATGAAGAATGCCAACACCGATGAATATAAAGCCAAATTGCAGGAAGCAGGGAAAAAGGCCCTAACTAATAAGCAAACAGTAGAGGCCAATTTTTTAATGACTAATTTTTTATACAATAACTCCATTGATATTGCTGATGATGCAAGGAAGATTAAAGGGCCGAAGCCTGATGACATAAAAAAGAAAAAAGCATTGGAAGCAGAATCAACCAAAGTAATGAACGAAAGTATTCTTTATGCCGAGGCTTTAATTACCGTATTTGAGGCCCTGCCTAAGCCCAAGGGATCCGAAAAAGTAAATTACAAACAATCGTTGGTGATTTTGAAAAATGTGTATGAAGTAAAGAAAGATGCGGCCAAAGTTGCGGCACTTGAAAAGAAAATTAGTGTAGCTGAATAAATATTAATTTCTACTGAATGGGCAGCCTATTTAAATTAATATGCTGCCCATCTTGTATTTAGGTCCCAGGCAATTTTTTATCATTTTCCCGAAAGCATAATACCCAACCGTAGGCAGAAATAGTTATTGTGGCCTCTAAACTCTTCCTCAGGCGAAATGTTATTTAAATCCATTTTGCAATTGGCGGCAATATTAAATTCATTCTTAAATTGGTAGTGTGTAAACAAACTTTGGTCTATTAACAGAAATCAATAATTTTATTTTAGAAGGAAGCTATCTAATTTGCAGGTTCGCTAATCAATAGTGTAAGCATGGAAAATAATAAGGTAAAACTAATAGAATGTCCACGAGATGCCATGCAGGGCTGGAAAAGTTTTATTCCCACCGCAATAAAAATAAACTATATCAATGCATTGCTGCAAGTGGGGTTTGATACGATCGATTTTGGCAGCTTTGTTTCGCCTAAAGCCATACCTCAAATGGCAGATACCGTCGATGTATTGAAAGGGCTAAACGTTGATAACATAACTACAAAATTGCTTGCCATTGTCGCCAATGTACGTGGTGCTGAAGAAGCAGTATTGCACGACGCTCTAACCTATTTGGGATTTCCATTTTCTATATCTCCAACATTTCAGCTGCGTAACACCAATAGCAGCATGTCCGCATCGTTGCAAACAGTTGCAGATATGCAGGAGCTTTGTTTTAAAAATCAAAAAAAATTAGTGGTTTATATTTCAATGGGTTTTGGTAATCCTTACGGAGATGATTACAATGAAACTATTGTAAGGCTTTGGGTAGATAAAATGGTGCAGATGGATGTCGAAATAATATCTATTGCCGATACGGTTGGGCTTGCAACAGCCGAACAAATTTCTTCCGTTTTACATTCATTAATTCCTGTTTATCCGGGCACCGAAATTGGCGTACACCTGCACTCAACAGCTGCCAATTGGCAAGTTAAAGTGGATGCTGCTTTACAGGCAGGATGCAGCAGATTTGACGGCGCATTAAAAGGCATTGGTGGCTGCCCGATGGCAGGTGATGTATTGGTTGGTAATATGGATACAGGCCTGATGATACCTTATTTTAACCAGCAACACTTATTAAATGGAATAGATTTGAAGGCGCTCGAAAAATGCAATAGGATGGCGTCGGAAATTTTTGTATAAACAGTTTAAAAAGCAGCATGGATTTCAGATTAGAATTTACCCCACGACCGTTTCAACAAACGATAAATCACCAGCAGCAGTTGTTATTGATTGGATCTTGCTTTACAGAAAATATTGGCAGCAAATTAAGGCACCTGAAATTTTCTGTGTTGGAAAATCCCAATGGTATTTTATTTAATCCTATCAGCATAGTTCAATCATTACATTCTTATATCGAAAACAAGCAATACACAGAAGCAGATTTATTTTACCAAAACGAATGCTGGAACAGCTGGCAACACCATAGTCGTTTTTCTCATCCCGATAAAGCAGCTTGCCTGCAAATGATTAACGAGTCGCAACAGGCAGCGCACCATACATTAAAAACTGCCGGCTGGCTGATGATTACAGTAGGCTCTGCTTTTGTTTATGAACGTTTAGGCGCTGCTGCAGGTGGACTCGGCGAAGGCAATGATAGCAAAATGGTTGTTGCCAACTGCCACAAAATACCTACCGATAAATTCAATAAAAGATTATTAAGCCCCGTTGAAATTGTGGATGCTTTTTCGATAGTATTGGAGGAGATTTTTGTATTTAATCCGGATGTAAAAATAATTTTCACCATCAGCCCCGTAAGGCATTTACGGGATGGTTTTGTAGAAAACAATCGCAGCAAAGCCACGTTGATACAGGCTGTGCATCAGTTAACAGCTAATCATCAGCAGTTATTTTATTTTCCGGCGTACGAATTGGTAATTGACGATTTAAGGGATTATCGTTTTTACGCAGAGGATCTGGTACACCCCAATTATGCAGCCACCAATTATGTGTGGGAAAAATTTATAGCAACCTGTATTGATGAAAATGCCCAGCAATTGATAAAGGAAATTAATACTATTAATGTTGCTAAAAATCACAAAGCATTCAATCCCTTATCTTTGGCGCACGGGAAATTTTTACAGTCAAATTTGCAAAAAGTGATCGCATTAAAGAGCCATCATTCTTACCTTAACCTCCACGAAGAATTTATCCATTTTGGCGGGATAAAACCGGCTTAACTTTACTGTTAAATCATTTTAATCAACCTGTTTTATTTGCCCTGGATCAAAATGGATTTGTTAAAAAGAAAATTATTAAAATTTAAAAATAAGTTTGATGCAAGCAACATTATTTGACGATATCAATCCCTCTAAAAATACAAGTTTAAATATCCGTGGCGGAGCAAAGAAGCTGCTCTCAAAAAATCAACTGGCATTTAATAAATTAACGCAGAAAATTGAGCAACTTAATAAGGAGATTGAACGAAAGAAATTGCAGTTTGATGCGGCCTTAAAAATGTATGCCACCGAACTGTATCCGGCACAGCTTAAAACACTGGTAGCAAGGAATAAACTGATAGTAACTTTATGGGAAATTTATCAGAGCAAAAAGCTATCAAAGGCAAACCAGCGTCAGCTTAAGCAGGTATTGCTTTTTCATTTGGGAGAAAGTTTGGAGCAACATACTACTGAACCATCCCAAGAATTACAGGGTATTTTTTCTGCATTGAATGGCATCAGCTACAACGATGCAAAGAAGGCAGAGGCCGAAATGATGGCTGACCAGGTGAAAGCCCACTTTGCAAGAATGAAAATAGATATTGACGGACTTGATTTGGAGGACGAAGCTGCAATGGCTGCTAAATTGGCTGAATTGGGACAACAAATTGAAATGGAAGAGGCCCGACAGGAAGAAAAAAGAAATCAGCGAAAAGCAAAAAAGAAGAAATCGCATAAACAGGAGGAATACGAAAAATTGCAACAAGCTCTTCAAGATGCCAAGCAAAAAAATGTTAGCAGTATTTACCGTCAACTGGCCAAAATTTTTCATCCCGACCTGGAGCAGGATGCAGAAAAGAAAGTAGCCAAGGAAATATTGATGAAAGAATTAACTGCCGCTTACGAGTCTAAAAATCTGCATGCTTTGCTATCGCTTGAATTAAAATGGATTTATAAAGAAAGTAGTCATCTTGAAACTTTAGCAGATGAAAAACTCTCTGTGTACCTGCAATTGTTAAAAGAACAGGTTAGTAATCTTGAGTATGAGAAGCAAGGGATTTTCCAACAACCTCAATACGTTGTATTGGCCAGGGAGTTTGGCCCGGATATACAATTAAAGCCGCTGGAAATAGTGCAACAACAGGTACTTTCGGAAACAAAAGTCGCCCAGTCTTTTGAAGAAGATATTGCTGATTTTAAAAGTGATAAAGCTTTGAAACATGTTAATAGCATGATAAAGCAATGGAAGGCGGATAGGGAAAATGATGCTTTTGATGAAGACGAAGAAATGTTAAGATTTTTGTATGGATAATCTTTTATAGACTGATTGGTTGAAATATATGGCTTGTGCAGATTTTACTTTTGTACTTAACTAGAACTTTATCTTGTACGTCATCAGCAGTTTCAGGTAAATGGATTTTTTTCCACCCTAAACAAAACCCTGCTCAATTGGTAAAACTTTTAAAAAAAAAGTTAAGTGGACATGACTGTTTATTCAAAATTTATTTGCACGCTTTTAACTATTTTCTTCTTGAATGGGTTAACCGCACAAGAGATTGATACATTAGTTGACGTTGGAAATTATAAATTGCATTTTAATATATCAAAGGGTACAGGTGTTCCAATTCTTTTTGAATCAGGAGCTGGAAATGATGGAAGTATTTGGGAAAGTATTGTGAAGCCTTTGCATGATTCTTTAGGAACAATTCTTATCAGGTATGATAGGGCAGGGTTCGGGAAGAGTGAGATTGATACAGCTAACCTCAACGTCATATCCGAAATAATGGGATTTGAAATCGCATTAGACAAATTGGGTTTTCGGAATAAGCTATTTGTGGTTGCACATTCATTGGGAGGAAACTATGCGATGGTATTAAACCAAAGAAACAACGATAAAATTATTGGGGGAGTTTTAATTGACAATCCAACGCCGTGTTTTATGACGAATAAGAAAGCACAGGAAGTTAAAAAATTATACTGGAACGATATTGAAAAAATTAAGAAGCAAAGCCTTGGTTTTTATTACATATTGAAAAATTATGAGTTTACAAGTAAAGTAATGAGAGATGCTTCTCATGCTATGACAATGCCTCTGACGATTATTTGTTCTGATTCGACACCTTTTGAAGGTAAGGAGAGGGACGTTTGGATAGCGTGCATGAGAAATTTTGCTAAAGAGGAGAAAAACAGAAAATTTATAATGGCCGACAAATGCAGACATCATGTTTTCATTGATAATCCAGGTTTAGTAATTGATGCAATAATTAGGCAATATAGAAGCTCAACAAGAAAAAATTTTTAAGAAATGCCAATACGGTATCCGTCAATAATCAGGGGGACACTAAAAATATATTTACTGGGGAACGGAAAGTTCTTTACCACTGCCGGGTTTAATATTAATGGAGAAGGATAAGTTTAATGAACCCGATCTCCCCTCATCTCTAAATTCGTTATCATTTCTTTTTCAAAATCCAGCCATTCCTTCCAGCGCTTGCGTACTTTATCTTTGGGCAAATACAGTTCCGACAGGTTGATAAAAAGGGTGTAATGGCCTGCTTCACTTTCCATAAAACGGCGATAGAAATTTCTCATGTACGCATCGTCTAATCCTTCGCTCAATCTTTTAAAACGTTCACAACTCCTGGCTTCTATCAATGCCATGGTAAGGAGTCGGTCTAAAAAGCGATCTTCTGCATTGCCCCCTTTTTTTTGAAACTCCAGCAGTTTATTTACATACACATCTTTGCGTTGCTCACCCAGTTGTAATCCTCTTTTTTTTAATTCTGCCAGTACCATTCTAAAGTGTCCCCATTCTTCGGTAACAATCGGCGCCAGCTCTTCTACCATCACTGTTCTGTCCGGGTAGCGTTGTATCAATGAAATACAGGTGGTGGCTGCTTTTTGTTCGCAATAGGCATGGTCGGTTAATATTTCTTCCAGCTGCATTTCCGCCAGGTTCACCCAGCGTGGATCGGTAGGTAATTGAAGGCCCAAAATATTTTTTACATCAATGCTTTCGGTTATCATGCTTCAAAAATAAACAATCCAATTTGTTTTGATACCAAGCATTTCCTTACTTTACACCATATTATTTTTTATGAAAATCTTGCCATCCATTATTGCAGCCGCCGTTACCACCGGGCTGGTAATTATCTTAAATTCAAAAACATTATTGCCTGCGCCTTTGGGAAAATTGCTAAGCCCCCAACATGGCATCTGGCAAAATGCAGAAAACAATGAAAACGATTTTTCTGCCCAGTTAAAATTCCCCCAACTTAAGGGTAAAGTGGATGTTTATTTAGATGAACGATTAGTGCCTCATGTGTTTGCCGAGCAGGAGAATGATGTCTATTTTGTTCAGGGGTTTTTACATGCAAAATTTCGCCTGTGGCAAATGGAATTACAAACCCATGCTGCGGCAGGCAGGGCTAGCGAAATTGTGGGAGCAAAAGCACTAAACCACGACAGGGAGTTCCGGAGATTGGGAATGGGTTACGCAGCAGAAATCGCCTTAAAGGAAATGGAAAAAGATCCGGAAACCAAAGCCAGTTGCGATGCCTATACTGCGGGCGTAAATGCCTACATCAATTCTATTAAAGAAAGTCAGCTTCCACTGGAGTACAAACTAATTGGCTATGTGCCTGAACAATGGAGTAATTTAAAGACTGCCTTGTTTCTAAAATATATGTCGTACGATTTATCCGGAAATGATGATGACTTTGAAATGAATAACGCCAAAAATTATTTCAGCAAAGAAGATTTCGATTTATTATATCCGCAAATGCAGGATTCTTTAGACCCGATTATCCCCAGGGGAACAGTTTATGCAGCGCCAAAAGTTATTACAAAAGCGCCATTGAATGTAGATTCTCTTTATGTTGATAACAAAGAATTACTGGCATTAGGAAGATTACAACCTGATAGAAGTAACGGCAGCAACAACTGGGCTGTTAGTGGCAAGAAAACCAAGAGCGGTGCACCTATTTTATGCAACGATCCACACCTGGGTTTAAATTTGCCTTCGCTTTGGTTTGAAATGCAATTAAGTACGCCCACTTTTAGCGCTTATGGTGCTACCTTTCCCGGAGCACCCAGTGTAATTATTGGATTTAATGAAAATTGTGCTTTCGGTTTTACCAATGGAGGCAGGGATGTAAAAGATTATTACAAAATAAAATTTAAAGACGATACCCGTAAAGAATATTGGTTTAACAATGAATGGAAACAAACGGAATTCCGGATTGAAAATATTGCAATAAAAGATAGCTTAAATTATGTTGATACGGTTGCCTATACGGTGTTTGGTCCGGTAATGTACGATAAGAGCTTTAGTGGCAACAGGTCGCCCAATACCAATTGTTACGCATTGCGCTGGACAGCTCACGACCCTAGCAATGAGCTCAAAATATTTAGTCAACTCAATCGTGCTAAAAATTATGCAGACTATGCTGCAGCTGCACTCAATCTTAAAAATCCCGGACAAAACTGTGCCTTTGCCTGCAAGGACGGAGACATTGCCATACGTACGCAAGGTAACTGGCCGGCCAAATGGAAAGGACAGGGAGACTTTGTAATGCCGGGCACGGACAGCAGTTTTATGTGGCAGGGCATGATTCCAATGGATGAAACACCCATGCAATACAATCCCGAAAGAGGCTTTATCAGTAGTGCCAATCAAAAGCCTGCCGATACTAGTTATCCATATTATTTAGGTAGAAACTATCCTCCTTACCGTGGACAGATCGTTAACCGCAAATTGGCTGCAATGGAAAATATTACCGTAGAAGATATGATGGCCTTGCAAACAAATAATTACGATGTATTTGCAGAAGCTGCAAGGCCGGTGTTTTTAAAAAATATGAAAGTTGATGAATTGGATGCCGATGGAAAAAAATATTTTGAAATACTTAAAAGCTGGGATCTTAATAATGAAGTAACTGCAAAAGGACCAACTGTTTTTGATATCACCTGGAATTATTTCGAAAAGGTAGTTTATGATGATGAATATGCAAAAGCACCCAAAGTAATGTTGCGTCCATTTGAAAGTTCGCTGCTGGATGGTATTCTGAGAGATTCTGCCTATAAGTTTGTTGATAATATTGAAACTTCACAAAAAGAAAATTTGCAGGATGATGTAACAGCGGCTTTTAAAAAAGCTGTGGTTGATTTAAAAAGAATAGAAACTGAGGATAAATTAGAGTGGGCAAAATATAAAGGCACGCATGTAAATCACCTTACTAAACTGGCACCATTTAGCAGGATGGAATTGCCCATTGGTGGCGGAAAACACTGTATAAATGCCGCCAGGGACGATCATGGTCCAAGCTGGCGTATGGTGGTACAGCTTTCTCAAAAGACCGAAGCATATGGTGTGTATCCCGGCGGACAAAGTGGCAACCCCGGCAGCAAATTCTACGATAATTTTATTAACCAATGGGTGCAGGGGAAATATTATTCTTTGTGGTTGATGACCAAAGAAGAGAATAACAGCAAAAGAGTAAAATGGACCATGAGTTTTGCAAAGGGTTGAGGGAGGAAGAGCAAATTTTCAAAGGGGAAAACAGGTCGAATCAAATCTCAATAAGAATTTAACCCTGTTCAACAACATTCAACAATATTCAACAATCTTCAACCACATTAAACAACCTTCAACAACATTCAACCACCTTCAACCACCTTCAACCAAAATCTCAACAATGAAATTCCTAACAACCATCATACTTACCGCTCTCCTTAGTATTGCCGCCTGCCTGTATTTGCCCTGGTGGATCATTGCGATTGTTGCGTTTATTGTAGCATTGGCCATACCCCAAAAGCCAATTGTTTCTTTTGCGGCAGGTTTTATCGCCTTGTTTGCCGGCTGGGGATTATTAGCATGGTATATCAGCAATAACAACCAACATTTGCTAGCCCATAAAGTGTCGTTATTAATTCTTAAAACAGACAGTCCTTTTATGTTGATTCTGGCTACCGCATTGATAGGTGCATTGGTTGCAGGTTTCGGAGCTTTGTCAGGGAGTTATCTTCGCAAAGTATAAGAAAAATACCTGTTTTAATTTTAGTTTTTTTCTAACAACAACTGTCCTACATTCGGCCCCGAACCAAACGATGTATGGGAAAAATTTTATCAGTCTTTTTAGTATTTATTTGTCTTCAATCATCAGCACAAAAAATTACCGGTATAGTTTTTAGCA
>JANYCA010000189.1 GCA_025360525.1 Chitinophagaceae bacterium | reverse complement strand
GGCTATTGCTGTATTTACTTTTGTAAAGTTGTAACCATCGGTAGACCTTTCTACTTCGTAACTGCTGATGCTGTGCTCATTAGACACCTTCCATTCTACTACAATTTCGTTGTTTCCTGTATACGCAGCTACACTGGTATACTTTAGCAAATAAGTAATGGGTGCAGTAAATACAATATGAAAACGGTTGGCCAGCCGTGATGCTGCATTGGCATCTACCGTAAAAGAAACCTTGCTGATTGCCAACATGCTGATGGGGCTTTGTGTGCCGGTGTAGCTGTCTTTTAAAACCGCCATCTCCGTGATATTAAAATTAGAAGGGATAAATTCAAATTGATATTTTAATTGCCTGCTTTTTTTAAAGCTGAAAAATAACGTATCTGATTCTTTTAGTGGAGGCCTTCTGTTGATGGATAAAGTGCTACTGCCACTCGTTATACCAAGCGTTTCGTAAGAGTTGGATAATTTAATGCCATCACTATTGTTTAATGCCGTAGCAAACCTGGTATCAAACTGAACAAGATTACCATCAGCTAAAATAGTAGTACCATCTGGTTTTAATAAGTAGAGATTGGTTCTAAAAGATTCAGGCTGGCTAATGGGTCTTTGCATTCCATTGTCTTGCGAAGCAGCGATGTATTTTAACGATTCAGAAAACCTCAAAGATGCTGGTGCAGCCGGATCTTGTTTCACTACAAACAAAGCCTGGCCCGACTGAATAATTGAAGTTTGACCACCCGGACTGATCGGGCTTTGTGCATACGCCAATGTACTATCGTCTGCATCACCCACCATGGTAATATACCCTCCTTTATCTTCATTTAAATAGGGATCCCAGATATAAAAAGTATTGAGTAAATTTATCTTGATTAGTTTTCTAAAATCAACAGGCGAGGCATAGGGGTTGCCCACCATATTATAAATGCCATCCGATGCTAAAAAATCAAATTTGATATTACCGGTTTGTAATTTGCCGCTGCTGCTTAAAGTAGTTGTATTGTTGTTAGTTGGATTAAAATCACTGAAAGATCTATCCCCTCTTATAAAAATGAAAAAAGCTTTATTGTCTGCTTTATCATTAAAATTATTAGTGTTTGAACTGAGTGTGGTTGTTAAGGTATTTTCCACAGGAATAAGGCTGGTACCCATTTTTAAGGAGCTATTGTTTAGGGGGCTGGGATCAAGGCCGTTATTAAGAGAGTGTGCACTTGGTCCGGTTACATAAGTTCCCTTGCCAGGAAGCGCAAGACCTCCATTTTGCCAGGTACTAAAAACAGAGCCTGTAGCAGATAAAGGGGCTGTAGCCAGCCTCCATGCTCTTCTTGCAGAATAATACCGCTCCACAGTGGCTGTTCCACTAATTGTATTGCCGGAAATGGCGCTACTGCCATTGCCAATAAGGTGTGTAATATCCGCAATTTTTGCAGTACGTACCGCAGTTGATTTTAAAGTTAAAAATCCATTTGTAGTGAACGTATTATTACTGCTGCCAAAAGAAAATGCTCCGGTTAAATTCTGCAACCCATCCAGCCTTACATTATTGCTAACAATTAAATTGAATAGATTATTATTTACAAATGTATTAGCAGGTATTGCTTGAGGATTATGTCCATTCATTTCTATTGTGCCTGCAGTTAAGTCAAATGCTCCTTTATTATCTATCACACCGCTAATAGTTAGTTTTGCTGCAGATACCATTAAGGAAGCATTGTTTTGGATGGTAATATTTTGGAGTAATCCAATACCAGAACCCAGTATTGGATAGTTAGGAAGGCCAGCAGGTATGTTTACATTAACGGATGTGGTGGGTAATTTATGGAAAAACCAATTGCCTTCAGTGTACCAATCAGTATTTACAGCTCCTGTCCAGGATGTTGAAGCGGAGCAACCAATTGTAATAGTGATTGTTCCGGCATTAACAGCAACAGCACCAGTTGTAGAAAGCATTCTCCCTTCAAGCGATGCGCCGGCTGCTAAGGAAATTGCAGCATTATGGGCAATAAAAGTTCCTTTCATAAAAGAGGAAGCCCCAATACTTATTGCTCCTTCAGCTACCCAAAAAACATTGCAGGCCGATGTTTTATTGGCTAATATAATTACAGAAGCACTTCCGATGGAAAATGCTCCACCTACTTTAATAATAAATACGGCAGTAGTATCGCCTTGCCCATCTAAAACCAGTGTACCAGCTATTGATCCGGCAGCAGCAATGTTATGTACGCCTGCATATAATGTTTCACCATTTCCCAGCACACTTGCATGACTGGAAGTATTGGCTGTGAAATTTATCTGCTCATATGCATTAAGTAAGTCGGTTGAAGCTTGTTGTGTAATAGCATTGGCATTGTTTACTGTACCCGTTAACGTGGACGTTTCAAAGCCACTGATAGCGCCCTCATTTGTACCCATATCGCCAGTAATATTTGAGGTGCCTGTATTAGTGATGGCCCCCGTAATGGTAAACAGTGCAAAATTTGCAGCTGTACCTAAATTGGGACTTAAGTTAAAGCGTGTTATTGGAAAAGGCAGAACAGAAACTGAATCATTATAAACAGACACTGCTCCAGCGGTAGAAAACAATCTACCTTGTAAAGTACAGCCATCACCCATTGATACTGCTGCGTTGTGAGAAATGAGTGTTCCCTTCATTGAAGTTTGGGCTGCCATAGAAATAGCCCCCTCTGCTATCCAGAATACCCGGGAAGCCAGCGCCCCGTTTGCAAGTATTACAGAAGTTGACGCACCCGTGGTGAGGGCCCCGCCTATATTAAAAATAAACACTGTATTGGAATCACCCTGTGCATCTAAAGTAAGTACGCCGGCTACTGAAGCAGCGCCATTTATCCGGTATACACCGCCAAAAAGATTTTCTCCACCCCCAAAGACAGGCGTGTGGTTTGTATTGGTAAACGGTGTGTTGTTTAATTGATTGTACGCATTTAGTAAATCTGTCGAGCATTGTGCGGTAACAGCATTTGCAATATGCATATTTCCGGTAAACATAGCAGTGCCAAACCCTGAAATTGTTCCATTATTGGTACCAATGTCGCCTGTAAAATGCGATGCGGCAGTATTTGTTACAGCGCCGTCAATTGTAAAAAGTATAAAATTTGCAGCTGTGCCTAAATAAGGAACCTGTGCAAAATTTTTTTGATAAGAACACAGCAATATAACCATCCCAATAAGGGTTGATACTTTAGTTTTACTCATAAATAAGTTGTAGAAAAAGAGATTTTATCAATCGAAATACGACAGTAAAGTTTGTAAATTCACGCCCAAGATGAGGGCTTTTTGATTCAATTGTATTGAATAGCTGATTTTCTACTATGCTAACGGTGAAACTAAGTTTTATATTGCCAGCAGTGACGCTTACGTATCCAAGTTTTTTTTAATGGGGACAAAAGTGATGAATTTCAATAGGCACATACAAACTGAATTGCTCATTGATAGGATAATTTTTTTACCACTCACCAGTAAGAAACTGAAAACAAATATTTCCTCATTCCTACCCTTTTTTTTCTTTGAAATATTCGGTTGCTGTCATCCCAAATTGTTTTTGAAAATTACGGCCAAAATGGGTAGCAGAAGTATATCCTGTCATTGTTACAATTTCATTGATATTATAAACACCTTCTGCTAATAAAAGCGCTGCCTTTTTTAGCCGTGCCACATTAATTAATTCATTGGGAGTAAGGTTAGAAATAGCTTTAATTTTTCTGTACAAAGTGGGGCGGCTCATGTTCATATATTTGGCCACATGCTCCACATCCAGCCCTTCGTCTTCCAGGTGTGTATTTACCACTTCATTCAGCTCCTCCAAAAATTGTTCATCTGCTTTTGAATATGCCATCGATTTAATATGCACCAAGGGCGAGCTGGCAAAATATTCTTTTATTTTATTGCGGTTGATTAATAAGTTGGCAATCTGCACTTGCAAATGTTCCGGAGAAAACGGTTTATCAATGTAAGCATCTGCACCCAGCTCCAAACCCTCAATTTTAGATGGCAACGTATTTTTTGCAGTAAGTAATATTATAGGGATATGGCTATTGTGTAAATCGGTTTTAATCAATTTGCATAATTCAAAGCCGTCCATTACAGGCATCATTACATCGCTTATTACAAGGTGTACCGTTTCAGCTCCGAGTATATCAAGCGCTTCCCTTCCATTATAGGCTTTTAATACATGGTATTTTTCGCCAAGGTCGGCTGTAAGAAATTCAATGATATCCTCATTATCATCTACCAAAAGAATTACTGGTTTCATATTGCTATGTTTTTCTGTGCTTTATTTTAAAAAGGCTTACAAACCTCGGGTTGAGATTTTTATATTTTATTCAGCTATTATGGTTTGGTCTATTGGCAGGCTTACGATAAAAATATTCGTTTTATTATTTGGTTCCATCAAATACAGTTCGCCTTGGTGTAAAGTTGCCAACGATTTTGAAAGGGCAAGCCCAATACCGTTGCCTTGTTTATGTTGCGTTTCCTTAAGGCGGTAAAAAGGTTCAAAAATTTTCTCTGTCATTTCCGTAGGAATCAAATGCCCGTCGTTGCTGAAAGAGATATAGAAAAAATCTTTGTTTTCATCTTTCAAAAATAGTTGTACGTCTACTTTGTGCTTGCCATACATAAGTGCGTTTGTTAACAGGTTATTCAGAATTTTGTGTAGTGCATCTGTATCAACATAAGCATAAAATTGGGGGGCAAGCAATTCTATCGTTAAGTCTATGTTTTTTTGCTCGGCAATATTTTTAAAACTGCTGTACCGCTCCAGCAACAGTTCAGAAATATTGGTTTTAGTAAAGTTTAATTGAAAACTGCTGGTTTCAATTTTCCGGAAATCTAATAACTGGTTCGTTAAATCAATTAGCCTGTCCGTATTGCGTTCCATTATTTTCAGGTTCTGGCCAATGTCAATATTGTCGCCGGCTTGTTTTACAATTTTTTCCAATGGGGCTTTTATCAAAGTAAGCGGAGTTTTTAATTCATGGGCCACATCGGTGAAAAAGCTAATTTTTGCGTCATAGATTTCTTTTTCTTTTTCATGCTCCAGCAGGTCTATCGTACGCCTGTTTTTTTCAGCTAACCGGTTATGATAGTTATTAAAGAGAAAATAAATAATCAATCCTGCAATTACAAAATACAAAACATAGGCCAATGTACTTGCCCATAATGCGGGGGATATTTTAATAATAAGGCTTGTTTCTTTTCCGTTCCATAACCCGCTGCTATTGGCAGCTTTCACTTTAAAAGTGTAAGTGCCGGGGGATAGATTGGTAAAATATACTTTTCGGTTAGTTTTAAGATAGGTCCATTCTTTATCCAGCCCTTCCATAATGTACTTATATTCCGACATTTCCGGTGCCGTAAAACTTAAGGCGGCAAAGCCAATACTGAAGGATGATTGGTCGTGAGTTAAATCAATTTTTTTTGTGTTTAAAACAGACTGCTTTAACGGAGAAGTGCCGTTTATAACAAGTTCGTTATTGTTTACATACACCGAAGTAATAAAAAGCGGTGGTACAAAACTATTGACAACAAATGCATCCGGATTAAAACTGATTAACCCTTTTACACAGCCAAAATACATTTTGCCATTGGCATCTTTATGCCCGGAGTTATAATTAAACTGGTCGCTCAAAAGCCCGTTAGCTGTAGTATAAACAATTATTTTTTTAGTGGTTGGGTTAAAACAAACGAGGCCCTTTGAGGTGGTTATCCATAATTTTTTCAGGCTATCTTCCAGTACTTTAAAAATAGTATTTCCGGGAAATCCATCTTTTAAAGTATAGTTGCTGAATGAACTGTCGGCCGCATTAAATTTACATAAACCACTGCCTTCGGTACCAACCCATTTACCTCCATCACTGTCTTCAAATATGGTTGTAATAGAATTACTGTTAATGCTTTTTTTGTTTTTTTTGTTATAGGTAAAGTTGACGACTTTTTTAGTTGCAGCATCATAAAAGAACAGCCCTGCACCCATAGTGCCAATCCATAGTGTTCCGTTTTTATCTTCTAACAAAGTATGAATAAAGCAATTGGAGGGTATCTCGGGTATGCTGTTAAAATTTTCGTTTACAGCATCAAACTGGTAAAGCCCCTGCCGGGTGCCAATAAAAATATCTTTTTTCCTGGTTTGTAAAATGGTAACAATAAAATTACTCCTCAGTACTTTAGAGCTGTCATCACCCGGATAATGCTTTATTACCCTTCCGGTTTTTATATTCATTATATCAAGCCCATGCTCAAATGTTCCAATCCAAAGCTCATCATCATTGGCAAGCAAACCATGTATGTTTGGGTACGAAATACCAGGGCTTTTGCCAGAGGGTTTATACTGCGTAAACAAACCTTTTTGTTTGTCTAATTTATTTAAGCCTGCATCTTCTGTACCAATCCACAGCGTGCCATATTTATCTTCACAAATTTCACGTACAGCATTGCCGCTTATTGAAGTGGTAGAGTAGTCCGGAAAAAATTTTTCAAAAGAAGTGTATTGCTTTGGATAATAATTAACTCCGCCAAAGTAGGTGCCCGACCATATTCCGCCTTCCTTGTCTTTACACAAACTATATACGGCGTTATCCGAAATGGAATAGGGGTCTATAAATTTCTTTTTAAAGTTGGTGAATTTTCCGGTGAGGATATTGTAAATAAAAGCTCCAGATTCAGTCGCTATCCAAAATTCTGTATCAGTATTTTGAATAAAATCCCTGGCAAATATGGAGGTGTTATCAGCGTTGTAGGTGAGTAAATCCTTGCACGAAAAATCTTTTAAACTAAATAATTTTACCCCATAATTGGAAGTGCCAACCAGGATACTGTTTTGATTGGTTGCATAAATTTTTTCAATCCATTTGGATGTTGGACGCTGGTTTTCAGAAAACACATTATAAGCGTTAAATGAATTATGGGGTGCATCATATTTTTGTAGCAATCCGTTTGCTGTGGCAACCCAAACATTTTTATCAGCACCCACGCAAATGGAAGTAGCATTGAAATAATCTTCCGGCTTATACAATTGAAGTTTCTGTGTTGCTTCATTAAGCTGTATCAGCGTTTGGCCACTTACAAACCAAAGATTGCCTTTATCATCTTTTTTTATATCCCTTACTTCGCTGCTGGCAATATACACGGCGTTAAAATTTTCCATGGCAGCATTGTAGCGGTACAAACCATTTCGGGTGCCTGCATATAAAATATCGTGGGCATCTATATAAAGGCTGCGGATAAAATTGTCACCAATGCTCAAACTGTCATCAGCATCATTGCGGAAAGTTTTAAAAGTATAGCCATCAAACCGATTTAATCCATCCTTGGTGCCCATCCATAAAAAGCCATTCTTATCCTGCACACAGCAAAAAACGGTGTTGTTGGATAACCCATTCTCCACCTGGTAATGCCGGAAATAATAAGACTGACACCTCGCTGTTATTGTGTTACAGCACAGCATCAGCAATACCATTAAAGACCTTTTTGTAAATAGAACGGTATCGTTTGCAAGTTGCATGGCTTTACAAATATAGAGAGTTGAACGCAGGTTTTTTTTTACTCTTTATTCCTTTTTGTGTTTTGTTCAAACCAAAAAAGAATGAGACAGAATGATGAAATTATGATACAAAATAAATATGCCATTTAAAATATAAGACCAAATTTTACCATGCCAAAAACACACGATTGCTTTGAAATATAAAATTACCATACCAGATTTTACAAGCGTACAAAAGTATAATAACCCTGGGCTGCTTAGTTCAATAAAAGTTCCCGACCAATTGTATGTTTCATCAAAATGGATAACTCAAAAATTATCAAAGGGCTGCTTGTTGCAATCAACGAACTTATATTTTCTGTTTACAGGATTTTGCACATTGCCTTTAAAGAGGCACTAGCATTTTTAAAATAGATCGTTCTGGCAAAAATTAAAATCAATCTTTTTAATCTTTTTTTTATTTAAAAGCTAAAACTGCATACAATGAAACAAAAAAAGCGACTGTTTAAATTCACCATCAGCATGGCTGTTGCACTTTTACTCAGCTTCGGGGCATTTGCACAGCATATTATCAGCGGTAAACTTAAGTCGGCCACAGGCGACCCGTTATCCGGTGCCACCATTGCCGTTAAAGGCACCAATAAGGTTGCTGTAGCAGATGCAAAAGGTGCGTTCAGTATTGATGCGCCGCAAGGTAGTATACTGGTGATAAGCTCTGTGGGGTATAAAACAAAAGAAGTGACAGCAACTGGCAATTCAGTAACCGAAACACTGGAAGCAGGCGATAATATTTTAAGCGATGTAGTTGTTATTGGGTATCAAACGGTGCGCAAAAAAGATTTGACAGGGGCAGCCGGCGTTGTAAACATGGCAGATGCAAATAAAATTTCTTCGCAATCTATCGGCGAAGCAATCCAGGGCTTAGTGCCAGGGGTTACCGTACGTAATGGGGGTGCGCCGGGTTCAAATGCAGCCATTGAAATAAGAGGTGTCGCTAACTTCGGCAATTCTTCTCCATTGTATGTTATTGATGGAATGCTTACAGATGCAAACACTACTGTAAACCCCGATGATGTTGCTACCATACAGATTTTAAAAGATGCATCTGCTGCGGCTATTTATGGTTCAAGAGCCGGTAATGGCGTTGTAATCATTACAACAAAAAAAGGTAAAGAAGGCCCGGCTAAAATTAGCTTCTCCTCCCGGTACAGCATTCAGCAAATACCTAAGCGATGGAAAGTAATGGATGCACCGCAATTTTTAAAAACTTTTCAGCAGCAATATCTAAACTCAAATGTTACACTGCCAACAGGTATTGCAGCACAGATTGCTAATAACACTATCAATACAGATTGGCAGGATGAGTTTTATCGCCAGGGGGCAGTGCAGGATTATAATGTGGGCATATCCGGCGGTTCTAAAACAAGCACCTTTCTTGTATCTGCGGGCTATTATAAAAACAAAGGCGTATTAATTGCCAACGAATTTGACAGGGCTTCACTGCGTATCAATTCTGAATCAAAGAAAGGCCGTTTAACATTTGGCGAAAACGTAGTGTTCAGCAATAGCAATGGAAAAAATCCCGGCGGTGGTGTCAATGCTTTTTATGATGCACCACTATCATTACCCATCATAGCAGTTAGGGGTTCACAATACAAAGATATTCCCGCTAACCCCGGCAGCTGGGGAATGGGTACATCGGATGTACCTTCTTACTCCAGCAATTATGCAGCTAACGCAGCATTAGATAAGCAAACGTACAATTTTGCAAAATTGGTGGGCAATGCTTTTGTTGAATTTAAAGTTACCAACTGGCTTACCTACCGCTTTAATGCAGGCGCAGAAGTGAGCTTCGATTATTTTAAAGAAATAAGGGACACCGGTATCTGGCGCTATGCCAACCAGCCACCTAACACCAGCATTGGAGAAAGCAGGCAGCGGTACACCAATATCTTGCTGGAGAACACACTTAATTTTAATAAAACTTTTGGAAAACATGTCATCAGCGCTGTTGCAGGGTTTTCACGTACCCAGCAAAAAAGAGAAATTACCAGTGGTGGAAGGGTAAATTTATTAACAGCTGGTAATAATCTATATACCACTATCAGTTCGGCAACCGGCGCATTGTCTGCATCGGGCGGTACACCTGTATTCTGGCGGTCGCATGGATATTTGGGCCGTATCAATTATGCTTACAACGACCGATACCTGCTTACCCTTACAGGACGTATAGATCAGGATTCTCGTTTTGGAGCTGATTTCAGAACTGGTTATTTTCCTTCTGTAGCAGCTGCCTGGCGGATAAGCAAAGAGTCGTTTTTTAGATCGAATACCATCAACGACTTAAAGCTAAGGGCATCGTATGGTAAGCTAGGCTTTAGCGATGTACTCGGTTCTTGGGATTACTTATCTGTAATTAATGTATTTCCCCGTGCGGTTTATGGGGTTAATCAAACGGCATACGCCGGAGGTTACCAGGCCTTGATCACCAACCCTGATATACATTGGGAAAGCAGGACACAGAAAAACGTTGGTTTAGATGCAGGTCTTTTTAATAACAGGCTAACTTTATCGGTAGACGTTTATAGTTCCCTGTCAAAAGATGTACTGGTATTTTTGCCACTGGCACAATACTTAGGTGGAAGTGGTAACCCTGCAGTGAATGCAGCTTCCATCCGCAATAGCGGTGTAGAATTTTCTGCTACTTACCGCAGTAAAATTTCATCTGCTTCCCGTTTTAAATGGGATGTTTCCGCCAATTTTACTACTATCAAAAACCGTGTGGTTGAAGTAGGTAACCGAGGCGTGGATGCGCAGGGCAACAAAGTAGATTACCTGGAAGCATCCAATTTCATCCGTGCCCAGGTGGGCCATTCTATTGGTGAGTGGTACGTGATTAAATCGGCCGGCATATTTAAAAGTCAGCAGGAAATTGATAGTTATGTAGATAAGAATGGTGGCAAGATACAGGGCAATGCAAAACCCGGTGATGTAAAATACCTTGATGCCAATGGCGATGGAACCATTAACAACGACGACCGGCAGTATGCAGGTTCGCCATGGCCTACTTTACAGGGAGGTTTACAGTTCAACATTGGTTATGGACAGTTTAATCTGAATCTTCAATTGGTAGGTATTTTTGGTAATAAAATTTATAACGATATCCGCCGTCAGCTAGATGCCTATGAGTTAGCAAATTTCCGTAGCGATATTAATCCATGGTCACCCACCAACCCCAACGGTACCGATGCAAGGCTTGCAGTTAACCAATCCAGCGACCCTACCGTTACCACTAACAATATGTCGCAAACCGACCGCTGGCTCGAAAGTGGCTCTTACCTGAGGGTTCGTAATCTTGAGCTGTCTTATACTTTGCCAAAAAATATATTAAATAAAGCATCTTTTAACAATGCACGTATTTATATCAGCGGGCAAAACCTGCTCACCATAACAAAATATAAAGGGCTTGATCCGGATGTACAGGGAACATCAATTATTTCCCGTGGATTCGATGCTGGCAACTGGCCATCCAGCCGCATTATTTCATTTGGTATCCAGGCAGATTTTTAATATTTAAAACTTAATTGAAGCAATGAAAAAAATATTTATAATAATAGCGGTAACAGTAATTGCTGGTGCCGGCTGTAAAAAAAGTGAATTGGATATTACTAATCCAAACCAGGCTACCACCCAGCAGTTTTGGCTTTCTGCAGCAGATGCACAGCAAGGCTTAAACGCAGTTTACAGTACCTATCACCGGGGTGCGCTCAGCAGGTGGATGCACTTTTTAACCATTGTACGTGCAGATGAAGCATTTAGTACAAGTCC
The DNA here is from genome assembly GCA_025360525.1 of Chitinophagaceae bacterium. GTDB lineage: Bacteria > Bacteroidota > Bacteroidia > Chitinophagales > Chitinophagaceae > Ferruginibacter. The sequence continues at coordinate 54,464 of JANYCA010000189.1, read as the reverse complement.
AGCTCCATGGATACGCAATTACTTTGATTTGTTTAATTACGAAAATTATAACGATGGATTAATATCAAGCCTTTGGGGCGACTGCTACATCGGTATAAACCGGTGCAACCAGGTGCTGGATAATGTGCCAACAATTAGTATGGATGAAACCCTTAAACAGCAAATGCTGGGTGAAGCAAAATTCATGAGGGGATTATTTTGTTACACCTTGGGGCAGCATTATGGCAACGTACCAATTTTACTCAACGCCTCTAAGCCCACAGATTATCCTGCCACCTCTTCTCAAGAACAGGTTTATGCAGTTGCAGCAAAAGATTTTTCAGATGCCGCCAATGTTTTACCGCCCTCTTATGATGCCAATAACAAAGGAAAAGCTACCAAGGGCGCAGCCTATGCCATGCTGGGAAAAGTTTATATGCAGCAACATAAATACGACGAAGCTAAAACTGCTTTTCAATGGCTCGTGGAAGGACCGGGTGCAGCACTTTATTCACTTGTGCCCAATTACCAGGACAACTTCATTGAAAACAGCAACGCTGAAAATAATGCAGAGTCGGTTTTCGAATTTCAAAATGCTGCTAATCCAATTGACGCATTTGATAATGATGCAGGAGATGGCAATCCCAATAATACACCTGATAAATTAAATTATGGTACTTCTATCCCGCCATTTTTTGCCCCACGTCCAATAGGCTTTACCGACGGGCAGGCACAACGCTGGGTTGTGTGGGAATTTTTAAAAGAAAATCAAACCAACGGACAAAGAGACCCAAGAATTGCCGCTACATTTTTATATGATTCTACTGATGTAAAGGGCCCCGATTTTACAATGGTGTATGGGCAGTCATGGACATCACGAAATTATTCAAACGATGCAAACGATCCCATTGGAGTAGCTACCAACCGCACCGTTTATTTAAGAAAATTTTTAGATGATGCTACCATGAATGGTGAAGTTTTTCACTCTGGCAACAACTACCGTTATATCCGGTATGCTGATGTGTTGCTGTTATACGCCGAAGCTTTAAATGCTACCGGGCAAACAGCACAGGCCTATCCTTTTGTAGATAGAGTTAGGCAAAGGGCCGGTATTGCTACGCTAAGTGTTGCTATGCCGGGGCTAAATAAAGATCAGTTTTTAGCTCAATTAAAACATGAACGCATTACCGAGCTTTCTGCAGAAGGTCACCGCTGGGAAGACCTTTCCCGTTGGGGTGATTTATCACCTGCACTGGCTTCCAGAGATGCAGCCTTTAAAAATTTTATTGTTGGAAAACATGAATTTTTGCCTATTCCATTATTCGATTTAGATATTAATCCCAATCTGAAACAAAATCCAAACTATTAACACAAGCGGATGCACCCTTTTAAGTGCATCCGCTCTTTATTATTTTATAATGCGGCTGGCAAAATAATGCTGTTTATCCATGCTGAATTACCCATTAAAATGTTGTGAAAACAGTTAAGGAATTTGTTGTTTACCAATACATTTTAAATCATTTTAGCATTTTTCAGCAGTATAATTCCGTAGATATTTTTTACTAAATAAAAATCGCTTTGATGAAAATCAGGAAAATTACCTTATCAATACTACTGTTGTTTTTTTTGCTGCAGGCTAATGGACAAAAAAACAGTACAGGAAACAGGCAAATTTGGACAAAAGAAAAAGCAACAATTTGGTACAGCAATCAGCCATGGTTGGTGGGTGCTAATTTTCTGCCAAGTAACGCCATCAACGAATTGGAAATGTGGCAGGCCGAAACTTTTGATACGGCTACTATTGCCCGTGAGTTAAAATTGGCTGCTTCGATAGGCATGAATACCATGAGGGTTTTTTTGCACGACCTTGCCTACCAACAAGACCCACAGGGATTTAAAAAGCGGGTAGATATATTTTTGCGAATTGCAAGTCGTTATGGCATTAGGCCATTATTTGTATTGTTCGATTCCTGCTGGGACCCTTTTCCCCATAAAGGAAAGCAGCATGAACCTGCACCTTTTTTACACAACTCGGGCTGGGTGCAAAGCCCCGGTGCAGATGCATTGAAAGATTCTACGCAGTACCCACGGCTTAAAAAATACGTTACCGATATGGTATCTTTTTTCAGGAATGATAATCGTGTGTTAGGTTGGGATGTATGGAACGAACCTGATAATACAAACGATAAAAGCTATGGCCGTTTTGAACCCTACAACAAAGTAGCATTGGTGCAAAATCTGCTGAAAAAAGTTTTTGTATGGACCCGGTCAGCCAGTCCTTCCCAGCCCATTACTGCCGGAATTTGGGCAGGCAACTGGATAAGCCACGACAGTTTGAAGGCGATTGAAAAACTGATGATAGAAGAGTCGGACATTATTTCGTTTCATAATTATGGCGGTGCCGAAGATTTTGAAAAATGTATTGTGCAGTTGCAACGGTATCTGCGCCCTGTTATCTGCACCGAATACATGTCTCGTGGTAATGGAAGTTTTTTTGAAACATCCTTACCGGTAGCAAAAAAATACAAAGTGGCCGCATTTAACTGGGGCCTGGTAGATGGTAAAATGCAAACTATTTATCCCTGGGACAGCTGGCAGGTAAAATATACAGGTGAACCTGTATTGTGGTTCCATGATATTTTTAAAACTGATGGAAATCCTTATAAAAAAACGGAAGTAGATTTTATAAAATCCATCACCCAAAAAAATTAAGACAGCAATAAAATTTTTTGTAGCAACTTGTCATAATTAATCAATCGCCATGCTGTTTTTAAAGAAAATAACCGGTTCATTATTACTGTTTGCGGTAATGACAACTGCACCATTTTGCAGCAAAAACAACACGGTCAATAATCCTCCCCCTCCGCCTCCCCCTCCACCCCCGGCGGTAAACACCTTTACTAACCCGTTGCTAAGTGGCTCCGACCCATGGGTGATAAAAAAAGACGGTTTTTACTATTATACCCATACATTGGGCAATAGGGTAGCGATGTGGAAAACAGCTGCAATGACTAAAATAAATAACGCACCTGTTACCACTATTTTTTCAGCAGCACCGGGCACGCCTAATTCATCAAATGTATGGGCGCCCGAAATGCATTTTTTAGATGGCAAATGGTACGTGTATTACACGGCTGGCAGCGGCCCGGATGATACACAGCGTACATGGGTACTTGAAAACAGTAATGCCGATCCACTTACCGGTACATGGGTTGATAAGGGAAGGGTTTTTACCACCGATGCAGACTTCTGGGCTATTGATGGAACAGTATTGGAATACAATGGCAACAAATATTTTATATGGAGTGGCCGCCCCATAATCGCTTTGCAAAATCAAAATATTTACATTGCTAAAATGACCAACCCATGGACGCTGGAGGCACCTGCGATAAAACTTACGCAGCCAGAATTATCGTGGGAAGTAAACGGTGGGCCTGTAAATGAAGGACCAGAGGTTTTAAAAAACAGCAGTGGAAAAACATTTCTTATTTATTCTGCCAGCGGTTGCTGGACGGATGATTATGCATTGGGCATGCTTACTTTAAAAGACGGTGGCAACCCGTTGCAGGCTGCAGACTGGACAAAAAATGCACAACCCATCTTTACAAAACAATCCGCTAACAATGCATATGGCCCGGGCCATAATGCTTTCTTTAAATCACCGGATGGCACCGAAGACTGGATTATTTACCACGCCAATACCAGTACAGGGCAGGGCTGCGGATCAACAAGAAATATCCGGATGCAAAAAATTAGTTGGAACACAGATGGTACGCCTAACCTGGGGATACCCGTTAAAACAGGAACTGCAGTAACCATCCCATCGGGCGAATAATTAATGATACCAAAAACAGGAAAATAGTATTAGTCGCAATCAAAAATCTATAGCCCGTTGCAGTAATTATTTTAATGGAAATAAAAGATCTGTGTAAGAAGATAATGAAGCTAAAATGAAATTAATGAACATAGCAGTTAAGAATGTTGTGGATACATTCAACGATCAGTTTTTGCATAAAGCATCGTTAATTGTTCGCTCCCCGGGGAGGGTAAATATTATTGGTGAGCATGTAGATTACAATGAAGGCTTTGTATTGCCTGCTGCAATAGATAAGGCCATCTACGTAGCCGTAAGCAAACGCACAGATGGTCAAATAAATTTGTACTCCGTTGACTTCAAAGAAAAATTTGAAGTGGCAATTGCTGACATAGAACCTACTAAAACATGGGCTACCTATATTCTCGGCGTGGCAGATCAGTTAATAAAACGAGGGTACAAAATTGGCGGGTTTAATTTAGCGTTGGATGGAGATGTGCCAATTGGTGCTGGACTTTCATCTTCTGCAGCCGTGGAATGCGCCACCGTTTTGGCATTAAACAATTTATTTGAATTGGGTATCGATAAAATGGAAATGGTGCGTATTGCACAAAAAGCGGAGCACAGTTTTTCCGGGGTTATGTGTGGTATCATGGATATGTTCGCCAGTATGTTTGGCAAAAAAGATCATGTAATAAAATTAGATTGCAAAACATTGGCCTATGAATATAAGCCCTTTGTTTTGCATGGATATAAAATTGTATTGCTTAATACCAATGTAGAACATTCGCTCGCCTCCTCTGCATATAACGAACGCCGAAGCCAGTGTGAGCAAGGGGTGGCTTGGGTTAAAGCGCATCATCCCGAAGTAAATTCACTGAGGGATGTAAGCATGGAAATGTTGGAAAAACAGGTGGCACCAAAAGATGCAATTATTTATAACCGATGTAAATATGTAGTGGAAGAAATTCAACGGTTGCTAAATGGCTGTAAAGATTTGGAAGCGGGGGATATTGCAGCATTAGGTAAAAAAATGTTTGCCACACACGATGGCCTTAGCAAACTCTATGAAGTGAGTTGCAGGGAGGCCGACTGGCTGGTAGAACAGGTAAAAAACAATCCTGACGTATTGGGTGCTAGGATGATGGGTGGAGGTTTTGGCGGCTGTACCATCAACATCGTAAAAGATGCAGCCATCCCGAAACTGGTTGAAAAATTAACCAACGGGTATAAAGAAAAAATGGGATTGAATTTATCTGCTTATATTGCTAACATTGAAAATGGGACGGAAGAAGTTGTGATTTAATAAAATATTTTTCAACCAACTATTTCAATGTTTTACTTAACACAACGTCCACATAACCGTAATACCAGTCAAAAAAGAATGTAGACAACGCAACAATAAAAGTATGACAAAAAAGATATTGGTTACCGGCGGTATGGGTTACATTGGTTCACATACGGTGGTGGAATTGCTGCAGCATGGGTATGAAGTGGTGATTGCTGATAATCTCTGCAACGCAAATATTTCGGTCCTCGAATGTATGAGTACCATCACACAAAAGCGTCCGACTTTTTATAATATAGATGTATGCGACAAGGAGGCATTAAGTTATCTTTTTGAAAAGGAAAAGCCATTGGATGCGGTGATACATTTTGCTGCACATAAAGCTGTGGCTGAGTCCGTGCAAAAGCCATTGAAATATTTCTACAACAACATCCTTCCTTTACTTAACCTGCTGGAATGCATGTTGGTAGCCGATTGCAGCAATATAGTTTTTTCCTCTTCTGCTACTGTTTATGGCGACCCGGATGGCCTGCCTGTTAAAGAAACAACCGCTTTTAAAAAGGCGTTATCAGCTTATGGAAGTACCAAACAAATAGGAGAAGATATGTTAGAAAAAACATCCGCAGCAGAAAATATAAAGGTGATTTCGCTGCGTTACTTTAACCCTGTCGGTGCACATGAGTCTGCCTTAATTGGAGAGCTGCCACTAGGCACACCCAACAACCTGATGCCATATATTACCCAAACCGCCATTGGTAAAATAAAGCAATTGACAGTGTATGGAAATGATTATGATACAGCAGATGGCACTTGCATCCGGGACTATATACATGTGGTGGATTTGGCAAAGGCGCATGTAAAAAGTTGCGAAAGAATGCTGGAAGATAAAATGGAAAGCAGGTACGAAGTATTTAATATTGGCACTGGTATAGGATGCTCTGTATTGGAATTAATCAATAGTTTTGAGACTGAAAATAAGGTGCAGTTGAATTACACAATTGGGCCACGGCGTGCGGGTGATGCTGCAGCTATTTATGCTGATGTAAGCAAAGCCAATACCGTACTGCAATGGAGGGCAGAAAAAAATATCAGGGATATGGTAAAAGATTCCTGGCGGTGGGAAATGAAATTGCATAATGCAATTCCCCAAAAAACAACTTAGTAAACAATCAAACGAATTTATATGAACCTTTCTAAATTATTTTTCGCAATCTCTTTCGTGTTTACAGCAGCCAGTTGTAACAATGGCGCTACAACAACTGCAACAACGGAGAGCGACAGCACTACAAAAAAAACGACCATGCTTCCATCTGCAGCTGGCTTTCAGCAAACCATCGATAATAAAAAAACTGATCTGTATGTTTTAAAAAATAGTAATGGTATGCAGGCCGCTATTACCAATTTTGGTGGCAGGCTGGTAAGTTTATTAGTACCTGATAAAGACGGGAAACTAACGGATGTTGTGATAGGGTTTAACAGTGTTCAGCAATACCAGGCCAGCACTGAGCCTTACTTTGGAGCTACTATCGGCCGGTATGGCAACCGTATCGCCAAAGGGAAATTTACTTTAGATGGTAAACAATATTCACTCGCAACCAATAACGGTCAAAATACCTTACATGGCGGTAAAAAAGGGTTTCAATATGTAGTGTGGGACGCCAAACAGATAGGCGATAGTGTATTAGAGCTTACCTATTTATCAAAAGATATGGAAGAAGGTTACCCCGGCAACCTGCAGGTGAAAGTTATATATACCCTGACAAATGAGAACGAACTGAAACTTGATTACGAAGCAAGCACCGATAAAAAAACGGTAGTAAACCTTACCAATCATGCCTTCTTTAATTTAAACGGGCAAGGCAGTGGCACTATCAATAATCATGTGCTGATGATAAATGCAGATAGCTATACAGCTGTTGATTCAACCCTAATACCAACAGGAAAAAACGAGCCGGTTGCCAATACGCCATTTGATTTTCGTTCGCAAACAATGATTGGAAAAAACGTAGATGCTAATAATATACAGATTAAAAACGGCTTGGGTTACGATCATAATTTTGTATTGAATGCAAACAAAGGAACCGGTTTAAATACTGCCGCAATTGTTACAGGAGATAAAACAGGCATCGAGATGGAGGTGCTTACCCAGGAACCGGGGATTCAATTTTATGGCGGCAATTTTATGCACTCAAAAAATAAAATGAAGGATGGCGGCATGGATAATTTTAGAACAGCCTTTTGTTTAGAGACACAGCACTTTCCGGATTCGCCCAATCAACCTGCCTTTCCATCAACAATTTTGGAACCGGGAAAAACTTATAAAACAAGTTCGGTGTACAGGTTTTCTATAAAAAAATAAAGTAACGATTTCTTCTCTAAACTTGCAGGTATGAAAGTGACAAAGGCAATTATTTATGCAGTAATACTATTTGGTTCTTTTATAATGCCTGCGCAGGCGCAAACTGCTAAAACCTTTACTAACCCGCTTTTTAGTGCAGGCGCCGACCCTTGGTGTATTTACAAAAATGGGTTCTATTATTATACGCATACTACCGGCAATAATATTACCCTTTGGAAAACAACCAGTATTGCAAAACTAAAAACGGCACAAAAAAAAGTTGTATTTACGCCTCCGGCAACAGGGCCATACTCTAAAGAAATATGGGCACCGGAAATACATTTTTTAAAAGGCAAATGGTATATCTATTTTGCTGCAGACAGTGGTAATAACGTTGGTCATCGTATTTGGGTGTTGGAAAATAGTTCGCCCGACCCGATGAAAGGAAAATGGGAAATAAAAGGAAAGCTTACTACCCCAGATGATAAATGGTCTATTGACGGTTCTTTATTTGAACACAAAAGACAATTGTATTTTATTTGGTCGGGGTGGGATGGGCATACCAATGGACAGCAGAATATCTACATTGTTGCAATGAAAAACCCATGGACGCTTGCTGATAAACGTTCTAAAATATCTTACCCGGAATTGGATTGGGAAACCCATGGCGATTTAAACAATCCCAACGATGTGCCACACGTAAATGTAAATGAAGGCCCCGAGGTATTATTACACAAGGACAAACTTTTTTTAATTTATTCAGCCAGTGGTTGCTGGACGGATTTTTATGCCTTGGGTATGCTTACTGCATCTGCAAATAGCGATTTGATGGATCCAGTTTCATGGACCAAATCCCCCCAGCCTGTATTTAAACAATCGATAAAAAATAAAGTGTATGCACCGGGGCACAATTCATTTTTTAAATCACCAGATGGCAAGCAGGACTGGATTCTTTACCATGCCAATGATAAGCCGGAACAAGGTTGCGGGAGACTTCGTTCGCCCCGTGCACAACCTTTTACATGGAATAACGATGGCACGCCCTATTTCGGTGAGCCGGTTAGCACCAAGCAAAAAATAAAAATTCCTTCGGAGAAGAAAAGATGAGGGACAAAAGATTTGTAGCTTTTTTTAAAACACTTACCAGTAAAAATAAGAATTCAGGTAAAGATGCAAAATGATAGGCAGCACAAGGGAGTGACACAACGATGATGATAAAAGATGTGCTGCGGGTTCAATAAAAAATATTTGTCAGGCAATTTATTTTTTATTGAATATTCTTGAAAGGCTCGGACCTATTGCTTTGTAAGTTGGATTTTGGTAAAAGGTAAAGGTAAAGATTGCAACTGATCCATATTTAACACGCCGGGTTTACATAATATGCATCGGCACTTTAGGTGGCATTAAAGTGTTGCAAAAAAATTTTCAATAAAAATGCTTTTACTTCTGAATGGTTACCTGTCTGTAACATTCAATAATGGTTTGTGAAAGACTCGTATGAGATAAACTGAAACCCAGCAAAGTCATTCTTTTTACTTTTTAGTTTTGTCAACTTCATCATTTGGATAACCTATTATTGAAGTCGGATTCTGTTTACTTTTTATTCAAACAATGTTAACTAAAACCAGGTCCATTATACCTTTAGGGCACGGGTGCTTATATTTGCAATATGCAACATGCAAAAGACGATTTACAGGTTAGGTGGTTAAAGCTGAGGATACTGCTGAAGGAAAAGTATGGCATTAAGCCCGATATGGATGGAGTTTTATTCCTGATAGGTGTACAGGAATTAGGCACCGGCAAGCAGGAATATACCAAAGAACAAAAGCAGGATTTAATGCATATAGCTGTTTGTACCATCCTTGCTCCAAGTGGCTATTATGCGCTGGAAGGATACGATGAAGAAGGATGGCCGCACTACAACCTGGCAAAACCTTTGCCCCCTTACATCCTTATTGAACAGGAAAACTTTTTGAAAGATCACGTGCTGTTGTATTTTTCCCAGTTTTTCCCTGGTCGGTTTTAAAAAGTTTTTATGAAGGGTTTTATGTAAACTGTAGATTATTTACACATAAAAGAATTAATCTCTCTTACACAAAGCATTCCTAAACTGTTATAAAAACAAAGGATAGTTTTCAATTTATTTAAGCTGAATAAGTTGGATGACAACAACGCAATAACTAATAAATATGATGAATAGGATTACCAAAATTGCATCTTTAGTACTCGCAATTATTTTCGCCGCACAATTGCAGGCCCAGGTTAAAAAGCAACCGGTAAAGAAGCCGGCGACAACTATACCTGCAAAAAAAACTGTAAAAAAACCGATGTCAAAACCGGTAAAAGTTATTGCTGATACTGCAGCTAAAGAAGAATTTACCAAGGTAAAAATCAGTACTAATGCAGGTGATATGGTGATTCGCCTGTACAATAAAACGCCGAAACACCGGGATAATTTTATTAAACTGGTAAAGGATCATTTCTATGACAGCCTGCTTTTTCACAGGGTCATCAGCCAGTTTATGATTCAGGGCGGTGATCCTAAAAGTAAAACAAGTGCTGCGGGTGAAATGTTGGGCTCTGGGGATGTAGGCTACACCATTCCTGCTGAGTTTGATTCTGCCCTTTATCACAAAAGAGGTGCGCTTTGTGCAGCCAGAACGGATAATCCGGAAAAGGCCAGCAGTGGCTGCCAGTTTTACATTGTTCAGGGAAGAAAAATTAGTGAAGGCGAATTGAATAATATTGAACAGCAATCCGGCATAAAGTATGCTCCGGCAAAGCGTATGGTTTACAAAATGAATGGAGGCACCCCTTTTCTTGATATGAATTATACGGTATTTGGGGAAATAGAATCGGGCATGGAAGTAGTAGATGCAATAGCCGCCGCAGCGGTAGATAATTTCAAACGCCCCTTCAATGATATAAGGATGCGGATGGAAATACTTTTACCGTCAGAGGAAAACCTCGAAACAAAAAAATAAAATAGATACTAATAAAATAACGGGGCAGTTGGTTATCTTGCAGCTTCTTTTTAAATAGAATTATTTATAGCTTCAAACTTACAATATGAACGTTCCTGCAAATTTACGCTATACTAAAGATCACGAATGGGTTTCAATAGAAGGAAACACTGCCACTATCGGCATTACAGATTTTGCACAGGGCGAATTGGGGGATATTGTATATGTTGATATCGCTACCAAAGGGAAAAGGCTGGCTGCTGAAGAAGTTTTTGGAACAGTGGAGGCCGTGAAGACCGTTAGCGATCTTTTTTTACCTGTAAAAGGAACGATCATTGAAGTGAATCCTGCACTGGAGGCTCAGCCTGAGCTGGTTAACAGCGATCCATATGGTGATGGCTGGATGATTAAAATGACTGTAGACAATACAGAAGATATTGGAGCGTTACTAGATGCGGCAGCCTACAGCGCTTTGGTCTCTTAATTTCAACAATGACAGAACATAACAAACCCTCTACAGTTGGTGTAAGGGTAATAAATTTTTTACCAGGCATTGCCTGGTTTTTATTGGGGCTAGTATTAATCTGCCTGCCCGGGGAAGATGTCCCTAAAGATGACTTCCTGGATGCTATAAATTTCGATAAGATTGTTCATTCCGCACTATTTGGTGGTATCGTTTTTTTATTTTGTATGCCTTTTAAAAAAAACGGTTACAGTAGAAACGATAAACTGCAGCTTTTCATAAAAATCACATTGGCAACCTGTGTGTGGGGCTTAACCACAGAGTTTATTCAGCGGTATTTTGTGCCCGGCCGCCAGTTTGACTTACTTGATTGGGCTGCTGATAGCTCCGGCGCTGTTGTAGCCTATTTTATAAGTGTCAAATTTTTTGCCCGATCATAACTATTTACTTAAAGCTCACATTGCATTTGACAATGTAAACCGAATACTTAATTTTCAAGAGAAAAAAGGTATTCTTTTTTCTGCATTAGTTTAAAGAGCACTTAAACTTACTTCCTCACAAGAGAAACAGCAATTGCTAAAATGGTAAAAAACCAATAGGCTATTGAAGCTTTTCATTACTTTTGCCTATATGACAGCTATTGAAAGTATGGATTACAATACAGCACGAAATCATTTAACCATGAGAGAGTATGGCCGCCACATTCAAAAAATGGTGGAATACCTGCTTACCCTCGAAGACAAGGAAAAGCGCCAGCGCAATGCAATGTCGCTGATTGAGTTGATGGGCTTTTTAAACCCACACCTCAAAAATGTGGAAGACTTCCGTCATAAATTATGGGATCATCTATTTTTGATCAGCGATTTTAAATTAGATGTAGAAAGCCCTTACCCAATACCTACAAGAGAAACGCTAAAGGCAAAACCAGAGCCGTTACCTTATCCTAAAAGATATCCCAAGTTTAATCATTTAGGGAAAAATATAGAAGTAATTATCGACAAAGCATTGAAAGAAGAAAACCCTGAAAAGCGCCAGGGATTTGCCAATTCAATTGCATATTATATGAAACTCACTTACAGCAACTGGCACAAAGAACTGGTGCATGATGATAACATACAAAGTGAACTGAATACCATTACAAAAGGGCAGCTGGAGTTTAACAATCGGCCGTTTGTAAAACATAGAACTGATATACCAAGTGACCGGGATGATTACAGAAGTAATACTGGTGGATATAGAAAAAACTTCGGTCAACGCAGTAACACAGGCGGAAGAGATGCTGCGGGCGGTGGAAGAGACGGCCGGGGAGGAAACGGCAGCAGGGACAATCGTGGTGGCAGCAGGGATAACCGTGGCGGCAGCAAAGACAGCAATAACCGTGGCTTTAAAAAAAGGTATTAAAAGGTATCGAAGTAAAAAAATTATTACCCCGGCTCGCCATACAAAAGCGCCGGGGTTTTTATTTTTAATCATCTTTTTGTTTGTTAACTTGTCACTGAAAACTGTTTCAAAAAAAATCAACAAAACTTATCAACCAATAAAAACAATGAGTTCATTTCAAGTATACGGCGGAAAAAAACTGGGAGGAGAAATTACCCCCCAAGGCGCCAAAAACGAAGCACTGCAAATTATATCTGCAGTGTTGTTAACTGCCGAAAAAGTTACCATTACCAATATACCGGATATTATTGATGTAAACCTCTTGATAGAATTACTGGGCGACATGGGTGTAAAGACGGAAAGGGTAAGCAGAGATACCTGTATTTTTCAGGCAGATGATGTAAACGTGCAATACCTTAACAGCGATGCTTATCATAAAAAGAGTGGTAAACTACGGGGCTCTGTAATGCTTGCCGGCCCCATGTTGGCAAGATTTAAAAAAGCATACATTCCTAAGCCGGGCGGCGATAAAATTGGGAGACGCAGATTGGATACACACATTATTGGTTTTGAAAAACTGGGTGCTAGCTTTCAATATAACAGCGATGGTTATTTTTATTTAACCGCTCCCGAACTGAAAGGCGCCACCATTATGCTGGACGAGCCAAGCGTAACAGGTACGGCCAATATAGTAATGGCTGCAGTTATGGCCAATGGTATTACATCAATATACAATGCGGCCTGCGAGCCATACCTGCAACAGCTTTGCAGAATGCTTAACCAGATGGGGGCAAAAATAGCCGGCATCGGCAGTAACCTGCTTACCATTGAAGGCGTAGCAAAACTCAATGGTGCCCAACATCGCATGCTGCCGGATATGATTGAGATCGGCAGTTTTATTGGCCTTGCAGCCATGACGCAAAGTGATGTTACCATAAAAAATGTAGGACTGGAACATCTTGGCGTAATACCCGATAAGTTTCAGCAATTGGGTATTAAAATGAATTTTGTAGGAGATGATATTCACATACCCTCGCAGGATATGTATGAAATACAGCGCTACATGGATGGCGGTGTACTTACCATTTATGATCACCCATGGCCTGGCTTTACACCCGATTTACTGAGTATCGTTCTGGTAACTGCTACACAGGCCAAAGGCAGTGTGCTTATTCATCAAAAAATGTTTGAAAGCCGGTTGTTTTTTGTTGATAAGCTGATTGATATGGGAGCGCAAATTATTTTATGCGATCCACACCGAGCAGTTGTAATAGGACTGGAAAGAGAACAGAAACTAAGGGGCATTACCATGAGCAGCCCGGATATTAGAGCTGGTGTTGCATTACTGATAGCGGCCTTAAGCGCCGAAGGAAAAAGCACCATTCAAAATATTGAACAAATAGACCGGGGCTATCAAAATATTGATTTGCGTTTGCAGGCGCTTGGTGCAGATATTAAAAGGGTTGTTTAAATATTGAATTTGTTCATTAATACACATCCCCGTTTTTTTGCAGGCTTTTTTGCAATGGCTGCATGCAGTAAAATTCAAGCGCAGGGGTGGAATTAAAATTGTCAAAAGGGTTGCCAACCCTTTAAAAAATTCTTTTTAACTTATAAGTCTATTTATGAAGGTTGGCAACCCTTAAATCCGCTGCTACACTTTTAAATGCACCCAAGCGAACAGCATCAGCAATTATTCCTTATTCTTTCTTTTCTTTGCACATGCCAATTAGCAATAAAATCTTAATTATAACAGCCCCGTCCGGTGCAGGTAAAACTTCTATTACGCATCGCCTGATGCATACATTTACACAACTGGCATTTTCTGTATCTGCTGCCACCAGGCAAGCAAGGGGGAATGAACAGCACGGCAAAGATTACTATTTTATTAGTCCGGATGATTTTAAAAAACATATACAGCACAACGAATTTGTAGAATGGGAAATGGTGTACGAAGGAAAATATTATGGCACGCTGAAAAGTGAATTGCAGCGCATTTGGGATGCTGGAAAAATTCCGGTACTGGATATTGATGTTAAGGGCGCTATACATGTAAAGCAGCAATATCCGGATACTGCACTCACCATTTTTATTGTACCTCCATCGGTAGATGTGCTGAAAAAAAGACTGGAAAGCCGGGGCACAGAAACCACAGAGTCGCTGGCAGCAAGGGTTAACAAAGCATCTTACGAAATTTCTTTTAAAGACCACTTTGATAAACAAATACTAAACGACAACCTCGAACATGCCTGTGAAGCAGCTATTACCATTGTGCAGGCATTCCTTGCTAAATAATCAAATGGCTTACTTATTTAGTGCATTTTTTCCCCGCCCATTAATGGCTGCCTGTTGCAAATACAAAAAACAAGGTTCATTTATATTGATGAATAAATCAAAGTGCTTCCTTATTTTTACAATATGGAATGGATAACTCCCCTTGCAATATTGCTCTCACTACTGATGATAGGTTTTTTTGCAGGTATTGAAATTGCTTTTATTTCTGCCAATAAATTATCGATTGAGCTAAAGAGAAAGCAAGGCACTTTCAGCGGGAAAATATGGGGCGAATATGCAGACAAGCCGGCACAGTTTATCGGCACTACTTTAATTGGATTCAATATTATCCTGGTTGTGTATGGCTTGCTATGGAGTAATTTTATGGGTCCTTTGTGGGACCTCAGTTTCTGGAAACGGTTCAATACGGAAAATCCCTACATTCGGCTGGTAGTAGAAACATCTGTGTCCACTTTTATCCTCCTGTTGTTTGAATTTACTTTTAAAGCTTATTTCCGGGCAAAAAACGAAACGATGTTAAGTAGTGGTTTCATTGCCTATCTCACCCGTTTTTTCTTCTCAGCATTTTCAAGCGTAGCATCTTTTTTTGTAGAAATGGCAGAATGGATATTAAAATATCTTTTCAATATTAAGCTGAATAATAAAAAAGAAGCATTTTCAAAAATAGACCTGGAGCATTTTATTAACCAAACAAAGTATAACGACGAAGAGGATACCAACGAAATCAATAAAGAGTTATTTGAAAATGCACTTTCTTTAAGCGAAACAAAAATCAGGGAATGCCTGATACCCCGTAAGGAAATTGAGGGCGTTGATATCACGACCAATATAGAAGAACTAAAAAATAAATTTATCAGCACCCAATTAAGTAAACTGATTGTGTACGAACAAAATATTGACAACATTGCAGGGTATGTACACCAGCTGGATCTGTTTAAAAATCCGGCAGCAATCAATGAAGTTTTGTTGCCAATATTTGCTATACCGGAAAGTATGAGTGCTACTGACCTCATGAGTAAATTCAGTAAAGAAAGAAAAAGCATTGCCTGGGTAATAGATGAATTTGGTGGCACAGCGGGCATTGTAACGATGGAAGATTTGCTGGAAGAAATTTTTGGGGAAATTAAGGATGAATATGATACAGAAGAGTTCGTAGAAAAGCAACTGGCCAACAATGAGTTTATTTTTAGTGGCAGGCTGGAGCTGGATTACATTACAGAAAAGTATAAGCTGGCGTTTCCTGATAGCGAGGAAACTGAAACGCTTAGCGGCTTTATCATTCAAAACCGGGATGAGATACCCAAACAACGGGAAACCTTTATCACAGGCAATTACCAGTTTGATATTTTAAATGTCAGTGACACAAGGATTGAAACTGTGAAACTGAAAGTGCTGAAGTAAAATAAGTACACTTCGCTTTCTTGCCCCAGGCAATACCAATAAAGTTTAACGGACGAATAAAAAGCGATGGCCGCCCGCTGCCCAAAATGGCTGTTGCAACCTGTAGTTATTATACTCGGCATTGCAGCTTACTTTTGCAGTAATGAACATTGCAATTAATACACGGGCTGTAAATGGAAATGAGGCAGCAGCATTGCTACTCAAAAAAAAGTTTGAACAGTTAGCCTCCTTATATACCGAACATAATTTTATTTTTATCACAGCCAATGACGAATATGCTGAAAATAAAGTATCAAAGAACATACAAACCATCTCATTAAAGCAGTCATCTAACAATCCACTTCTTTGGAAATACTGGTATAACTTTACGCTGGTTGCACTGCTAAAAAAAATAAAAGCTGATACAGTCATCCATGCAGATATCGTGTGTTCTTTGCGAACAAAACTGCCGCAATGGATATTAGTCAACGACCTTGCCTTTATAGATTTCCCCGAAGTGTACCCCAAAAAATATAACCGGTTTTTGCAGTTAAATGCCGGGTTATTTTTAAACAAAGCCAGTAATATTTTTACAGCCTCAGCCTATTTAAACGAGCAAATTATACAACGTTATTCAACTGCAGAAAAAAAAATAACTGTATTGTATCCTGCTGCTAATCAAAAATATCTCCCCATTACCTGGGATCAAAGAGAAGCCGTAAAAGCAACCTATGCTGCCGGCAAAGAGTATTTTTTATTCAGCGGAATCATTCATGCACAAAGTAATTTAACCAACCTGCTTAAGGCATTTTCACTTTTTAAAAAGTGGCAAAAAAGCAATATGCAATTGGTACTTGCTGTAGATACAACAATGGATTCAACTATTTTTTTTAAAAGCCTGCAAACCTACAAACATAAAGCAGATGTAATATTGCTACAAGATACAATTGAAGAAGACCTGCATGTCATTACAGCTTCAGCTTATGCATTTGTAACACCGGCTTTATTTAACGACAATGCTGTTTTGTTATTGAATGCATTGCAGTGCGGAGTGCCGGTAATTGCCGGCAATACATTGCCCAATATGGAAATATTTGGAGAAGCTTTACTCTATGCAGCTTGTAACAACGTAAAAGAGCTTGCAGATAAAATGATGCTGCTATTTAAAGATGAAGATATGCGCCGTGCTTTTATCAACAAGGGCTTGCAACAGGTAAAGCAATATAATTGGGATGCAAATATTCAAGAAGTCTGGAAAAACATTTTGGCAACAAATCAACAAGCATAAAAAAATAAACTTGTTACATTTGCAGCCATCATTAGCATAGTTGCTAATTTACAAATCGCAACATACAACGTATGAACAATTCTACAATAAAAATAAATGTCCTTTTAGACCCGGATAAAATTCCGGCACAAATAACCTGGAGCGCAACCGACAGCACCGCTGATATGGCCCAAAAAGCAAAAGCAATGTGCCTGGCTTTTTGGGATGGGGAAGATAAAACCGCCCTGCGTATTGACCTTTGGACAAAAGACATGATGATGGATGAGATGGCAGATTTTTATTACCAGATGTTTATGACAATGGCAGATACTTTTAACAGATCTACCCATCAGCAGGAGTTGAGTGATGACATGAAAAAGTTTGCTCACCAGTTTTTCGATAAGTTTAAGGCCATACAGTTAAAGGAACAACGTTAAATGCAACACTAAGAATTGCCAGATCACAAAAATTGTGAAAGACGCATTGAGTAACTTGTAGCAATATATTTTTTAAACAATTAAAAATAGAGTCCGATACGCTCCGCCGGATGGCGGATTGGAGGCAAATAATATGGCACTAGAAGAACAAATAATGGCAGAAATGAAAGACGCCATGAAAGCAAAAAATGAAGCTGTACTGAGAAGCCTGCGAGCTATCAAGGCAGAAATTATTAAAGCTAAAACCGACCCTGGAGCAGGTGGTGTAATAGATGAAGCAACGGAGCAAAAGTTTTTACAAAAAATGATGAAGCAACGCAGGGACTCCTTAGAAATTTTTGAAAAACAGGGGCGGGCAGACTTAGCCGTAAAGGAAAAAGAAGAGATGACAGTAATTGAAAGATTTTTGCCCAAACAAATGGGATTAGACGAAATAAGAGCTGCTGTCACAAAAATAATTGGCGAAACCGGGGTTGCTTCAGCTGCCGATATGGGTAAAGTGATGGGAGTAGCCAGCAAGCGATTAGCTGGACTGGCAGACGGTAAAACCATCAGCGCCATCGTAAAAGAATTGCTTATTAAATAAAGGTGATTTTGCAAATGGTAATTAGTTAAATACGGTTGCAATTATTCCTTGTTATATGATAGATATTATATTTGCCATACTGTTTATCCTTGCCATAATTAAGGGCCTGAGACGTGGATTTATAGTAGCTGTATTTTCCATTATTGGCTATATAATTGGACTAGCTGCTGCACTAAAATTATCTGCTTTGGTAGCGGTTTATTTGCAAAAAAATATTACTGTATCTGGCAAATGGTTGCCATTTATTTCATTTGCATTGGTTTTTATTGTGGTGATCATCCTGGTAAACCTGGGTGCTAAACTTATAGAAAAAACTTTTGAAATGGCTTTACTAGGCTGGCTTAACCGAATAGGTGGAGCCGTAGTTTTTATTTTCTTATACAGTATTATTTATAGTGTATTTTTATTTTACGCTGAAAAAATAAGCCTCTTTAGCAAGGAAAGCATTCAGCAATCAATAACATACCCTTTTTTAAGACCATGGGCGCCGGCAATTATTGAAGGTTTTGGATATTTTATTCCATGGTTTAAAAATTCATTCAACCAGTTAGAATCGTTTTTTGAAGGCGTTGCCGATAAAATAAAGCATTAATTGGAAGCATTATTTTATTTAGCGTAATTTTAACCCGATTAATTATTGCAAACATTAATTGTTACCCACAATTTTACTACAGCAAGGATGAACTACGAAATACAAGAAGACGGGAAATTTAAATTTATTTCTACTGGACAGGGTGAGCCATTAATGTTATTACATGGCCTTTTTGGTGCATTGAGCAATTTTGCAGATCTCATTAATCATTTCAGTAAAAATTACCAGGTAATCGTACCCATTCTTCCGTTGCTTGAACTGGATTTGTTGCATACATCAGTTGGAGGATTACAAAAATTTGTTCAGCGCTTTATTGAACATCGCAATTACAATAACATTCATTTAATGGGTAATTCACTGGGTGGCCATGTTGCGCTGGTACATGTATTAAAAAATCCAGAACGAATTAAGACACTCACACTCACCGGCAGTTCAGGATTATTTGAAAACGGTATGGGAGATACCTACCCAAAAAGAGGTGATAAAGACTACATCCGCAAAAAAACTGAACTTACTTTTTACGATCCCGCCATGGCAACAGACGAACTGGTAAACGAAGTGTTTGAAATTACCAACAACCGCCTGAAAGTAATTAAGATTATTGCATTGGCAAAAAGCGCCATCCGCAACAACCTGGGCGAAGAATTAAAAGATATTAAACAACCTACCTGCCTTATATGGGGTAATAACGATGCTATAACACCTCCATTTGTTGGCAAAGAGTTCCACAACCTGATACCCAATAGCGAACTGCATTTTATAGATAAATGCGGCCATGCACCTATGATGGAAGTTCCGGAAGAGTTTAACAGTATCTTAAGTGCCTTTTTAGAAAAGCAGAAAATACCTGCTGCAACTTTTTAGTATTTTAATTGTCATATTGGTTGAGTAAAAAATAAATTACTTTAAAACCCGTTAACCTGTATATGCTTACGGCAGACCTTATCAACAATAATATTCCCCGGCTTCAATTAAATGACAGTATCGCCAAAGCCATACAGTTGATTAACGATTTTAGGGTTACACATTTGCCGGTGGTTTCAGACGATACTTACCTTGGCCTTATTAGTGAAGACGACCTGCTGGACGCTGAAGAAGAAAAATCAACCATACAAATACTGGAACAATATTTTATTGTTGCTGCCGTAAAGGAAAACGAACATTTTTTAAACGCTGTTAATTATAGTAATCGGTACGAATCTACTGTGGTACCGGTAATTACAGAAGATAATGAATTGGCTGGTGTAATTACTTCTCCGGATTTATTAAAAGCCCTGGGCGATTTTTCAGGTGCAACAGAAATAGGCGGCATCATTGTAATGGAAATGGAAAGAAGCCAGTTTGCCCTTTCGGAAATAAGCCGCATCGTGGAAAGTAATGATGCTACGGTATTGCACCTTAACACCACCGTACAAGCCGAAACAGGTATGCTCACGGTAACTCTTCATCTTAATAAAAAAGAAATAGCTTCTATTGTGGCAGCTTTTGAAAGATACGAGTACGATGTTATTTATTATTTTGGCGACGAAAAATTTGAAAATGAAATTCACAGCAATTACCGCCACCTAATGAACTACCTGGATATTTAATTGCTTATATATTGAACCAAAATGAAATTTAAGCAAAGCAGGTTTTGAAAAAAAGCATTTTCAAATAAATTCTAATCACTTTTCCCCAACCATTTTTTCACAGTAATATCAATTACTTTTACAGCCTTTCAAACAGGGCAACTGTAACATTTAATGGGCTTTTTACAAAAGATATATCAATGCTGCATATTATTGTTTATTGTTACCGGCGCTACTGCTCAAAATATTGATGTATCTACCAGTGCTGCCGATAAATTGCTGGCAAACTTTAAAGATTCTTCCGCAAAAATTGTTATACATCACATAAATATTACCGGTAATAAGCGCACAAAGAGTTACATTATACTTCGGGAAATTCAGTTTAAAAGTGGCGATTCATTGTTGGTAACTACATTCAACAGCGAACTGCAAAATGCCCGGCAGCAGGTGTACAATACCAGCCTGTTTAACGAAGTAAAAATAGAATTGTCCACCACTGATGCTAATGAAATTGATGTAACCTTTTTGGTAAAGGAACGCTGGTATATATTTCCCATTCCTAAATTTCAACTGATAGACCGAAATATCAATGAATGGTTGCAGAAATACCAGGGCGATCTGGAAAGAGTAGTATATGGAGTAAAGTTCACCCAATACAACCTAACCGGGCGCAGAGATTTGCTTCGATTAATTTTTCTGAATGGATTTACCCGCAATCTTTCTTTTTCCTACACCCAGCCATTCGTTAATAAAAAGCTTACGCACGGGTTTTCTTTTGGGGGTGGATTTATTGAAAACAGGGAGCATATCTATAAAACAGGCTACGATAATAAACCGCTATTATTTAACAACGGAAATTACTCCCGTAAAAATATTTATGTAACTACAGGATATACTATCAGAAAAAATATTCTGCAATCGCATGCCTTCAACATTACTTTTAATCACCTGCAGGTTACCGATTCGTTGCTGGATAAAGCGTACAATCCTAATTATTTCCGCAGCAATAACCCCCTGCAGAATTATGTTGATTTAAGTTATACCTATCAATACATAAATACCAATAATGCTGTATACCCGTTAAAGGGTGTTACTGCCATGGTAAAGGTATTAAAGCGGGGATTTGGATTTTCCGGCGATGTAAGTATGTTTTATGTGGAAGGTAATTATAACAAATACTGGCCGCTGGGGAAAAATTGGTATGGCAGCATCAACGTATCTGCCAAAACCACTTTGCCGTTTGATCAGCCATATATTAACCAGCGGGCAATGGGCTATGGAGAACAGTATTTGCGGGGCCTGGAGTTATACGTGGTGGATGGAGTAGCATACGGCCTTTTACGCTCTACTCTTAAAAAAAAATTATATACAATTAATGTGCCCTTGCCATTTAAAACAAAAAAGTACAGCAGAATACCTTTTAGTTTTTTTGCCAAAACGTATGCTGATGTTGGCTACAACTTTAATAAAAAGCAATACGCAACTAACTTAAATAATAAGCTGTTGTATTCAGGAGGTTTTGGTATCGACATACTTACTTTGTATGATATCAACCTTAGGGTAGAATACAGCTTTAACCAGTTAGGTAAAAACGGCCTATTTTTACAGGCGCAAAGTGGATTGTGAGCAGTTGTAATTTATGTTACCGGGTTACCTAAATGAATCTATTTTTGGAACACAATATTGAATTTTCAGCAAAAGAAAAATCGCACAAAGCCCCAGATAGTCTTGCATATTTTAGGGACAAAAATTTAAAAAATGAAAATAGCAATATACAGCAGAGGAATTGAAAATAACCAGCATAACGACATGGAGCTGTTGCTGGAAGAGTTATATGAACACAAGGTACAGCCGGTTTTTTTCCAGGATTTTTTTAACCACTTTTATTCGGCTGTAAAAATAAAAGGCAAGTATACCACTTTTAATTCAGCGGCAGATTTAGACGATGATATTGATTGTATGATTAGCCTTGGCGGGGATGGTACTTTGCTGGATACGGTAACATTAGTCCAGAATAAAGGAATTCCCGTATTAGGTATAAACTATGGCAGGCTGGGGTTTTTAGCCAATATTGGTAAAGAAGAAATCCGATCGGCCATTAGAGCATTGGTACAAGGTACCTATGTAACAGAAAAACGTACGCTCATTCATTTAGATGCAGATATACCCATCTTTAATGGAATGCCCTATGCTCTCAATGAATTTACCCTGCAGAAGAAAGACTCTTCCTCCATGATAAAAATTCATACTTATCTGAACGGGGAATTCTTAAATACCTATTGGGCAGATGGACTAATTGTAGCAACCCCAACAGGGTCTACCGGTTATTCGCTCAGTTGTAACGGACCCATTGTTTTTCCGGAAAGTGGCAGTTTAGTAATTACACCTGTAGCGCCGCACAACCTCAATATCCGCCCCATTGTAATACCCGACAATAATATTATTTCCTTTGAAGTAGAAGGCCGCACCGACTCATTTATTTGCACGCTGGATAGTCGCCGGGTGGTGGTACCAAAAGAAGCTCAGTTAGCCGTAAAAAAAGAAAGCTTCGGTATTAATCTCATCCGTCTTAACGAAAATAATTTTCTGCAAACACTGCGTAATAAATTATCATGGGGATTGGATAAGCGGAATTGAGAAAGTGGGTGTGGTGCAATAAGATCAAATAGTCTCCATGTATATCACTGGGAAATCCATAGAAGTAATCAGTCCGCCGAAACTGCCACTGATAGTGCACTACAGCCGAAGAATACAAGTCCATTAGCCACACCTTGCAGGATACCCATGTGGGTATTTCGCCTATTTCGGTGCATTAAATTGAACTTCCTTAAATTGATTAAGATTTATGTCATAAAGAACTCGCCAATATCCGCCTCCACCTCCACAGACAATAACTGGTGATAATCTTAGGTCACCGTGTACTCTTATTGCGTCTTTTAAATTTCTTTTGTCAAAAGCATTTATGTATATGTATTTTGTTCCTTTGGATATTATTCCAATGTATTGTATTATGTAATCGTTTAAGTGCTTAACCTTATTATTTAGTCTAAACATGTTTATTTCCAAGTTCTGGTATTCTTTATTGTTTGGTGTCCAAAATGTATCTACTTTCTCCTGAAGTTTGCTTCCTGAGCAATCTTTAAGAAGTTTTTTACCTTTCGATTCGTCCAATAATATAGTTGAATCCGGAACTTTACCTGTACTTGTATCTTCAGCAACGTAAATATTGTCGTTTATTATATGTTTAGAAGTACGACATGTTACCGTCAATTGAATTAATGCGATGAACAAGAAAAATAGTATTGATTTCATAATGTTTAGGTGACCACCAACGTTAGAGGTTTTGTCAGTTATGGAATTGACCAAATGTTAGCCCGGAACTGAAGCTAAATTTTTAAATGACCTGTCCTGAAAAAAGTTGTCTGGACAATGAAGCTGAAACACGGCTTCTGCCCAAATTTTGCAAAACCCGACTTGTGCGTTTCGTGCTATTACGCAGTCGTCCAATCTTCTAATTTAATTCCTTTGATGCGTTTGAAATGATTTGTGTTGTGGGTAACCATTGTCAACTGATGGGTTATTGCAGTTGCGCCAATTAAAAGATCAAAATCGTCAACTGGAGTTCCAGCTTTTTGTAGTCGTGCTTTCTCTTTTGCATACAAATCCAACGAATGGAAAATAGGTAGTATTTGTACGCCTGATAAAAAGTTGTCCAACGCTTTTTTATTCTTTTCAGGTTTTTCACTTTTCTCTACTCCAAATTTGAGTTCTGCCAAAGTTATCTCGGAAATAAAGCAATTGTCCGCAGACGCTTTGTCAAACTTTGCTTCGAGTTCAAACTTGCCCTTCATATAGAATATTGCAATGTTTGTATCAATTAAATATTTTTTTAAAACGATTCGATTTGTCTTGTAGAAATTCTGCTGTTTCGAATTTCTACAATAATTTCTTCGGCAGACTTTTTTGAGTCAAATGCGCCAAAGGCTTTCTTAAAAGAGGATTTTTTGTTGGACAGATCGGTCTTAACAGAAGCTGTTAACTTAGTTATTAGGTCAAGTTTGTTGTTTGTGCTTAGGTTATCTAAAAGTCCGACATAACCGTCAACGATTGTGGTATTTGTTTCTGCAATTTTCATATTATCAAATTTAAGGTAATCCTTCCGTTTATTTATGGGGTACAAAAAAGATCATTGTCTTTGTCTTCCATCCAGCTATATTCAATTCTCCAGGCAGCATTTCTGGCAAATTCCTTTCCATGTAAATCGCTCAAAAATCCATAAGTCATATCCATACCTGCACTTACGCCCGAAGAGGTGTAATATTTATCGTCCACCGTCCATCTTGCACGTTTTATCCAGTTTACTTTTTCACCTTGGGTTATAACCCAGTCAAATGCTATTTTGTTAGAGGTTGCTTGCCTGTTATCCAACAATCCGGTTTTGGCAAGTAGTGCACTTCCGGTACAAACGGTCAATACATAATTGCTACCATCGGCTATTTGCCGGATGATTTCAATCAACTGCAAATTATCAACTGCTTCTCTTGTTCCATAACCTCCCGGTATCAAAAAAATACCCACGCCATTGCAGATATTTTCAAGTGATTCTGTGGCAATGGTTACACCGTGATAATTTGAAACCAATCCGCCGGATAAAGAATAAAATGAAATGTTATACAAGTCTTTTAGCTTCCCCAATATTTCTACAGGGCCAAATACATCGAGTGTTTCAAAACCCTCAAATAGTAAAACGCCTACTTTCAACATGCAATAGATTTAAAATTGTTATTGAACCAGTTTGATAATTGATCCCCTGAAAAAAATGCGTTGAAGAATAAAAATAGGCACAATCGATTGAATACATTGAAAAAGTTATTTTATGCATCTCTTACAATTTTACAAACGGTCGCTCCACCAAATTAAAATGCCGCTGCCATCATTTTTTCTGATCATTCGTTTGTTGTCGCAAGGGTTGCCAACCTTTTAAAAATTCTTTTTAACTTATCAACGTCTTCATGAAGTTTGGCAACCCTTTAATCTGATGCTACAATTTTAAATGAACCCAATACTGCTGCTATCATTTTTTCTGATCATTTGTTTGTAACTTGTTTTTTCAACGATTCCTCTCCATCAATAAAAAATAAACCATGCCAGACCGCCGTAAATTTCTGCAAAACAGCGCCTCCTTAGTAGCAGGCGGTATGCTTATCTCTGCATTTGACAACAATGCCTTTGCTATTTTTAAAAACCGCATTGCTCCAAGCGATCAGCTAAATATAGGTGCCGTCGGCATTAAAGGTATGGGCTGGGCGAATGTTACAGCGGCCTTAAAAGTGCCGGGTGTAAACCTCGTCGCCATTTGTGATGTTGATCAATCAGTAATAGACCAGCGCCTTGCAGATTTAGCTAAATTAAATGTGGATGCATCAAAAGTAAAAGTGTATCATAATTACAAAGCCTTGCTCGATCAAAAAGATATTGATGTAGTCATTATCGGCACACCAGATCATTGGCATGCATTGATAATGACAGATGCCTGTGCAGCGGGTAAAGATGTGTACGTAGAAAAGCCGGTGGGTAACTCAATTGGAGAGTGCAACACAATGATAGCGGCGCAGCAAAAATACAACCGGGTAGTACAGGCAGGACAATGGCAACGAAGCCAACAGCATTTTAAAGATGCGGTTGATTTTGTACAAAGCGGTCAGTTAGGAAACATTCGTACTGTAAAAGTATGGTGCTACCAGGGTTGGATGAAACCCGGGCCCATAGTGCCAGACTCTGCTCCACCGGCTGGTGTAGATTTTGAACAATGGCTGGGCCCAGCCCCAAAACGGTCTTTTAACGCCAGCAGGTTTCATTTCAATTTTCGTTGGTTTTGGGATTATGCCGGTGGTCTTATGACCGACTGGGGCGTTCACTTACTCGATTATGGTTTGTTGGGTATGAAGGCAGGAACACCCAAGTCCATTGCAGCATTGGGTGGTCGTTTTGCCTACCCCGATATGCTGGAAGAAACGCCGGATACATTGACTACATTATATGAATTTGACAATTTTAACCTGGTATGGGATTCTGCTATGGGAATAGATAATGGTTCTTATGGCCGTGACCATGGTATCGCCTACATTGGTAATAATGGAACGCTTATTTTAAACCGCGGTGGCTGGGAAATTATTGAAGAAAAGCAAAGCAAAAATAAAGTGAGCAAACCTTTGGTTACAGCAACTGATAATGGCCTCAATAAACATTGGGAAAATTTTGTCTCCGTTGTAAAGTCAAGAAAAATGGCCGATCTACATTGTTCTATCCAGGAGGGTGCTCATGTGGCAACCATTGCCCAGATGGGAAATATTGCTTATCGCACCGGACAAAAATTATTTTGGGATACCAACAAAAACAGGTTTACAGATGAAGCTGTGAATGCACAATATTTAATGAAAGAATACCACAATGGTTATAAGTTACCCAATTTTTAAAAAATAATTGTTGATGGCAAAAAACACAGCAGGCACCAGTAATAACCGGTGCCTGCCTTTTTAGGGCTTTACGATCTTAATAATAATTTCGTCATTTTTTTTGTTGTGGCTGAAAACAACCCAACAGTAATTATTATTCCATCGTTTTTATTACGCTTAACCTATCCTTTTTGATGAAATTTTTTATTGTTGTTTTATGTAGTTTCTTTTCCGGCAGTTTTGTGAACGGTCAGGGTACTCAGGCGGACCATGACAGCACGTTCATTACCGCTTATCCAACCCTGGTTACAGCTAGATTTTATTTTTCGCAGAAGTACACCAATTTTACGGTAGGAGCCGATAAGGGAATTTCGGATTTAGTATACAGGCCCAATACCACTTTAAATATGGGAGTAGGCGCCACCTATCGCTACCTTACCCTTAACCTTGCTTATGGCTTTGGTTTTTTAAATAATGATCATGAAAAAGGCAAAACAAAATACCTCGATCTTCAATCACATTTGTATTCAAGAAAATGGGCTATTGATTTATCAGGTCAGTTTTATAAAGGGTATTACCTCAACAATAAGCAAATTGGCTACCCGGGTACTGCATCCTATTATGTAAGGCCGGATATTGGCATTGTGCTTTTAGGTGGTTCTGCGTACCGTGTATTAAACTCCCGTAATTTTTCTTTTGGTGCAGCCACTTTGTTAAATGAATGGCAAACAAAATCAGCTGGTTCTTTTTTAATGGGGGCCGAAATTTTTTATGGCGCAATTAGTGGTGACAGCGCATTTGTACCGACCGCTTTAGCCGAAAAATATGACCAGGCTGGTATTCGCAAAATTCATATGGTAAAGCTTGGCCCGGGTGCCGGATATGCATACACCTATGTTTATGACAAGCACTTTTTTTTCACCGGATCCTTCACTGCAAACATTAACGCAGGTTGGGTTCGTGAATTTAATAGTACAGGTAGCAGGGACAAAATAACATTTAGTCCAAATTATATTTATCGATTTGCACTTGGGTATAATTCAGCAGTGTGGGCCTGTAATTTTATGCTGGTAGGCAACGAAGTAAATTTTAGAGGAGCAGCTTCTCCCAATAATAATTTTGTAAGAACAGGTAATTTCCGGCTTAACCTTACAAAGCGATTAATGCCCGGCCCAGTTACAAAAAAACGACTACATTTTTTAGATGATTTTTTAGATAAATAAAAGATATTCTTACGTTGCGTTACGCTAAAAATAATTTGCAAAGCCTGTTATAAAAATCCTGTTACCATTTTTCCTCCTCATCAAAGCCATCATCGTTTTTACTGAATTGCTGACGGCTTTTAATTTTTTGTAATTGCCTTTCTATAATTAACGTCGCAATTATATTGCCTGCATTTTCTCCTGCCAGATTTTGCAAGAGTGATTTTATTTTTGCTTCGCTTACATCTATTCGGTAAAGTAAACTTACCAGTTGCTCAAAATGGTGAAGGATAAGATAGTTGATGTGTATGGCTAACTGGCTTTGCAGTTCAGCCAGGGAAATTTTCTCCGACAATTCAATGGCCAGTTCTTTATTTACCTGCTGAATGAGGTCGGTATTTTCCATTTGAATAAAATTAATATTATGGGTTAACTGGTTAGTTCGCAAATTCAGTCTGCTTCTTAGTCAGTTTCTATTTTCTTTTTTGCCTTGATGCAAAAAAGAAACAAAAAAAATCAAGTCTTCATAAAAAAGGCTAAAAATTTAAATGTTTGCCTAAAATGAAATTAGCTCAAACAGCAGTATAGTGCCAAACAGGTGTACAACTTACGGACTAAAAGCAAATCCAATCTTTAGTAACACCAATTTCATTTCTTAACGACAATCATTCAAATTTTCTTAACGCCTTTTTTATGAGGACATTCCTAAACATGCGAACTAAATAGTTAATCCTATTAATATTTTTCAATTACGCCAAGTCCAAACAAAGCATAGTCGTATTTTACAGGATCGTCCGCATCTAATTGTTGCAGATAATTTGTAAGTTCCAGTGCTGCCTGCCAGTCGTTTTGGGTGCGTTGTAAAATATTGAATCGCCTGGCTACCCTGGATACATGTACATCAATTGGCATAATCAATTGCGAGGGTGAAATATTTTTCCAGATTCCAAAATCAACCCCATTTTGGTCGCTTCTCACCATCCATCTCAGGTACATATTAAGCCTTTTGCATGCCGATTTTTTTTGGGGTGAAGCAATGTGCTTGCGGCAATGTTTTTCCTGCGAAGCTTCTTCATCGTAGCCAAAAACATAGTTGTGAAAACCTGTTAATGCATTTTCGATATTTATGTCGCCGGGCTGCATCCATTGGGTGAATGCAGTTTCCAGGCTTTCTTCGCCACAAAACCAATAATGATATTTTAAAAAATCCATCAGGTGCCAAAGATCCATTTCATTGAAAGTGCGGTGTACAAATCCATTAAATATTTCAAATTCCTCCGGGTTTTCATTCCAGTCAACCTGCATAATAAAGTTGTAGGGATCGTTGTCCATTGCACTTAACAGCCTGTTGCAGGAATTGATGATTCCTTTCCTGGTGCCCCATGCTAAAATAGCTGCAAAAAATCCGGCAATTTCTATATCCTGTTTTTTTGTAAACCGGTGTGGTATGCAGATGGGGTCATCTTTTATAAAAGCAGCCTGGTTGTAAAGATTAACTTTGATATCTAAAAAATCTTTGAGATTATTTTGCATAAACTCCATTTCATTTAGCCTTTTTCACCAATGCCGCAATGGCAATAATTACCCAGATAACATTTACCGCAACACTGGGATAAGCTTTATGAGCAAACGTATTGATGGTAAAAAACATGCCACCCAATAAATTACTGATGATGTAAGCCGGGGAACTACTTTTTAATTTTCCATTGATATTTAAAAAGTATGAGCCTACTATTAACACGGAGCCTATCCAGCCAATTATTTCAATAATATTCATTTGTTACCCAATTGCCTGCTCCAAATCGTTTATTAAATCTTCCACATCTTCAATACCAACACTCAGCCGGATTAACCCGTCGCTTAATCCGTTTTTAATTCTTTCTTCTCTTGGAATGGAAGCATGGGTCATACTTGCAGGATGGTTTATCAGCGACTCAACACCACCCAAACTCTCAGCCAAAGCAAAAAGTTTTGTTGATGATAAAACTTTATTGGCAGCTTCAATGGTTTGGTCTTTTAATGTGAAGCTAATCATGCCACCAAAGCCACGCATTTGCTTTCTGGCAACGGCATAGCCGGCGTTATCTGCAAATCCCGGCCAATATACTTTCTCAATTTTTGGATGTTTACGTAAATAATGTGCGATAGCAAATCCATTTTCACAGTGGCGTTGCATACGCACGTGCAAAGTTTTGATGCCTCTCAGCACCAAAAAACAATCCATTGGACCCGGTACTGCACCACAGCTTTTTTGTATAAAGTATAATTTGTCTCTTAGGTCCGTATCATTCATCATCAGGCAACCCTGTATTACATCACTGTGCCCGCCCAGGTATTTGGTAGCAGAATGCATTGCAATATCAGCACCTAAATTCAGCGGATTTTGAAGGTAGGGAGATGCAAAAGTATTGTCTACACACAATAAAGAACCTGCAGCTTTAGATATTGCAGCAACAGCAGCAATATCTGTAATATTCATCAAGGGATTGGTGGGTGTTTCCAGCCAAATTAATTTAGTATTTGCGGTAACCGCTGCCTGAACATTGGCTGCATTGGTAGTATCAACGTAAATAAATTTAATACCAAATTTTTCAAATATTTTGGTGAACAAACGGTAGGTGCCTCCATACATGTCGCTGGCACATATTACTTCGTCGCCAGGGCTTAATAATTTTATAACGGCATCTGTTGCCGCAACACCGCTACTAAATGCTAATCCGTATTTACCGTTTTCTAAAATGGCCAATGCATCTTCCAGTGCTTTACGGGTAGGGTTTTGGCTGCGGGCATATTCGTATCCTTTGTGTTGTCCCGGCGCTGTTTGCACATAAGTGCTGGTTTGATAAATAGGTGTCATGATAGCGCCTGTACTTGGGTCAGGCACTGCACCTGCATGTATTATTTTGGTGCCTAAGCCCCATGGCGAATTATTATCTGTTGAACTCATTTTTATTGTTATTTAGCTTAAGAATGCAAAGTAACAGTAATTAAATGAGGTGGGCGGCTTTTGTGTTTTAAACAGGGAGATTAAGTACGGTATAGTAGCCCTTTATTGACTAAGCAAGTGCCTTTAGGTATTGTGGAAAATTTTGGCAGCACACAAATATCTCCAGTCAAAATTATTTTCGTCGTGCGCACCTGTAGGTATTATTGGTTTGTTTAGCACCTCATTTTTTAAAATGCCATTGCTTACAAGTTTCTTTTTTGCTTCGTGTATGTAATCTGTCATCAGGGCAGTATCCATCCAGTTTTTTTGTGGTGGTTCAAACCCCGTTTTATCTTTTCGCCAAACTACTTCTGCAGGTAATTTTTTGTTCATTGCTTTTCGTAAAATCCACTTGGTCCAGCCTTCATGAATTTTAAAATTGGCTGGTAACGAAAAAATAAATTCCACCAGTTGGTGATTTAAAAAAGGCAGGCGAACTTCCAGCCCGTGTACCATACTGTTTCTGTCTGCAAACCGCAGTAATTCTTCGAGGCCGCTATTAGCTGTATTAAAAAAAAGGATATCATTCAGTTTAGTGATGATGGGTTTGTGAATGCCTTCCCATTCTCTGCCCCGTAAAGCAGTGAGGAAGTCTTTGTTAATATCAGGTTGGCGGATAATTTTATTGTATTCGTTCTGCTCCAGTTGTATAACGGCATGTGCAGGAAGGTAGGTAGCCAGGTAATTACCGATTCCCCATTTAAAGGGGATATTATTTTTGCGGAATATTCTTTTTTCATTCAGAGCAGCGGAGAATTTATTCCGGCTAATAAGCTGTTGTATGTACCAATGAATGTACTTGTGATATCCAGCCAATGTTTCATCGGCACCCTGGCCATCGAGCAATACTTTTACCTGGTGCTGACTGGCTAACTCAAATACTTTGTACTGGGCATAAATACTGGAAGATGGAAAGGGTTCTTCCTGATGGTGGCAAAGCTTTTCAAAATCAGCAATAAGACCCTCGGCAGTGGGAGTGGTAGTATAATTTTTTATTTGAAATCTTTTTGTAACCGATTGTATATACCTGGATTCGTCTTTTTCGAACCCCGGAAAAACTGCAGAAAAAGTTTGCTGCTTATTACCCGATTTAAGTTGCCTGTAAATTAACGCAGTAATTGCCGAACTATCCAACCCGCCACTTAAGCTTGAGCCCACCGGTACATCGCTGCGAAGTCGTCTGTTTACAGATACAGATAATAGTTGGCTGAACTTTTCTATTGCAGCATCTGCCGCAATGGGTTGTGTTATTTCTTTATCGATTTTAAAGTAGGGAGTAATCTTGTAAACAAAACTGGCAGCATCAAAATACAAATAGTTTCCGGCCGGTAGGCTGGATATTCCTTCAAAAAAAGTTTGCTGTTTGTCATTGGCATTTAAAACGTAACCCAACGCAAGGTAATTCAGCAACATTTTATTGTCGGCTATTTTATTTACCCCCACGGCCCATAAGGCTTTCATTTCGCTTGCAAAAATAAAATGGTTATTGTCCGGATAAAAGTAAAAAGGTTTTTCGCCAAAGCGGTCCCGGGCTGCAAAGAGGCATTGTTTTTTAGCATCCCAAATGGCAAATGCAAACATACCATCCAGCTGCTGCAGGCAGTCTTCTTCCCAATAATCGTACGCTGCCAGCAAAACTTCAGTATCGCTTCTTGTTTGAAAACGATAACCGTTTTTGTACAACTCTTCTCTTAATTCTTGGTAGTTGTAAATTTCGCCGTTGTAAGTGATGGTATACCTTTTCTCATCTCCCGCCAGCGACGAAAAAACAGAATATTGCATTGGCTGCCGGGCATTGTTGCTTAGGTCAATGATGGCAAGTCTACGGTGTCCAAGTGCAACGGTATTGTTATCATTTATCCAATGCCCTTCTCCATCGGGGCCCCTGTGTGCAAGGACATTGGTCATTGTTTTTATATTGTATGCAAGATATTCCCCACCTTTATCAGTATCTGCAAACGGATTGGTAATGATGCCAGCGATTCCACACATGTTGTAAATATCTAAAAAAATCCGGTCTAAATGGACGGGAACTAAATAAAAACTGGAGAAATCTAAAATACGATTGGCAAAACTACTTTCGTTACATCCCAGGCAATGGATAAGCCGGCGCCATTGGCAGACTTATCAAAGGACATCACAAAGTTTTCAAGCGGTTCAGGTTGCTGTTGCACGGGAATATCTAACCGGGTTATATCTTTGGTTGCATCATATTTAAAAGCACCCCAGGTATCTACTTCGCTATTTAATATCATCGTCCATTTTTCAGTATACGGTATGCAATAAAGCGTGTATCTGCCCTTTTTAATTTTTACGCCACCAATACGCACGTTTTGAAAAAATTCAATTTCTGTGGCTTCATTGGCACCTAATCTCCATAGTTTACCAAACTCTAATAAATCGCCAAATATTACACGGCCGTTTTTTTGTGGCCTGCTGTAAATAACCCGTGCAATTAATGGTTCGGTAGCTTTATCCTGGATTTTTAAAACCGGGTAACCATTGGGATAATAAGATATATCCAGCGGTGACTTATCTACCGGAGGAAATTTAGTTTGGCCCATTGAAATAAAACTAAGACTGCAGCAAATAACTGCGATGGAGATAAACTTCATATTTACTATTTAAGCTTGCAAAACTAATGGATTTAATATATGTGATGGATTATGGGCATATTTAAAATGTGGCAGTTTATTAAAGGGTTGCCAACCTTCAGAAAAAAATTTCAAATTTTAAAAAGGTTGGCAACCCTCTCGATAAATATCAGTCTAACTGAAGCCACTCTTTTGCAAACTGTTTTAGCTCTGGAAAGAACCGGGTATAGCACTTTTGTAAATGCTCGTATTCTTTTTCAAAAACTGCAAATGCAATATCGCTTTCCTGTAAATAGGCTGCCCTGCGTACCAGGCCACCAAAGCCTTTTTGAATACCCTCTCTAAAGCGATAATGATACAACCAGTTTTGCGATATCATATACGGCAGCATTTGAGAAAATGGGGATGGCAACCATATTTGTTGCTGTTGCAAAATCTGGTAGCTAGATTGTGCAAATTCGTTCAGTGCTGACGCACTTTCAAATTCAATCAGATCATTAGCGAGAAAATGGTCGTAAACAACATCGATAAATGCCCCGGCATACAAACGGTATTGTGGCCTGAAGAACTGCTTGGCTTCAATGGTGTATGGATGCTCATCGGTAAATGTATCAATTGCCCTGTGTAGCATTATCCCTCTTTGAATTTCGGCAGGGTAAGCTTCTTTGCTTTTACCTTTTACATAATCACTAATCATGTTGCCTACCAGCAGGTCTGGTTGGTTAAAAGATAGCCAGGCGTGTGCCAGTAAATTCATGGTGCAGTAATTTTTTATTCCCGGCAATAAGTATACGGCCGATTACCCAAAATATTTTTATTTTAAAAGTACCTTATTTACCCCACAACCTCTGCCACTTTTACTTTTTAACAGTTTGTCGACAATATTTAATTTTTTATTAAGAAAGAAATATCAATGCTCACTGGTGCTGCATTTTATCGATTGTTAAGCCGGCAAAGCGCTGTAACAAAGGCATCCTTAAAAAAAGCGTAACAGAACCAACCTAAGTTTACAGCAATATATTTTTTTTACCACTCTTTATTACTCCGTTAACAATAAAGTTGCAGATGTAACTGGCTGATAAATTATTTTTGTATTGACAACCATGCAACTGCTCAAAAAAAATATTTCGTTATTGCTGTTTATTCTGTTGTGTATAAAGAATGGGCCTGCAATGGCACAGGCAAAATTTATTGCTACTATTTCCCCTGCAATTATTGGCAAAAATGAAACTGCAGAGTTTAAGCTGCTGGTAGAAAATGCCCAACAAAGTGCCACAATTAATGCCCCCGTTTTAAAAGGATTTATAGTAATTAGTGGACCCAACGAGGAAAGTGGTATGGAAGAAATAAATGGTAACATCAGAAAATACATTGGTTACAGCTATACACTCAAACCAACAGCCAAGGGCAATTTCACTATTGCATCTACAACTGCAAAGGTGGATGGCAAAATACTCAAAAGTAACCCGGTAAGCATTAAAGTAACCAATGCAACCAACGGCAATTCATCTGCCAATAACAGCCCTTTCAGTTCCGGCTCGTTGTCACCTTTTGATGATCCTGCGCCAACTACTACTTACAGCGATTTTATTTTGAAAAAGGGTGAGAACATAACCGATAAAGTAAACCGAAATATTTTTATAAAAGCTACCACTAACAAAGCTAGCTGCTTTGTGGGCGAGCCGCTGGAGGTTACCTATAAACTATACACCCGTTTAAAATCGGAAAGTAATATTATTAAAAGTCCATCATTTAGTGGCTTTTCGGTGATAGATCTTGTGCAGCCCGGCGGTGGTAACTACAATATTGAAACGGCAAATGGCCGGGAGTATAATGTGTATACGTTGCGCAAAGCTCAATTGTATCCCTTGCAAAGCGGGGCAGATACATTGGAATCATTGACTATTGAAAATAATATCAATTTTATTAAAGAGGCTTATTTAAAAAGTCGACGTGGACGGGGGGATTTTTTTGTCGATGATTTCTCAGATCAATTGCCACAGGAAGCTGTACAGGCAGAAAAAATAACTTTACAAAGTAAGCCAATAAGTATTTTGGTAAAGCCGCTGCCGGCAATAAATAAACCGTCTTCATTTAACGGCGCTGTTGGCAGTTTTAACCTGCAGGTATGGGTTGAAAAAAACAGCTTTACTACCGATGAGTCTGGTAAATTGCAGCTTACCATTTCAGGAGAGGGTAATCTTACCCTGGTAAATGCACCAGACATAAATTGGCCTGCCGGTATAGAAGTTTTTGAATCGTCCCTAATAGATTCCCTTAACAAGCTAACAGTTCCCGTTAGTGGCAGCAAAACATTCAATTTCCCGTTTACAATCAGCAAGGCTGGCAGCTATACTTTGCCCGCAATTGAATTTAGTTTTTTTGATGCAGCTACAGCAACTTATAAAATTATACAGACGCAGCCAATATCAATAACGGTAACAAATGGCGCTGGTAAAAAAATTATTACTTCGGCTAATATTGATAAGCCTGCTACTAAAGAACAGTTTTTTGAAACCCTTTTTACCAACAGGTGGATGATAATTGTGCCGGTAGCTTTTATTATAATTGTCGGGTTACTGGTATGGTTGTGGCTTGATAGAAAAAAACAATCGCAGGAAGTAAGAGTTATTATTGATGATGAGATTGTAGTAGTTACTGAACAAAGCCATGTTGTTGCAGA
This sequence comes from Chitinophagaceae bacterium, assembly GCA_025360525.1. Classification (GTDB taxonomy): domain Bacteria; phylum Bacteroidota; class Bacteroidia; order Chitinophagales; family Chitinophagaceae; genus Ferruginibacter. Next base: position 18,194 of record JANYCA010000189.1, on the reverse strand, counting down.
CCCGCTGTCAATTTCGGCAGAGTTGATACAAGACCACGCAATACCGGCCAAAGATTTTTATGCTGTTCTTCATAAGGAATTAACTGCATTTTTATCCAATCAATTACAATTGCAGCCCGAAACATTTAATAAAAAATTGATTGAAGATAGGATTGATAAATTCGGAAAACCTATAAGCCTGGCATTGGATATTAGCCAGTTATTAAGCGAAATTGAATTGCATTTATACACGCCTTTTGATACCGAGACCGACAGAAATGCCATTTACGAAGCGGCTTATAAAATAGTAAATTCCTTTAAAAAATTAAGCTGATTAATCTTCAGTAAACCGGTATCCGATACCTCTTACCGAATGAAAATAAATAGGATTTCTGCTATCGGCTTCAAAGTATTTTCTAAAGTTTAAAATAAAATTATCGATGGTACGGGTAGTTGGATACACATTGTACCCCCAAACTGCCTGTAATATTTTTTCCCTGGTTACTACTTCGTTTTTATTTTCAATTAACAACTTCAGTAGCATTATTTCTTTTTTGGTAAGGGTGATAATTTCACCGTCTTTGGTAATACATTCCAATGCTTTAAAATCAATAGAATTTTTGCCAAATGTATAGATCTGTTCTACCGGTTTGCGAATAGAAAGCTGCTGACTTTTTTGTAGCAGCTTTTGTACCCTTAGCAGTAATTCCTCCAGGTTAAATGGTTTTGTAAGATAATCATCGGCACCTTTTTTTAAGCCGAGCACCCTGTCGGCACTGCTATTTTTAGCACTTAAAATAAGTATTGGAATATCATTGCCTTGCAGCCTGATTGTTTCGCATACCGTTATCCCGTCAATTTCCGGGAGCATTACATCTAAAATAATCATATCAAAATGCTCCTTTTGTACTGCTTTTAATGCTTCTGCGCCATCAAACACACCGGTTACGTCATATTGCTCCATCTCAAGATTTAGCTTAAGCGCCTCGTGCAGATTCTCCTCATCTTCTACTAATAATATCGAACTGTTTTTTGCTGCCATGTGGTGATGGTGATGGTGAATGGTGAATGGTAAAAAGTAAAAAGTAGAAAGTGAAAATTGTCGATCTAAATTTCCTAACTAATAGTAGCATCCGCTGCCCTTACTCTTTAAAGATAATGGTAAAAATGGTACCCACCGGTGTATTGTCTGTTACTAATATGTTGGCCTTGTGTTGCTGTACAATTTTTTTGGTGAGATATAAACCAAGGCCAGTTCCTTTTGCTTCTTTCGTAGCAGTATTACCAACCCTGTAAAATTTATCAAATACCTTTTTCTTTTCCTCATTAGCAATACCCTTGCCTTCATCTTTTATTTGAAAAACAGTATTGGCATCTTCCTTAAAAAGCAACAGGGCCACCGGTAATTCTTTTGGTGTGTATTTTGCTGCATTATCAATCAAATTATTAATTGCCATTTGTACCAGCAGCAAATCTCCCTGAATATGCAACCCCGGCTCTATAGCAGTAGTGTATTGCCTTTGCGGAAATCTTGTTTGAAATTCATTGATACACTCATTTACAAGAGCGGATAAATTAACCTGCTCTTTAATTATCTTATAGCCACCTTCTTCAATTTGAGAATACAGCAGCATATTATTGCACAATGCATTCAACCTGTTGGCCTCCTGTATGGTGTTCTGCAAAAGCCTTTGTTGCTGGCTTTCTTCAAGTTTTCTTTTTTGCAGGGTTTCTAAATTTAATTTGGTTACTGCAATGGGTGTTTTTAATTCATGGGTAATAGCCATCATAAAATTTTGTTGTTGCCGGCTTATTTTAAATTGCCTTTTTACAACCCGGTATATATAGATGGCACCGGCAATAATGAGTAAAAAGAATACAGCACCTTCGCCTATGTATTGGGCAGTCTTTCTCTTTTCTACATTGGTTATTTTTTCCAGTGCAGCCTGGTAGCCGGAGTTGTTTAAATTAAGTTCACTGATTTTGTAGGTTGCCATCTGGTGATTTTGATGGTTTAAGGCAATAAACCACCATATCAATGCAGCCAGAATATAGCCCAGCAATATCCAATAAACCAGAAATATGTACCGGAGCCTCCGGGATTTATTATGTGAAAGCGGCATGTTATAATTAACCAGTTAAGAATGTAAAGATGAGCAAAAAAATGTTCCGACTTCTTTTTACATTGGTACCTGTAACAATGTTGCCGATGATGCTTTAATACTAATAGTTGGAATTGAAAGCGTTCGATACTGTTTACCAAACAACATTGATTTTTTGTTGAAAATTATAAGATGCTACTTACGCTGGCATAACTCGTTGTTGTCAATACAAATTGTAACCTGGTTATTAATGTGGCCGGGATGAAGTTTATAAACCTTGGATTAATGGAAGATAATGATGTCTTTTAAAATAATGTTGGTGAGTAAACCCATCTTAAAAAACTGGTAAATCTTTTGAGCATTTAATTTTGTGGTGGTGGAGGCCGTTCACCACTCGGTTCGCCCGGCGGCATGCCTTGGCCATCGCTATCCCGCCGAATCGGTGGCTGTGGCTGCCCTATCATGGTTGTTATCTCTTGTAAAATTTCATCAAATTTCTTTTGTTGTTCACGATTACACAAGTCCCTAATTTTTTGAAAATGATTTAAGGTAATAATGTCCAATGCTTCTGTTTGTACACTGATTTTTTTTGCAGTGGCTTGTTTTACACTATCGCTAACATTGGCTTGTTTTAGTAAACCAAAAAAAGATTCTTTTGCAGTTCGTGTTTTTTGTCTAAACTCTTTTGTTGCCAGCTGATGTTCTTTTACCAGTATGTCCAACTGTTCTTGTTGTTTAGAATCGAGCCTTAACTCATTAATCAAAAAATCTTTTGGTGTTCCTTTTGGTTGCATCGGCTGTGTCGATTTCTCTATCCAAAACATTGCAATGGTACCTGCATTGGCAATCATCAACAGTACAACCAGCCATATTAGTAATCTATTTTTAAATCCTTGATTCATATGCAATGAGTTAATAGGATGATAAAATTGTCTGGTCGTAGGCGGTAGCAAAATTTTGCAATGGCGAGGTTTTATTATTGGTTGATTGTTTGATTTTATATTGTTGAGTAAGCATAAAACCATTTAATGCTAACAGGCATACAAGCGAGCCAATTACCCAAACCGGTTTTAATTTAAAACCCCATCCCTGTTGAGCCAGATTCCGCTCCATTTTAGCTTTTAAACGGGTATAAAAATAATCATCCGTGGCAGCGTGTTGCATGCCCTCAAGGCTTTTTAGATACTCATCAGTTAATGGTGTAAATATTTTTTTCATCGTTCTTATTTTAATGTTTTATAGTAACCTTCTAATTGTTTTTGCAAATTCACTTTTGCCCTGCTAACAAGGGATTCAACTGCTTTCACATTTTGTTGCAGAATTAAACAGGCATCTTCATAATTCATTCCCTGTACTTTTATCAACGTAAATGCCAATTGTTGTTTTTCCGGTAAAGATTGTATTGCTTTAAATAATGCAGCCGCCTTCTCCTTATTTTCTATCAATATACCGGGATGATGAAATGGTTCGCTGGTACTAGTGTTTTCTCCCGGCATCCACCAGGGCAAGAACTGCCGCAGTTTTTGTCTTGTTTTGCGCCGTCTTATTTTATCCAATGCCTTCCTCACTGCTATTCGGTATATCCAGGTGGAGAGTGCCGATTCTTCTTTGAACGAATTTACCGATTCAAAAACCTGTATAAATGTGTCTTGCGTTGTATCCTCTGCTTCTTTATCGTCCTGCAAAATATTGAGTACAGTATTATAAACCCGGTTCCGGTAGGTTTCTACCAGCCACCGGAAAGCAGGTTCATTGCCCTGTCTTAACTGCTGTATTAGTTCCTGTTCATTCAAATTAATTATAGCTTTGACGCATCAAGCTAATAAAATCCTTCTTTAACCAATAAATTTATTATTGATAGTAGGGAATGATTATGTAAAAGAAAAAGGGAGACTACAAAGAGAAGATGTGATGGAATTAATTAAAGGCATGCCTTCATCCAACGTTACAAACTATATTTTTAAAAATAAGGATGGCCATTCTTTCCAAAACAATAATCAAAGCTGGGGTATTAACGAGGCTTCTAACAGCAATGGAGCTATTTACGCAGACCTTGATAATGATGGCGATTTAGACCTGGTGGTAAATAATATTAATCAACCAGCATTTGTTTATCAAAATCAATCACAAAAATTAAACAGCAACCATTTTCTTCAGTTGCAGCTTATCGGCGAAGCTGGTAACACACAAGGGCTTGGTGCTAAAATTAAAATTTTTAATGCCGGAGAAATACAGTCGCTGGAACAAAATCCTTCACGAGGTTATCTTTCCAATGTTTCTTTTAATCTTCATTTTGGTTTAGGCAATGCAGCAAAAGCAGACTCCCTTAGTATAACCTGGAGCAGTGGAAAAACACAAAAGCTTTACAACGTAAATGCTAATCAACTATTAACCCTTTCAGAAAAAAATGCTGCCAATAAATCATTACCTGTTAAAGCTGCAGCTACATGGTTTACTGAAACAACATCCAATATAAAATGCGCAACTATTGATAACAGCATCAATGACTTTAACAGGCAATTGTTATTGATCAGTCAGTTTTCTTACAGCGGACCTTGCATTACGAAGTATGATTTGAATAACGATGGCCTGGAAGATGTGTTAATTGGAGGAGCTGCCGGTGAAGTGACCCGTATATTCATGCAACAAAAAAATGGCTCATTAGTAATAAAAAATATCCCTGCATTTGAACAGGATAAAAAGTATAAAGATGCAGCGATAACCGTGTTTGATGCTAACGGAGATGGTAAGCCTGATATCTATATTGCAAGTGGTGGTTATGATAATTGTTCGCCAACAGATTCCTTGCTGCAGGACAGGCTTTATTTTAATGACGGTAAAAACAATTTTATTAAAACCAATAGTCTTCCGGATACCCGGGGCAGTAAATCCTGTGTAAAAATCCAGGATATTAATGGAGATGGTGCTCCTGATATTTTTGTGGGTGGAAGGGTGGTTCCCGGCAGATATCCAGAGTCGCCTAAGAGTTATATTTTAATAAATGATGGCAAAGGGAATTTCTCTGATCAAACAGAAAAAATTTGCCCTGAACTTACTAAGCCAGGTATGGTAACCGATGCCGTATGGGTTGATCTTGATCTTGATAAAAAGAATGAATTGGTAATTGTGGGCGAATGGATGCCGGTAACTGTTTTTAAAAAAGAGAATGGTAAACTCGTAAATGCAACCAGCAGATTTTTTGACAAAGCTTTCCGAGGTTGGTGGAACAGTATTACGGTGGGTGATTTTAATGGGGATAACCGGCCCGACCTTATTATAGGTAATATGGGATTGAATACCCAATTTAAAGCCAATCAAAAGGAGCCTTTGGAAATGTACTACAGCGACTTTGACCACAATGGTTCGGTTGATCCCATTTTTAGTTTCTATATTCAGCATAAAAGATATCCCTACATTACAAAAGATGAGTTAGGAGCTCAATTGCCTGTTATGAAGAAACGGTTTTTTACTTTTAAAAGTTATGCTGATATAACGATGGAAGATCTTTTTCAACAAGACGAATTAAAAAATGCCGGTCATCTTTCTGCCGACCATATGGCTACTACCTGCTTTATCAATAATCCATCCGGAAAATTCACTACAACTGCTTTGCCAAACGAGGTGCAATATTCGCCTGTTTATACCATCAATCAACTTGATTTTAATAAGGATGGCAAAACAGATTTATTACTTTGTGGAAATAACAGCCATACAAAAATCAGGTTGGGTAAATTTGATGCTAACTACGGGGCATTGCTGGAAGGAGATGGAAAAGGTAATTTTAAATACATCAAACAAACCGAATCGGGTTTAAATATTTGGGGTGATGTAAAAAGTTGTGTTCAGCTAAATCAGCAATTTTATTTCGGTATCAATGGAAAAAATCTGATCACTTATACTTTATTGAATAAAAATAAATGATACACAAAAAATTCTGGAAGAAACAAGCGATTTTCAGTCTCGTAATTTTAGGAGTTATATCCTCTTGCAAACAGGAAATTAAAAAATTGCCTGAACCTTATGAACTTGCAATTGCATGGGCAGATATGACCAATTATATTACCAAAACCACCCCCGCCAATACACCAACTTTTGCCTCCCGTTGTTTTGGTTATATTGGACTTACCATGTATGAATCTGTTGTAAATGGTTTCCCGGAATACCAATCTGTTGCGCCACAATTAAATGGATTAGATAGCTTACCCTTGCCCGAAAACGGCGTTGCCTATAATTGGGAGCTCGCCTTAAATGCAGGACAGGCGGAGATGCTGCGGAATATTTACATCCAGACTTCTGATGATAACAAAAGAAGAATTGATTCCCTGGAAACTTCTTTTATGAATGCGCTTACAAAAAAAACACCAGATGAAGCCGTTGTAAAACGATCAGTATTATACGGAAAAAAAATAGCACAACTTATTTTTAATTGGTCAAAAACAGATGGCGGTCACCGGGGATACCTTACCAATTTTGATAAAAAATTAATGATCCCCAATAAGCCGGGCGGATGGAAGCCCGCTTTGTATGCACAATCTTTCAGCCATTTCCCGCTACACCCACATTGGGGAAGCAACCGTACTTTTTTAGCAAATGATTCGGCCATTAATGCGCCGGAATGTATTCAATTTGATACCCTTCCGGGCTCTGAATATTACAACCAGTTTAAACTGGTGTACGATAAAAAAAATTCATTAACCCAGGAAGAAAAAGAAGTTGCAATATGGTGGAGCGATGATCCTGACGTTACCTTTACACCACCCGGACATTCTTATTATTTTGCAACCATTGCTATCAGAAAAACCAAACCCGGTTTAATAAAATGTGCCCGGGTTTATGCAGGTGTTGGCATGTCAGTTTCTGATGCTTATGTAAATTGCTGGAAATGGAAATACCAGTTTTTTTCAGAGCGGGCAAACACGTATGTTACGGAACATATGGATCAGCAATGGGAATCTTTTTGGCCAGATCCACCCTTTCCTGCATTTCCATCAGGACATGCAATACAGGCTGCCGCATCTGCCATTGTGCTAACCAATTTATTTGGTGAAAATTTTGCTTTTATTGACAGTGCCCATGCAGGCCGTGCAAAAGATGAAATTAGAAATACTGAATTTAAAGTCCGTCATTTTACATCATTCTTGCAGGCCGCAGAAGAAACCGCCAAGTCCAGGTTTTATGGCGGTATACATATTCCACAAGACAATGAAAGAGGATTAGAAAAGGGAAAAGAAATTGGAGTAAATATTAACCACCTACGCTGGAAAAAATAAAATTATTTTCAAAAATGCGGCATTGTAAAATCATCTTATTAATTGCTTTAAACTTTTGTATCAATAAAAGTTTTTGTCAAACACGTTTTACAGACGTAACTACGGCATCCGGAATTAACCATGTATTTAAAGTGTATGAGGGAATGTTTGGTGGCGGTGCCTGTGTAATCGATTTTAATAAAGATGGTTTGGAAGATGTTTATATTACTGGTGGCATGAATGATGACATGCTGTATAAAAATAACGGCAATGGTACATTTACCAATGTATTTGAAAAATCCGGCATGCTGGTTACAAAAAACTTTGTAACGCAAGGGGTTACTGGTGCTGATGTAAACAGGGATGGTTTGGTAGACTTGTTTATAACCACCATCACCCGAAGAGATAAGCCCGAAATCATCCCGAGGGCAATCAACCTGTTATTTCTTAATAACGGAAACGGTACTTTCCGTGATGCCACTAAAGAGTATGGACTCGATCAGATTTTCTCCTTTAGTACTTCGGCAAGTTTTGGAGATTTTAATGCAGATGGATGGCCTGATTTGTATGTTGGAAATTATTTTAATGAGTACAAAGGAAAGCTGAGCGTTATCAACGACAATACAGTTGTGGAAGCTAACCAGATAGCAAAAGGGAATTTACTGCTGAATGAAAAAGGTAAAAAGTTTAGAGACGTGTATTCAGATTACGGTCTTGAATATCGTGGATTTGGGTTTGGAGGCATTTTTACAGATTTTGATAATGATGGCGACCAAGACTTATTTGTAAACCATGATTTTGGCTATAAACGTACGCCGGACATGCTGTTGGAAAATCATTTCCCCAGGAAAAAATTTACAGATGTAGCCAAGGAAAAAGGAATGGACCTTAAAATTAATTCGATGGGAACTGCTGTAGGCGATTACAACAATGATGGGCTGATGGATTATTACATGACCAATATTAAGTTTAATTATTTTATGGTTAACCAGGGCGCAGGTAAGCCATTTATAAATAAGGCGCCCGAATTAGGAATGCAATTTTTTGCCATTAGCTGGGGCGCTAATTTTGCCGATTTTGATAACGATGGTGATGTGGATTTATTTGTTGCTAATGGAGACCTGAATCCAAATTGTGTAGCCATGGCCAATTTTTATTTTGAAAATATGGGCGGTAAATTCGAAGACCATGCCCGTGCTATCGGATTGGCAGATTATGGCATCAGCCGTGGTTCGGTGGTGTTTGATTATGATAATGATGGCGACCTTGATTTACTGGTGGTGAACCAGGAACCCGTTATAGCTGATTACCCGGTGCCTTCTGTTACAAAGCTTTTCCGAAACGATTCTACCAGGGGCAACTGGATAAAAATTATCCTGAAAGGAGTGGATGCAGAAAGCCATGGAATAGGATCTAAAATTGAAGTGGAGGCAGGTGGACGAAAAATGATCCGTGAAATTGACGGAGGAGCATCCAGTATTTTTTCGCAGAGTTCCGTGATTGCGCATTTCGGTTTAGGGGATGCAAAAAAAATAGATAAAATTACCATTTACTGGACGGGGGGAAACAAACAAACCATAATTAATGTCTCCATTAATCAAACGATCACCATAACAGAAATCCCTGAAAAAAAATCAAATCATTTATTTATTTACTTATTGGCTGGTCTTGCGGTTTTAACCATTCTATTTATTGTGTGGAGAAAAAGAAAATGAGGCAATTCGATTTTTTCAAAATATTGCCTGTTAAAAAGGATAGGGATTTTCAACAAAGTTGTTGCTGTAATTAAAACAACATGCGGCGCTTTTTATAAAGTAGCAATAACAGTTACACCGCCCTGTACCACCTGGTTTAGTTGCACATTTATTTTGCTTCCAATGGGCAACAACATATCAACCCGGCTGCCAAACTTAATAAATCCCATTTCTTCCGTTTGTTTTACCTGTTGGCCAACCTGCAGGTAGTTTACAATTCTTTTAGCCAATGCTCCGGCAATTTGTTTTACTAAAATTTCGGTGCTACCGTTTTTAATAACGATGCTATGCCGCTCATTTTCTGTAGATGATTTTGGGTGCCATGCAACCAGGTATTTTCCTTTGTGGTATTGGTTGTACACCACTTCGCCACTAATTGGGTTGCGGTTTACATGCACGTTAGCCGGGCTCATAAATACGGATACCTGTAGCCTTTTTTCTTTAAAATATTCTTCATCAATCACTTCTTCTATTACAACCACTTTGCCATCTGCAGGTGCAATTACCTGCCCGTCGATAATGGTTAATGCACGGTTGGGTATACGGAAAAATGAAATAAGGAAAAGCAATATAAACAGGGTAACAAATAATAACAGCCAGCCAAGCAAGGGAAATGGGGTGCTTAAAAAATTAACGGAAACGGTATTTATTAAAACAAATATAATAGTGCCGATGGCTATAGATCTGTATCCTTCCCGATGAATGGTCATATTATTAGTTTAAGTCGCAAATGTAGGAGGAATTACGCAGATAAGTGATGAGGAGCGTTTCAAATCCAATAGCAATCGGATGTCGGCGCATCAAGCGGTTGCCTGGTTTTGCCACTAAATTGTTAGCACGTTTTTATTTCAATTAAATTTCTTAACCGTTTAAAGCGATTCACAAATACCTTTTAATCAAATAGGCTATTGCGGTAACCTTCAACCATCTTCAACAACCTTCAACTATTTTCAACTACCCTAAGCCATCTTCCATTTTTTTAACCAAACAACTGCACATACAACCATACAAAAGGGGTGGCCACCAATAAAGAATCGAAGCGATCTAAAAAGCCTCCATGGCCCGGCATAAAACTACCGCTGTCTTTTACATCAGCCATGCGCTTTATCTTACTTTCCAGCAAATCACCTGCTGTGCCAAAGATGGCGCAAATAGCAGCAATGGCAAACCAATGCTGTACTGCAATTTGTTTTGCAACCGGAATAAAATATCCCAACAACCCAATTACTATCACACAAAGAATGGCACCGCCGGCGGTACCTTCCCATGTTTTTTTGGGAGAAATTTTTGAGAAGGGTGTTTTACCAATTAGAGAACCTACTATATAGGCCATGGTGTCATTAATCCAAATGGAGAAAATTACTGCTGCTGGTAATAAAACAGAAAAGCCAATACTTACCCGGTACGGATTGGCTAAATCGAAGCTGTCTAAATTGATGTGGGTAGCTGATAACGTAACACCCAAATGGTGCAGCATTAATAACGGCATCGTAATGTAAAAGATGCCCAACAAACAATAGGGCAAATATTTGTCGCCATTTATTTTCTTCATCAGCTTTATAAATTCATACCAGCCTCCAAAATGGATAATGGTAAAAAGAATAATAAAACTCCATTCATTGTAAAATAAACCCAGCAGCATTACTGCCACAAAAACCACCGCTGTTAAAGCCCGGGTTTTTAAAACTTCTTTATTTATTGCCATTAAACTAAGATTGATTTTTATTTGCGCTTGATTCCATTTCATTAAGGAAAGGGTTGCCAAAATTGTAGCCGGGTATCAATACTTCCTGGCCGGGATGGTCAATGCTTTTTTTTGCTACTTTATCAAATAGTATTAGCAAAGCCACCAGGGCAGCCACACCCAAAAGGCCAACCCACAATGGGAAATGTTCATCAATACTGGATGGATTAATTTTTTCGCCCGGCTTGGAGGCCATGTATAATGAAGTTACGCCCAGCGCATTGTTAGCAAAGTGCCCAATAATACTCAACCAGATATTACCGGTACGATAATATACCCATCCCAATAAAAAACCCAAAGCAAAGCGGCTTAAAAACCCAAGATAAGAACCATGCACAGCACTAAAAACAATGGCAGTTAATATGATTGCCAATAGGGGCTTTTTAGACCAACGGGAAAATAAGTTTTGTATGGCGCCCCTAAAAAGTATTTCTTCAAATAACGCAGGCAGTAACGCAATTACAATGATGGATACGATATAATCAGTAAAGTTGTCCATCCTTGCTATTACAGCAACCTGTTTGTTGTAGGTATCTTCTGCTTCTTTAAATTGCAATAAGGTAGCTTTAGACCAGGGTATCATTTCTGTAAGTTGCGCTAATGCACCTGCTACCGGCAAAGCTGCTAACATGATAAATAATACGATCAGAATTTGTTTTACATCTAATTCTTTTTTAAAACCCAGGTGCATAAATGCTTTTATGTGACAAACTCTTGCATACAAAAAAGCCGGCAAAAAAAAGATGCCCACTGTAGCAATAAACTGCGACCATCTTAAAGCAGTTGCATTTTCAGGCTTTAAAATACTGTCCATAATCTCTGTGGCGCTTACCCCTTTAAGATTAAAAAAATTGGCTTTACCCATTAAAGGTATCATACTTGCCAGGCCTCCAATAACAAGACCTGCGCCGCAAAATGCGGTTAAAATTCCTAACTGTCCCCAGTAGTTAAACCGGTTTGTTGCATAATGCGCCATAGTGATTGCTTATAAGTTTGTAAATTTACAGCCAAATCTAAGTACTTGGTGCTTAGTTTGGATTAGAATACACTAAAATAAAAAGAATGCCTTCGATAGGACCTATACAATTACCTGAATTCCCGTTATTGCTTGCGCCAATGGAAGATGTAAGCGATCCGCCATTTCGTGCCGTTTGCAAAGACAATGGTGCCGACCTTATGTACACCGAATTTATCAGTAGTGAAGGTCTGATAAGAGATGCCATCAAAAGCAGGAAAAAACTGGACATATTTGATTATGAAAAACCGGTAGGTATTCAAATATTTGGGGGAGATGAAGATAGCCTGGCGATGGCTGCAAAAATTGTAGATGTTACCAATCCCGATTTGCTGGACATCAACTTTGGATGCCCTGTAAAAAAAGTAGCATTAAAAGGCGCCGGCGCTGGCGTGTTGAAAGATATAGATTTGATGGTGCGGTTAACAAGTGCTGTTGTAAAATCCACGTCGTTGCCAGTTACAGTAAAAACAAGGTTGGGATGGGACGACAATACCCTGAACATTGAGGAGGTGGCAGAACGCCTGCAGGATGTGGGCATAAAAGCACTTGCCATCCACGGACGTACCCGTTGCCAGATGTACAAAGGTGAGGCCGACTGGACTTTAATTGGGAAAGTGAAAAACAACCCCCGCATACACATCCCGATTTTTGGCAATGGTGATATAGATACGCCTGAAAAAGCAGTAACCTACAAAAACCGCTATGGTGTAGATGGCGTAATGATTGGCCGTGCAGCCATTGGGTATCCCTGGATATTTAACGAGATAAAACATTTTATACAGACAGGCCAACACCTGCCATCGCCTACTATAGAAAACAGGGTGGCAGTATGCAAAAAGCATTTGCATAAAAGCTACGAGTGGAAAGGCCCTGTGGTGGGTATTTTTGAAATGCGCCGGCACTATACCAATTACTTGAAAGGACTTCCCGGAATAAAAGATTACCGGCTGCAGCTCGTTACCTTAAAAACCGTCGAGGAAATTGATGCCATCCTTGATGAAATCGTTGTAAGATACGCCGGTTATGAATTTGAAAAAACCCCCATTGAGCTGATTAATTATCATGAAAAATGCCCTATATAAAGCAGGCACACCGGTTAATGCCGATGCTGTTACCCTAAGCGAAGCAATATATCCAACAACAATACCGAACTTGCACTCTAAATATTTTTTATTGCATGCAACGGACTACACCTATTGTTTTAAACCTGATTATTATTAATGTACTGGCTTATATGGCGCAACGGCTTTTTACTACTTTTGATGTAACGGAGTGGGGCGCTTTGCATTATTATACCTCTACTTTATTTAAACCGCACCAGTTTTTCACCAGCATGTTTTTGCATGATACCAATGGGTTTTCGCATCTGTTGTTTAATATGTTTGCGCTATGGATGTTTGGTAGTTTTATGGAAAATTACCTTGGCGGAAAGAAATTTTTATTGTTTTACCTGGTATGTGGTGTAGGATCTGGCTTACTGGTGCAATTGACTGTGCCCTATAGTGCAGGTGTATTTGCGCAATCCGCTGCCGGCTTGCAATCTGCTATTCAAGAAAATGTAAGTGCGGCAGAAATAATAGCAGCTTACAAACAACAATACTCCGCCATTGGTGCATCGGGAGCTATTATGGGTATTATGGCAGCATTTGCCTACCTGTTTCCAAATACTGAAATGTATGTAATGTTTATTCCTATTCCGGTTAAAGCAAAATATGTAATACCGGTGCTGGTATTAATTGATTTATTTGGTGGGCTTCACCAGTTTGCGGGAGATAATATTGGTCACTTTGCCCACTTAGGTGGCGCAATTATTGGTTTTTTATTGGTATTTTACTGGAATAAAACCAATCGTAAAACCTTTTATTAACCTTAACAGTTATAACAAAGCAGAACTGTATTTTTGTTAAATCAATTTATAAATTAATGGGAGAGTTAGATAGATATTCAGATTTTCAGCGACCCAGAAAACGAATAACGCTCGGCGCTGATGGAAATGCACTTATTGGCTTGATTACGATCAATATTATTTTCTTTTTGTTACTGATGGTAATACAGGTGGTATATTTCTATTTTCAGGCACCTGAATCATCTTTTAATGTACAGGTGGTGCAATACTTTGAACTGCCTGCATCGCTAATAAAACTTAGCGAACGTCCATGGACGGTACTTACCTATATGTTCAGCCACACCGGGGTTATACATATCCTCAGCAACATGATTTGGCTATGGGCTTTTGGATATATTTTACAAGAACTAACCGGCAACAGAAAACTAATTCCCATTTATATGTATGGTGGTTTTGCAGGTGCGTTATTTTTTATCATTGCTAATTATACTTTTCCGCCGTTAAAGCCTTTTATTGAAAGCAATGCATTAATTGGTGGCAATGCCGGTGTAATGGCGGTAGCAATGGCTACAACTATGCTGGCACCGGGCTATCGTTTTTTTCAACAACTTAATGGTGGTATTCCTATCTGGGTGTTAACGATGGCGTACATTATCATTGATTTTGCAGGGATAGCTTCTATGGGGGCAGCTCACAGTATAGCGCATTTGGCCGGCGCAGGTGCTGGTTTTATGTTTGTTTACCTGTTAAGAAAAGACATAGATGGCAGCATTTGGATATTGAAATTTTACGACTGGGTAATGAATATTTTTAATCCTGATAAAAAAAGTGAAGGAATGGGTGTTAAGGAAAAGATTTTTTATAAATCTGAAGGCAGAAAGCCCTTTACCAAAACATCGAATGTAACGCAACAACGGGTAGATGAAATTTTAGATAAAATCAACCAGAAAGGTTACCACTTTCTTACAGACGAAGAAAAAGGCATTTTAAAAAGAGCCGCCAACGAAGATTTGAGTTAATGGCTCTTTTCGTTTTCTCACGGCATCCCTTATCTTTATAGTATGCCTAAAAGCCTTTTCCGCAGAATCTCTAAAAAATTTGTAATCATCTGCAATATTGTTGTTGCAACCTGCTTTTTAATGGGGTGCTACAGCAACTATTTTTTTTCTGTCATTTGGTGGCCGGTGGGTTTATTATGTTTAGCTGCTTTTTATTTGTTAGTGATTTTATGCCTTTTTTTTATATTTTGGTTGTATGTTAAGCCGGGCTGGTCTTTAGTGTCGGCAATTACTATTTTGCTGGCTTACGAACCCCTCACTAATATTTTACCTCCCCGGCTAACCGCTCATTTTACCAAAACCAAACAAGCAGGTGATTGTAGAATTATGAGCTGGAATGTGGCACAGTTTGATATTTTATACAATAAACAACGGCCCGATATAAGAGATAATATGATGGACCTGATTAATGATTACAAGCCGGATATCGCTTGTTTTCAAGAGATGGTGGCCGGCGATACATTAATAAACCTTAACACAGCTTATTACCGCAAATACAGTTTTTTTTCTGTGTATGAATATGCAGCAAAACTAAATCTCCCTCATTATTTTTTTAGCTACAATTTTAAAGATGACTTTTTAAACCGCCAGCATTTCGGCTTAATGATTTTCTCTAAATATCCAATCATAAATAAGCAGTCCGTACAATATTTCCCCTACGATTACAACTCAAATTTTCAGTATGCAGATGTTGTAAAAGGGGCAGATACCATCCGTGTTTTTAATATCCATTTACAATCTTTAAAATTTAGCGAGGAGAACCTTTCTTACATAGATAAACCTTCGCTTGAAAATAAAATAGATATACAGCAGTCGAGGAATGTGCTAAGTAAATTCAAGAGCGGCTTTATAAGAAGACAGGTACAGGCAGACAGAATAAAGGCAGCCATCGACAGTAGCCCATACCGGGTAATTGTTTGCGGTGATTTAAATGATGCACCCAATTCCTATGCGTATAAAAAAATTGGCGAGGGCCTGCAAAATGCTTTTGTAGAAAAGGGCGCCGGGCTGGGCAGAACCTTTAGTGGTATTGCCCCCACCTTACGGATTGATAATATTTTTCTGCATCCATCGTTTTCTGTACGGCAGTATGGAAGAATTTCTAAAAAGCTAAGTGATCATTTTCCCATTATTGCCGATATTGAATAAACCGATAAACAATTGAAATAATTATATTTGCAACTATGCTTTTTCAAACAAATATTTATGCTTTTTTGTGCTGTTGCAGGTAGGGTGTTTAACTATAATAGTTTGCTGCACACAAACAATTATTGCAATAAAAGTTCCATAAAGATTTATAAGTACAAGGGAGTGACACAACGATGTTGAATATTTCTGCAAAGCTGGCTCCCAAAAAAATCATTTAAAAAAACAGACTTTAAATAATGGCCTTAAAAATTTATAACTCATATACCCGCCAAAAAGAAGTTTTTCAATCAATTACACCCGGCCATGTAGGCATGTATGTATGCGGCCCAACGGTAAGTGGCGAAAGCCACCTGGGGCATGCAAGGCCCTATATAACTTTTGATATTGTGAATCGTTATCTTACCCACAAAGGATACAAAGTACGCTACGTTCGCAACATTACCGATGCAGGGCATTTTGAAGAAGAAGGCAGGGAGGCAGAGGATAAAGTGAGTAAGAAAGCCCTGCTGGAAAAGCTGGAACCGATGGAACTGGTGCAGAAATACACCAACCTTTTTCATTGGGCCATGCTTCAGTTTAATTGTGTGGAACCAAGTATTGAACCAACTGCTACCGGCCATATTGTGGAGCAGATAAATATGATTAACAAAATAATTGCCGCAGGTTATGCATACGAAACCAACGGCTCGGTATATTTTGACGTTATAAAATATGCTGCCACGCATGATTATGGAAAGCTGAGCGGAAGGGTAATTGAAGATTTGCTAGATGCCGGCTCCCGTGAAGTATTATCCCGTGAGCTAGAAGGACAGCGTGAAAAAAGAAACAGCGCAGATTTTGCGCTTTGGAAATCGGCAGCACCCGAGCACATTATGCGCTGGACAAGCCCATGGGGCGAAGGTTTCCCCGGCTGGCACATTGAATGCTCTGCCATGGCAACTAAATATTTGGGAGCTGAATTCGACATTCATGGCGGTGGCATGGACCTGCAGTTTCCACACCATGAAAGTGAGATAGCACAGAGTACCATCTGCAATCATCAGGCACCGGTTCGTTATTGGATGCATAATAATATGATTACCATCAATGGTAAAAAGATGGGTAAGAGCTACAACAATGTGATAAAACTTACAGAACTTTTCAGCGGCAATCATCCCTTGCTTACGCAGGCTTTTCACCCAATGGTAGTGCGGTTTTTTATTTTGCAAAGTCATTACAGAAGTCCGCTTGATTTTGGCAGTGAGGCATTAGTGGCAAGTGAAAAGGCATTAAAGCGGTTGTGGGAAGCTTTTGAAGTACTGGGGAAATTGGAAATAGACAACGAGCAATTGGCAACCGACAATGAGCTAAACGATAAAGTGCTGAAAATGCTGAATGAGTTGGAAGAGTTTATGGACGATGATTTTAGTACCGCAAAAGTACTGGCGAATATGTTTGAACTGGCACCGGTTATTAATTCCATAAAAGACGGTCATGTAAAAACCACCGCACTTGCAGGTAGTACACTTACATTAATGCAGCAGCAATTCACTTTTTACCTGGTGGATATATTTGGTTTAACCAGTATGGTGAGCGACAAAAACAATACCCTGCAGGGTGTGATGGAACTGTTGATAGACATCCGTAAAGAATCTAAAGCAAAAAAAGATTATGCAACATCAGATAAAATCCGCAACCAGTTAAATACATTGGGCATTGCCATTAAAGATGAAAAAGACGGGAGCGTTAACTGGGATTTGAATTGATATTTTTTACTAAATAAATACATTTTGCCGGGCTTATCTAAACAGATAGCCCGGTTTTGTTTTGTACAACACCCTTTGTAAATTAACAGAAAAAAAATTATCATTGCCCCCCAAAGACAGCTTTTAAAAACACCGCTAATTATAAGTTTTTTGAATTAGGTATTTTCTTCGCAAATGAAAGCTAGTGTGGCCTCGAATAAAAAGTGCTAGAAATTTTAAATGTATGCCGTTAAGAAATCAAGGCTGTTTGAGCCAGCATAAATTTCAAAGTATTTTACTTTGGCGGCGAGTTCCTTGATTTTAGGCTTACATTTAAAATTTCAGCCTTTTTATTCGGAGCCTTGATTTTTTTTGTTTCTTTTTTTTATCAAGAAAAAAAAGAAAATAGGGTCTAACACAATAGAGTAAATGCTTTGCGAACTAAATGCCTAATTCTATAAGTTTTTTTATTAAACAACTAAAGCCTACTGCACAGCGTGGTTTAAAAAATCTATCATTGGCTTCATGGCTGCAAATGAGGCAGCAATTTCTTTTACAAGATTTTTGCTGG
>JANYCA010000149.1 GCA_025360525.1 Chitinophagaceae bacterium | reverse complement strand
AGGCGTTGGATTAAATTTTTGTTTTAAAACTTACGAAGGGCACAAATGATTTTTATTCTTTGTGCCCATTGTTATTTGGGTGAGATGGAATGGATTAGAAATGTCGCAGTAAAGTCTCTGTATCTGCTACATCCGTTTCACGCATTTTACCGTCTTCGGCTTGCATTTTCAACCGTACGATTTTTTCGTACACTTCACACCAATGACACACCAATTTATCGGACATTTAATGATACAGATATACATGCTTTTTTAAAATTAAATTTACTAAAAAGAGCGTCGCTTTCAAAATGGAGAAGCACAACTATTTGTATTGCAGATAAGCTTTTTTGTGGTAATCCCTTAAAGTACTGGCAAGCGATGCCGGTTGCAGCACTTTCATATTATCGCTGTAAGAAAGTAGTTCCATTATAAAATCATGGGTAACGTACAATTTGAGTTTTACCTGCAACTCGTCTTCATTATCTATAATTATTTGCTGTGTATGGTGCAGCGGAAGCGATTTAATGTATTTACCCTGCACAGGATCAAAAGATAAAATAATGTCCTGCTGCTCTTCATCATCCGGACTAATAATGCCAAAACAATACCGGTAATTTTCTTCGATATTATCAGTAGAGGCAAATATAAAAGGCTGGTTGGTAATTTCAAGTTCCGATAATCTATCGAGTCCAAAGCTTTTAACAGGTGCGTCTTTGCCGTCCTTTGCCATCAGGTACCAGCGGTTTTTAAATTCTTTTAAAGCATAGGGTTCTGCAGTCCGGTGGCTTATTTCATCCTCCCAGAATTTTTGATAGGCAAATTTTATTTGCAGCTTATTTTTGATGGCATGGAGCAACCCATATAAGTTTTCCGTGCCTTGCGGCTTGCGTTTTTCCAGGTGAATAAACGGCGCAAGATCCTGTGCAATATTCAATGAGTTAAACATTTCAAATGCCTCCATCATTCTTTGAAAATTCATGCTGTCCATATCGCCCTGGTTAATAAAATAGCCTTTTTGTTTCCTGGAATATTCAATGTCAATTCCAAAAAGCGCTCTTATATCATTTAGGTCTCTACCGATGGTTTTGCCAGATGTGGCCATTGTAAAATTTTCATCCTCCATTTGCAGCCGTTCACTTTGCTTTACAAGATATTCTTCCAAATCCTTTTTGTTAGAATAAGGCTTTGCCTTTAACCTTTTAATAATTAGCAGGTAACGGGAGATGTAGGCACGTTTGGACATGTATTGGAATTTTGATGTACTTCCTATTTTTGCAAGTTTATAATGTAATAAAACGATTTTGCGTAGTTGGTTTATAAAAGGTTAGCTTCTCTTAGCTTCTCGGTATAATTGTTCATACTTTTAAAAAGCAATTCTGCAAAAGCTAATGTTGCATCTTCAAGAAGGGCTAAAGAATCTATTTCATTACTTAATGCTATAACGTATGCAGTATGACCTGGATTACTACCTTCTAATCTTTCAAAATTATTTTCACCAATTAATTCATTCAGAACTACCTTAACCGCGGAAGAATCTATTTTATTATCCGAGTTATAAAAATTAAATCTTGTCTTGAAATGAAATAGATTAATATCTAACTGAAATTTTAATCCATTGTATTTAAAAAACTGAAAACTCATGTAGTTCGGATGTTGCTTATCAAAAGTCTTTTTGCTATCAAATGCGGGCTGAAAATAGTTTACTTTATTATCAAATACCTTTTGAATTTTAATCAAAAATAAATTTAGCCTATGAAGGCTTATATTTTTGAGTTCACTTTCAAGGTAGAGTGCCGTTTGTAAATTATTTTTATCTTGTAAATTTTTATATAATATTTCTATAGACATGTTGCTTAAAGTTTTAGAAGTTAAATGTTTTAGGAGAGAACAATATTGGTGAATAAATGAAAAAGCGTCTTCATTAACTTCGTTAAACGCCAATTGAAGTGTTGTTTTACATTTCAATAACCATCCTTTTAGAAGTGAATCATTTTCATTATTATAAGCTGCTAAAGAATGTACAATAGTAACATCATCTTGAATTGAGGTTGACCAGTCGCCAGTTGCAGTAACATATAATAAGGCAGCTACCTCCCATTTGTTGTTCAAAGCATATTGATTATACCTTTTTAATTGGTCTACCTGATCTTCTGCATTATTAATCTTATTTTCAATAATCACACAGATTTGCTCTTCTTTGTTTACAATCAAAATATCGATTCTACCTTTTTCTCGGTGAACTTCAGCTTTTTTTAAAGTTTCAACATATTTTGAATTTATCTTTTTATTTTCAACTAAATAATCAATAAACAAGGAGAGGAAAAAATCACCTTTATTATGGGCTGCCTTATTATCTAATAGGAAGCCCCAAATATCACTATGGTAATTCTCCAAATGACCTGTGTAGGTTGAAACTGAGATAATATTAAAGCTCAATTTTTCTTCCAAACTAATCTGTTCCTTGAGCTTTTCTTTATATAGATCCCAATTCAAGCTAAAGAATTGTTCTAAATCACTTTCTTTAATATCGTACATACTTTTTTATTTTTTTTTAAATATAACATTATCCTTCGATACATCAACGGTTGCCAACAAGCAAAATACCAATACAAACCATAAATAAAAACGGAATAATCAACACTGTTATCCATCCCCAGACTTGCCGTTTTGTAACCGATAGCAACTGAAATTTTAGCAGCAACAATTGGTAAGGGCCGTTTTTGTAATACAGCCAAACGAGCAATGTCCAGCCAACTGAAACTGCTATCCAAAATAATGGATTGGCTATGTGTGGCATAAAGGTGATGCCAGTAAAAAACCTTATGCAAAAAACAAGTACGAAGTAGCATAATAACTGAATAGTCGCTACTATAATGGCTCCTGGAAATAAACAATCTCGAGATCTTATCCGGCTAATGAATAAATTACCCGAAGCAAAACAGCAATTGAAGGGATTCATGTTGGCTAATTTTATAGTTAGAAAAAAATTGTAATTATTCAGCTAAACGGCTTTGCTTTAAATGCATTATAAATAGCTCTCCACATGCAAGCGCATCACTTAATGCATCATGGTGATTGAGCGGTATAGCATGTTGGCAACACAGTGAAGCTAAATTATCTCCGTAAATTCTGTAGGTACAATGACCTGTATAATCCGGCACAGCCAAACCATAATAGGCGAGTGTTTGATTGAGACAATGAAAATCGAAGCTAAAGCCATTATGGGCAACCACCTGCTGCCCTTGAATAAATGGAGCTATCTGCGGCCACAGTTTATCAAAGGGGCGTGCGTTTATCGTCATAGCTGCATCAATGCCATGTATTTCGGTAAACCTGCCCCAATAAAAATTATTGGGAGGTTGTACTAACAATGATAATTGATGGACAATAACGCCAGCTTTATACCGCACTATGCCAACCTGACAAATACTCCAACGTTTGCCATGGGCTGTTTCAAAATCTATTGCTGTAAATGTATCCATACTATATTTTAATTTTTATCGCTTTTCCCACCATCTTGTATTCATCATTTAACAATGGATTGAGTGTATTTACCATCGCTGCATTTACAAAAGTTGTTGCCTCCGTTTTTATAATTCCGTTACATCCATGAGCATGAGCATGACCAAAACAATGCAGCATTGGCTTTATTTTATTTACCTGCTTTAGCAATTCATCGCAACCAATACCGCCATCCAGTATTCCTTTTGGTGGGGCATGTGTTATCAAAATATTGGTATCAACGGGTATTTTGCTCCCTACTTTTTTTATAGCTGTGCCGGCTCTTTCATTAAATGCCATCCCTAAAAAATAAGGTGTAACTGGTGATCCCCATATTTTAAAACCTTCTATCACCACCCCGGAATTTTGCAGGTAAATTATGCCAGATGGCAATAGCTTTTTCCTTTTTGCAGGGGAGCATTCTTCTAGAAAAAGATCATGATTGCCGGCAATAAATATTTTGTAAGTATAGTGCTGTTTGCTGAACCACTGCACAAAATCAATTACCTCTTCTTCTGTCCCATACTCCGTAATATCGCCGGCATGAATTAAGATGGTGCCTTGCCCAAGTTGTAATTCCCGGTGCAGGCCATGTGTGTCTGAAATAATAGTAATCTCCATGCTTAATTATTATTGGCCATAAAGCCAATGGCATTTCGTTCAGGCTTTATCTCAAAAGAAGTTTCTTCTAAATTATAAATGTCTGCTAGTGCCATTGGCCGGGTAATGGCAAAGTCGTTAAAACCCAATGCTGTGGCAAGTGTGGCGGCTTTGGGTGCTACCAGTTCCTTAAATTCATACAGTGCAGTGAGCCGTCCTTTTCTTAACAATGCCTTATCTACCAAAGAAATATTGGTATTGAAAGATGCAATTACCTGTATGCCCAATGTCTCTGCCAAAAGCCCATCCGATAAATTAAGCAGGGTGGATATTCCGGAATTTCCATTTCCCTTTCTTGACTCAATTAATTCCTCTGCATCTTCAATAATAATCACCGTATTGGAATGCTCCAAAATAAAAGAACCAAACTCCGGATTCTCCAAACTGGCGGCCTGCCTCGGTGTCATAAAAACTATCTTCTTTTTCAGGTGAAAGATCAGGTAACGGATATATGTGCTTTTTCCAGTGCCCGGTGCACCATGAAACAGAAACAGACCCCTGGTATTTTCTTTCTTTAAATGAGTAACAATTTTTGGGTGTAGCAATTCCAGGTCATCATTATAATGTATACCTATTTGCAGCTTTGGCTTTTTTACTTCAACCGGAAATGTATTAAGACCATAAATGCCTGCAATAATAATATGGATATTATCAGTACGTTTTTTTCTAATCGAAAATCTTATTAGCTTTTCCAACAACTGTGTTGCAGACATCTTATTGCCACTGGCATGTACTATTTCTATCACATCATTCTTTATAAATAGTATCAGTTCATTCTGGATAACATAAACAGTAGTACTATAGGTAACTCTTCGTTTTTTTCTGCTGTACTGTCCATCTGTATGGGTATGTATAATGCTGCATTTTAATTGTGTTTCAATCCATTTTCTGGCATTCGGGCAGTCCATTTTATACAAATTTATTACAGTAGGTACTTTATTAAAATAGGCATAAAAAAGCCGGGCAGGGTTGAGGTAATCATTCCTTTCATTGAAAATATCAACCGCCTTTAACTTTGTTGTTAAATAGGCAGAAGTGTCTATACTAGTTTCAGTATTACTTCCTGCTGTTTGTAGCATTGTAAGTGGTTTTTAGTTAGCAGTAAAACCTATTGAATACTGGTGCTTTACCTGCTCAAAATTCATCTCATGCTGGTTATAAATTTCTGTCAGCGTCATTGGTCTTGTAATCGTAGTATCAAATCCAATTTTATCGGAGAGTGCCTGTGCCTTGGCTGTTGCAAGCTCTTTAAATTCATATTTGGCAATCAGCCTTCCCTTTCTCATCAGGGCATTATCTACTTTAGACAGGTCTGTATTAAAACTGCAAATGAGCTGTATGTTAAGGCAATCCGACAACAAGCCATCGGTGATATTCAGTAATGCAGAAACGGGAGATGCTCCGTTTCTTTCCCTGTCCATCACAATATTTTCTGCATCTTCAATAATAAAAATGCTGTTAGGGTTATCCATTAAAAGATGAATAAGATCTGGATTGGTAATGGCTCCGGCCAGGTTGGGTGGCAAAAAAATAACGGGCTTTTTTACCTGGCTTATTAAAAAACGCAGATAAGATGTTTTTCCGGTACCGGGTTTTCCATGCAACACTACCAGCCCCTTATCATTTTTTTTTGACAGTCGTTTGTAGATGATGTTATGTATTTCATTGAAGTCATCATTGTAATTATCCGAAATTTTTAACTGTGGTTTTGATATTTCCAACTGCTTTATTTCCAGCGTGCCGGAAGTTTGCAAAATCAATGAAATAGTAGGTTTATGTCTGTCAGCTTTTTTGGTGAACTTTTTTAATGCTGCTTCGATTTTGTGAACCAGCGCTATGTCGGTTTTCCTAAACAGAAGTGTAAAAATTTCCATATTGTGATTAAAGAAAACAATAAGGTCATCAAATAGAAAAAAGAATACATCATCATAACTGACATTATCAGCACCTACAAGCAACCGTCTGTTAAAATAGACTTCTTTTATGGATGTTTTGTAGTGCTGAATAAACCATTCCATGGCTGGTTTAACATTGATGCACTTTCCTTCAATGGTATTGGGGATGTCATTAAAATGGATCATGAACAAGGTTAACTCGTTTAAATAAGTTTCTACTTTATAGGAGAAAATGGTAGCTAATTTATCCGGACTGTTTTGTGTACACCAAAGATTTTTCCCGGCCTGCAGGCTTTGCATATCAAATGTTTCTTTTCTCATGATGATAGGTTTATGTATCAAAAGTAAAGGGTGGCAAGGCCAAACTGTGTCCTTGTAAAAAATTGAACGAAATAATTTTAGGGGAGTTGATATACTCATTGAATTTTGCAAGCTGCAGAAATGAAAGATAAAAATAAGTATGTGATAGAAGCCCATTAATGGTATGCCGTACAAGAGTGCGACGCAAGGATGCTGCTATGAAAAACAATTGTTGGGATCAAAAAACAAAAGAATACTTTTCTCCTATACCATCACAATTCCCCTCCCCATCCCACCAATATCCCTCCAATCAATCTACTTTTGCAGCCAATAAATTTACCACACAAATCAACCCATCATGCCTTCAAATAAATTAAGTTACCTCGCCGAAACCCTTATTGGTTCTGAAATAGTAAAACTGGGTGCAGATATTAAAGAGAAAATTAAACAGGGTAACAACATCTACAACTTT
>JANYCA010000086.1 GCA_025360525.1 Chitinophagaceae bacterium | reverse complement strand
GATGAATGGGAAGGCACCATTAAATTAATATTTCAACCCGGGGAAGAAAAAAACCCCGGCGGTGCAAGTTTACTTATTAAGGAAGGCGTATTGGAAAACCCGGCACCCCAAAGTATTTTTGGTATGCATGTACACAGCACTTTACCCACCGGCAAACTTAGTTTTAGAGGAGGCATGGTAATGGCAAGTGCAGATGAAATTTATATTACCATCAAAGCAAAAGGCGGCCACGCTGCCGCTCCACAATTTACAGCAGATACCATTTATATTGCTTCCAGTTTGGTGGTAAGCCTGCAGCAAATCATCAGCCGCAACAATAGCCCTTTCAACCCGTCAGTATTATCCATCACAGCTATCCAAGGCGGCAACACCACCAATGTAATTCCTTCAGAAGTAAAGCTGATGGGTACTTTTAGAGCTATGAATGAAGAATGGCGTTTTAAAGCACACGACCTGATAAAAAAAATGGCGACCAGTGTAGTGGAAAGTATGGGCGCAGCAATTGATATAAAAATTGATGTGGGTTATCCATTTGTTTTTAACAATGAAGCGTTAAGTTCAGCGGCCCATAAAAAAGCCGCCGGTTATTTAGGTGTCGAAAATGTAGAAGAAACGGAGCTCCGCATGGGTGCAGAAGATTTTGCTTTTTATTCCCATAAAATCCCAGCTTGTTTTTTCAGGCTTGGTACCGGCAATATTGAAAAAGGTATAACCATTGGTGGTCACACGCCTACTTTTAATATTGATGAAGATGCCATTGAAGTAGGTATGGGTATAATGGCTTTGCTGGGCGCAACCAACGGAGGTTTAAATGCGTAAGAAATTATAAAAAAATAACCTACAATAAATCAATTCCATGCTAACGATCAACACCGCCCTGCTTTCTTTCGGTATGTCTGGTAAAGTTTTTCATGCCCCGTTTATTGCGGTGCATAAAGGATTTCACTTAATGGGTTCCTGGGAACGCAGTCAAAAAAATATCCAGCAAATTTACCCGAACACCACCAGTTACCCAACTCTGGAAAGCCTGCTGGATGATAAAAAAGTACAACTGGTAATAGTGAACACGCCCAACCAAACACATTACCACTATGCAAAAGCAGCAATGCTTGCAGGAAAGGATGTGATTGTGGAAAAAGCGTTTACCACCACTGTACAGGAAGCCATTGAACTAAAACAGCTGGCAAAAAAACTCCACCGCAATATCAGCGTGTATCAAAACCGCCGCTTTGATAGTGACTGCCGAACATTGCAGGCCGTACTAAAGCAAGGATTACTGGGCGAAATTGTTGATGCCGAGTTCCGGTACGATCGCTACAAGCCGGTGATTGGGCCCAAGCAACACAAAGAAACTGCGGGTGCCGGTGCCGGACTGCTGAATGATTTAGGGCCACATTTAATTGACCAGACCATCACGCTTTTTGGTATGCCGCAACAGGTATTTGCAGATATTAGAATTACCCGCCCGCATTCGCAGGTAGACGATTCATTTGAGTTGCTGTTGTACTACCCAACCATGAGGGTAAGATTAAAATCGGGCATGTTTGTAAGAGAAGCCACACCAGCCAATGTGTTGCAAGGCACTAAAGGCTCCTTTATAAAAAACCGGGGCGATGTACAGGAAACAAAACTACTCGACGGATTAAAGCCCGGAAGTGAAGATTGGGGCGTTGAAACAGCCGCTACTTATGGTTTGTTGCATACAGAAATAGAAGGTATAATTTTTAAAGATAAAATACCATCTGCCGTTGGGAATTACCTTGATTTTTATGAAGAATATTACCAGGCGGTTAACACAGGTTCACCGATGCCGGTTACCTGCGATGAAGCGATAGACATCATGAAAATTATTGAAGCGGCTATTAAAAGTAATGATGAAAAAAGAGTTGTTTCCGTAAGTGAATTGTAGAAAAAACCAGGCTCATTTATTCTACAGCAACATCAAACCAAACTTTAGCAGCATCATTCCAGTCGCCGTTGTAATTAATGGTGAGCTCTTCGTCTTTTTTAATTGACCTCACTGTTTTTACAAAAATAGTTGCCTTTTCAAAATCCATAAAATACTCGCAATTGCTTTGGTAGCGGTGGTTGTATATGGGCAACCAGCCAAGGGCCATACAACATTGCTTGCTATCGGCACCCCAGGCAAAAATATAATCATGCAATAAAGTTTTATCAAGATGTTGCCTGTCCTCAGCACTCATTACAATTACAGGTGCCACTTCAATAACCGTGTTGGCCGCAATTTTTTTATCCGAAAAAACACCTCTTCCCATTGAAGTGGTTGGAGCCAGGTACAAACAAGCTTTCCGCATAACATTTTTTTAATGGCAATTGAAGTAATTTGCAAGTTAAGAAGAATGCAGCCAGGCTAATAAGGTTGCTGTGAGTGATGGAGTGGAGGAACTTAAGGTTATTGATCAAGATGGCGGCATGGAGAGCGTTAGTAAAGTTGACAACGTAAATCAGACTAACCGCCTGCAAACAAAAATTAATTTTTTCAAATTAGAAAACGAAACAGAAATAAATTTGTTAGCTGAATAAAAAACAAAAAGTAAAAGAGCTCCCGGTCGAAGTTATAAATCAACAACTCACTTTTCACTTTTTAATATTTTTTCTTTTTACTTTTTACTTTTCACCTTTCACCAAAATACTATGTCTTTAAAGCTAGAAGAAAAATCACTACAGGAGCAGTTTTTGGAGGTAATTGCTACAGAAGACAAACTGCTGATAAAGGAATTGCTGAATGATCAAAACATCAGTGATGTGGCAGAACTGTTGTACGAAAATGAGGAGTACGAAACGCAGATTATTACGCATTTGTCCATACACAGGGCAGTGGGTGTTTTTAAAATTCTGGAGTTACCTACTCAAAAAAGGATCATAGAGAACTTACCTGCTTTTAGTGCGGCCGAGTTATTAAACGAGTTGCCTGCAGATGACCGGACAGCCTTTTTAAGCGAACTAAAAAGTGATGCGGTAAGAGAATTGGTAAAAACGCTGAACCCGGAAGAAAGAAAAGTAACCCTCTCATTGCTGGGCTATCCCGAAGGCAGTGTAGGCAGGCTGATGACGCCCGATTACACCTATGTATACGAACACGATACCGTGGCAGAAGTGTTGGATACCATCCGCAAATATGCCAAGAGCAGCGAGACAATTGATGTAATTTATGTAATCAACGACAAGGGCGAACTGCTCGATGATATCCGCATAAAAGATTTTATTTTGGCTTCGCCAGATACAAAAGTAAGTGAGCTGATGGATGGCCGTTTTATTACCCTGCATGCACAAGACGACCAGGAAGTTGCCAATGAAGCATTTAAAATGAATAACCGGGTGGCTTTGCCGGTTGTGAGCAAAAGCAACAAACTGTTGGGCATTGTTACCATTGATGATGTGTTGTGGGTAGCCAATGAAGAGTTTAGCGAAGACATGCAAAAGATGGGTGGTACGCAGGCGTTAGACGAACCTTACCTGGAGATGTCGTTGTTTAGGTTGTTTAAAAAAAGAATAGGCTGGCTGGTGGTTTTATTTTTAGGTGAATTGTTTACTGCTACTGCCATGGGTTATTTTGAAGATGAAATACAAAAGGCGGTAGTGCTGGCATTATTTATTCCGTTGATTATTTCCAGCGGTGGTAACACCGGCTCACAGGCATCTACACTTATTATACAGGCGATGGCTGTAGGCGAACTTACAATCGCCAATTGGTGGCGGGTGATGAAAAGAGAAATCAGCCAGGGGTTGATGCTGGGTTCTGTGCTGGGTGTTATAGGTTTTACCAGGGTGATCGTATGGGCTAAAATTTTACCACAGGTTTATGGAGCTAATAGTATAAGAATTGGTCTTACAGTTGGATTTTCGTTGATGGGAGTGGTGCTTTGGGGAACACTAACCGGATCTATGCTTCCGTTAATTTTAAAGAAATTTGGTGCCGACCCTGCAGTAAGTTCTGCTCCGTTTGTGGCAACATTGGTAGACGTAACAGGGTTAGTTATATATTTTTCTGTAGCATACATTTTTTTACAGGGCATATTATTGTAAGGGGCAATCTTCCTGATTTCCACCAAATAATTTAAAAAAAGTAAGCCCTTCACAAAAGGAAGGGCTTACACTTTACAGTTTGGATTTTTGGTTGTATAATTTTACAAGGCTATTTTTTCAACAACAATTCAATCATTATTAAATAGCCTGGTGATTAAAAGGCTGTAACACCATCTCACTAACTACCCCACTATCCGGCTGCTGGCAAAGGAACCAAATGGCTTTAGCCGCTTCTTCGGATTGTACCATTTTTTCTCGTTGAACTTTTAAATCGATATTATCCCAAAAAGGAGAATCTACACCACCAAGGAAAAGATTGGTAATGCGTATGTCGGTACGTTTTAATTCTTCCCGGATGCTTTGCATCATGCCTACCAACCCGTATTTACTGGCGCTGTAAGCCGCTGCGCCGGCCATGGGCACTTTGCCGAGTATACCGGGAATATTGATGATAAGACCTTTTTTTACTTCTTTCATGGCCGGTAAAAAAGCTTTCACCAATAAAAAAGGAGCATATAAATTAATGTGCAGCGTTTTTAAAAATTCACTTTCATCCAATGTATCCATCGATTTAATGATGCCAATACCAGCAGCATTTACCAGGATATCTATCGTTGCCAATTGCTCAAAATATTTTTCCTTTAGTGTAGCTACTTCAGTGGGTTGAGAAATATCAAGAGCAAATATTCTGGTTGCCGGCACATTACATTCCTTAGCTACCTGTTGCAACTTGTCTGCATTTCTACCAGCTAAAAACAAATTAGCACCACTGCCTGCCAGTAATTTAGCGCTACGACTGCCAATACCACCCGTTGCGCCTACAAGAAGAACATTTCTATCTTTTAATGTTTGCATAAATAAATAGTTTGTCAACATAAACAATATACTGCCCTTATTGTTTTAAAAATAAAATCAAATGGCCACTGCTACTTTAATATTTCCTCATCAACTTTTTAAAAATCACCCGGCTGTCGTTGCCGGCCAAGTTGTTTATTTAGTAGAAGAATGGTTGTTTTTTAAACAATTTAATTTTCACCAGCAAAAACTGGTGCTGCA
Organism: Chitinophagaceae bacterium; assembly: GCA_025360525.1. GTDB lineage: Bacteria > Bacteroidota > Bacteroidia > Chitinophagales > Chitinophagaceae > Ferruginibacter. The sequence goes on along the minus strand of JANYCA010000086.1, from coordinate 14,615 downwards.
TCGTGCCAGCATGCAGCATTACCGGGATTACTTGCTTGTTCAGCAGTTAAAAGTTGAATATATTGATTGCAACAATCCATTAAGTGATGTTAGAAAACTAATTGCTCATCTTGCCCAGAAAAAAATAACCGAAATACAGACGGCAGCTGTAACAGATTACTGGCTGCAAAAAAGAATCAAAAACAGTTGTGATAAAGCTGGCCTTCAATTACACGAAGCGGCAACACCCAATTTTTTAAATACACCTGAGGATGTAAAACCATTCTTTGACAAAAAGAAAAAATATTTTCAAACAGCTTTTTATACGGACCAACGGGTAAAAAGACATTTACTGGTAGATGCCGGCGGACAACCAATGGGAGGCAAATGGTCGTTTGATGAAGATAACCGTTTAAAGTATCCAAAAAACGAAAAGCCACCTGTAGTAAATACTGCTAAAGAAGACAAGTATGTCACAGCCGCAGTAAAATATGTTACACAGCATTTCCCAAAAAATTACGGCAGCACAAATCATTTTGTGTACCCTACCACCTATGAAGGAGCAGAAAAATGGCTGGATGAATTTTTAGAAACCCGTTTTCAAAAATTTGGTATTTATGAGGATGCAATTGTTGCAGATGAAAATTTCCTGCATCATTCGGTATTATCGCCACTACTAAATATTGGGTTATTATCTCCCCAACAAATTATAAACAAAGCCCTGCAAGCAGCAGCAAAGAATAATGTGCCGCTAAATTCACTGGAGGGATTTATAAGGCAAATAGTTGGCTGGCGGGAATTTATCCGGATTGTGTACGAAAGGGAAGGCAGCAAACAACGCACTACAAATTACTGGGGTTTTGAAAGAAAGATTCCCAAAAGTTTTTGGGAAGGCACAACTGGTATTTTTCCGGTAGATAATGTAGTAAAGAAGGCTTTAAAAAATGGGTACAGTCACCATATAGAACGGTTGATGGTGATGGGTAATTTTATGTTACTCTGCGAATTTAATCCCAATGAAGTGCACCGCTGGTTTATGGAAATGTATGTAGATGCATACGATTGGGTAATGGTACCCAATGTTTATGGCATGACGCAGTTTGCCGATGGTGGCATGATGACTACCAAACCCTACATTAGCGGAAGTAATTATTTATTAAAAATGAGTGATTACCCCAAGGGCAGCTGGACGCAAATTTGGGATGGGTTATTCTGGCGCTTTATGCATGTGCACCGTGATTTCTTTTTAAAGAATCCAAGGTTGGGAATGTTGGTAAGAACATTTGATAAAATGAGCGAAGAAAAAAGGACGAACCATATCTCAATTGCAGAAAAGTACTTAGACAGTTTATGATCAGGAAAAAACCCTGGAACCGTGTAAACCTGCCGGTGTACAGCATCAGCAGCAAATCAGCCGGCAACAGCAACATGCACATTATAACCTATGCATCACAAATAAGCATGCAACCCAAGCGTTTTGTTTGCGGTATTTATCATGGAACACAAACCTTAGTTAATGTAGAAGCATCGGGCGAATTTGTGCTGCAACTATTAGCGGAAAACCAATACAGGCTGGTAGATTTGCTGGGGAAGAAATCCGGTAAAACAATCGATAAAATAAGCCGTCTGCAAAAAAGAAATGAGCTGGCAGAATGGAATGGCTTTCACATTTTAAAAAACTGCCTTGCAGTTATGCAATTAAAGGTTATAAGTAGTTTTAAAGGCGGCGACCATCGTGGTTTTTTATGTGATGTAACAGCTTTTAAAAACATAAATGAAGGCAAAACATTGTCGCTGGATACATTAAGAGAACACAAAATGATTCGTATTTAATATGGAAGAAAAATTATTTTCAGCAACCGACATCGACCGCATTATAGAAATGGCTTGGGAAGATCGTACTACATTTGAAGCAATTGAAATACAGTTTGGCCTAAAGCAACAGGACGTAATAAAACTAATGCGAAAAGAAATGAAACCCAGCAGTTTTAAAATGTGGCGGGAGCGAACCAAGGGCAGAAATACCAAACACGAGGCTTTGCGGGGCGATGATATTGATCGCTTTAAATGCAGCAGGCAAAAAACAATTTCCATGAATAAAGTATCCAAACGATAGCCTGTTTATGAGAGATCAGTTTTATTGAGTCCTGTAATTTCTTAATAACTTTTTTTGCGAAATATTTAGGAGGCTGGTAAAAGTCAAGCTGTTTATCTTTGCAAGTATGAATGATAAAAAAGCAAGCGAATCGTTGGTAGTAATGACGGAACTGGTGTTACCCAATGACACTAACAGTTTTGGAAACCTGATGGGTGGACGGTTAATGTACTGGATGGATATTGCATCGGCATTGGCAGCAATGAAACACAGCGGCTCACCCGTAGTAACAGCGTCGGTAGATAATATTTCTTTCGAAAATCCCATAAAAATCGGCAACGTAGTACACATCGAAGCAAAAGTTTCGAGGGTGTTTCATAGCAGCATGGAAGTGCACATGAAAGTTTGGGGCGAAGATGCCCTGCAACAATACCGCTACAAAAGTAACGAGGCCTATTATACCTTTGTGGCACTTGATCCCAACAGCAAACCAAGGCCGGTAAACAAGCTGATTCCCGAAACAGAAGAAGAACAAAAATTATACGAAGGCGCTTTGCGTCGCCGGCAAATACGCCTTATTTTAGGCGGCAAAATGAAACCAGAAGATGCACAGGAATTAAAGGCATTATTTTCCTAAGCCCTTTGTTGATTTTTGAAAAAATTACTTTAGATAAAAAACAACGAGCTCTTCCTCTTTGCCGGCCTCATAAAAAAGGTGCTAAGAAAATTTGAATGATTGTCGTTAAGAAATGAAATTGCTGTTAACAATAACAGGATTTGCTATTAGCTCGTAAGTTGCACATTTGTTGTGTAATCTTTTGCAGCTTGAGCTAATTTCATTTTAGACAACCATTCAAATTTTTAGCCTTTTTTATGAGGCCTTGATTTTTCTTGTTACTTCTTTGCATTAAGGCAAAGAAGTAAATGAAGTCTAACTAATCAGGTTAAGATTTTTAGGCCGCAATGAAAAATTCTCAAATCGTATTTAACCAACAGCCCCAATAAAAATATTTTTGTCCAGGCAGTTGGTTTCCAATTCAACATCCTTGCATCGCCCTCTTGTACGGCATACCTTTTATCAACCAACAAATACGAAACTTACGGCAGGCGAAAATTTTTCATGACAGAACTACCGCCTGCATGCAAACATAGCATGAGTCTGTATTGCAATACATCACCCGATTTTCAACAAAACCTTTCACCAGTTGTATTATAGTAATAGTTTTTAGCGCTATCAATAAACATGTCTCAAAAAATATTTTTATCCGCAATCTGGCAGCATTTAGTGATGATGAATTACGAAGTAGATCCTGCCATCCTTCAGCAACACTTGCCTCCTTACACAACCATAGATTTGTTCGAAGGAAAAGCACTGGTAAGTGTGGTAGGTTTTTTATTTAACAGCACAAAAGTATTCGGAATGCGCTGGCCATTTCATACCAATTTCGAAGAAGTTAATTTGCGCTATTACCTGAAACATTTTGACGGCCAACAATGGAAACGTGGTGTAGGCTTTATATCAGAAATTGTGCCTAAGCCCATCATTGCCGTTATCGCCAACAACTTATACAATGAGCATTACAGCACGGCAAAAATGAATCACAAAATCGTTACCCATGAGGATACTTTATCAGTAACCTACAACTGGAAAACAAAAAAAACCGGTTGGAACAATCTATCCGTAGAAGCAGGCAACAATGCCCAACCGATTAAAAAAGGCAGTGAGGAAGAATTTATTTTTGAAAATTATTATGGATACAACGGGCTTAATAAATCAACCACCATTAAGTACGGCGTAGAGCATCCACGCTGGCAGGTTTATCCCGTAAAAAGTTTTCAATTGCAATGCGATGTTGCAAAACTATACGGGCCGGAGTTTGTGCCTTTTATTGAAAATGTAACACCTCACTCTGTTTTTTTAGCCAATGGCTCCGATGTAATTATTCGAAAACCCGTTTATATTAAAGCCCAAAAAAAGGCGGTATAAAATTGTTCTCTATATAAACTAACATCACTTTCTACATGAAGCAAAGCGTTCTAAACTAAGGCCTGGTTGCGGCCTGTATTTTTTTTGTTACTTTTTCTTATCAAGAAAAAAAGAAAGCAAAGGCTAACTAAAACCAGTAACCTTTTTACTGTAATTATAAATTGGTTTAGAAGAAATTACTTATCCAGCGCCGTCATTGAATGATGCCTGCCCTTATGCATGTGTTCTTTACTTTGTTCAATGGCATCCATTACCTGTGTAAGAATTTGTTCGGTGGTATCGTTGTAGTCAATATGCATTGGTTCCTTAAAAGTTACACTCAGCAGTGTACCTTTTTTCTTAAACTTTAATCCTTTTTTATTAAAGGCACGCCAAAAGCCGCTGATTACTACCGGCACAACAATGGGTTGGAAATGTTTAATGATGAATGCCGTTCCTTTTCTGCCGGGTGCAAAAGGCTTTGTAGTACCCTGCGGAAAAGTTATTACCCAGTTGTTTTCCAGGGCCCGTTCAATTTTACGGGTATCGCTGGGGTCGAGGTTGCGCCGCACTTCTGTACAATCTTCCCGCCAGGTGCGCTTAACAGTGATAGCGCCTGCCATCATAAATAACCTGCTGATAAAACTACTCTTCATGGTTTCCTCTGCCGCTACATATTTTATTCTTGTAAATGGCCACAACAAATAATAGGGTATCCCCAGGCCCTTCTTTTTGCCACAGCTAACGGCACAAAAAATATGAATGAAAGTAATAACATCTGCAAAATAAGTTTGGTGATTGCTAACAAATAATACATTTTTTTTGGGCAGCTTATGCAGATTTTCCATGCCGTTTATCTGCAACTTGTTAATTAATGCAATACCCGGATACGATAGCAACCCCACGATAGCATAAATGGAGCCTTTCACCAATTTGGTCTCTTTCAGCTTGTCTGTAAAAGTTGACATTTAAAAAAAATTTAGAACAGCAAATCGTTTGATGCAATATACAAAATATTGAAAGTTAATTTTAACCGAAATGTTTTTAGCAGGAACTTGTTGAAGTTGATATATTTGCAACCATGCAACTGGACACAGTAATATTTGATATGGATGGCCTGCTTATTGACTCGGAGCCACTTTGGAACCAGGCAGCTGATGAAATTTTTTTACGGTATGGATTTAAGTTAACCCCACAGCAACACGCCAGCACAACAGGCATGCGAACAAAAGAATTTATAGCTTGGTGGTTTGCTCAATATAATGTACCGGCAATACATAGTGCCGAAGCAGAAGCCGCCATTTTTGAATTGGTGATACAGAAAGTAAAAACACATGGAAAGCCAATGCCCGGGCTGGTGCATATCATCAATTTTTTTGTAAGCAGGCAATTTAAAATAGGCCTTGCTTCCTCCTCCCCCATGAGTTTGATAGACCCCGTAATACAGCAATTGGGTATTAAAGATTATTTGCAGGCTGTATGCTCAGCATCCGATTTACCGTATGGCAAACCTCATCCGCAGGTGTACCTCAATTGCGCCGCAGTACTGGATTCCAGTCCGCTTAATTGCATCTGTTTTGAAGATTCATTTAATGGGATGATTGCAGCTAAAGCCGCCCGTATGAAGTGTGTGGTAGTACCTTCTATGCACGACAGCAAACTGAGCAAATTTAATGCAGCTGATCTTAAAATTTCGTCGTTACAAAATTTTAACGATTTGCTGATGCAAACTCTCTAATAACACTATACTTTTAGAAAGTATACTTCTATAATAAGCGTTTCGAAGGTTCCTGCTCTTAACAAAATACCTGAAGTTTATTTTGCTCACCCATCAAAATGGTAATAGCCGTTTAATTATTTTTTTGCAAATACGCTAAGGGAAACAATCAAATTGTCCGACAAAACCAAACTATTACCGCCCACCTTAAAGTCGCGACGGTTAATAGTAAACTCACCCGAAAACATCTGCCCGTCAGGCTTTTCAACCACCGTAAAAGGGAAACTCAGCAATTTGGTGATGCCTTTAATGGTAATATTGCCTTCTATTTTAAAAACAGCCGGGTTATTGGTTGCTGCTATTTTTGTTGAAATAAACTGCAGCCGTGGATATTTTGCAACATCAAAATATTCTTCTTTTTTTAAGTGATTATCTCTTGTTTCATTATTGGTATTGATGGTAGCTGCATCTGCACTTACAGTAAAAGAAGCAGTTGCTAAACCAGCAGGATTAAAGATTATTTTCCCCTGTAATCCTTTCATGGAACCATCCACTTTTAGACCAAAATTTTTTATCGTGAATTTTACTGAAGATGCTGCATCAACAGGTGTCAATATTTGAGCCGGCAGGCCTGCAACTATAAAGCTGACGATTAATAGAAGAAGTATTTTTTTCATGATTATTTTACGTTTCAATATAAAACAAAGCTAAACTAGCGAAAGCAGCATATCTTTTTTATAAGACAATGGTACCTGTATTATGTTTATGAATAGGCAGCTAATGTTATGTTAAGCATAACGAAACCGTATATTTACATTTCAATGCAATTACAATAAGTTAGCATGATAATAATTTCAACAACCGGTTCGGTTCACTTTCCGGAGGAGTTTATAAATGCTGCAAAAAAATTTGCAGAGAGGTCTTTTAATAAAGATGCGGCATTATTGGTTGCAGCTTCTGTACTGATTGAATCATCAAGCAATCCATTGGCCGAAACCAAGCCCATTTCATTTATTTGTTTTTGATTAATATCCACCTTGCCACATAGTGCAATAACTGGAATATGAAACTGATTGGCAAGTTTTGCAATATGGCCAACCACCTTACCGCAAAGGCTTTGAGCGTCCAGCTTACCTTCGCCGGTTATGATCAAATCGCAATTTTTTAATTGCGCTTTAATCGATGATTTATCAATTAACAGTTGTGCGCCAGAACTAACCCTTACATCAAAGTAAGCCATCAACCCGGCTGCCACGCCACCAGCTGCACCTGCGCCAGTGAAACTTCCTATATCCTTTCCCCTTTGGGATTGTACAATCCGGACAAAATTTTGAAGCCCTTTATCTAAAACAAGGATGTCTTTTAGCGTAGCTCCTTTTTGAGTAGCGTAAACAAAAGCAGCGCCATTTTCACCTGTTAAAACATTTTGAACATCAGCGGCTATTTCAAAATTAATTTTTGGTATAATGCCCGGAGAAATAATTGCTTCTATATATTGAAGACTTTCGCCAATAGGTATTAATACATTTTCAGCCTTATCCGTAAACTTAAAACCCAATGCGGCTAAAATACCCATACCGGCATCATTGGTTGCACTTCCTCCAAGGCCTAATACTATTTTTTTTGCACCCTTTTCAATGGCATATTTTATCAGCACACCTGTGCCAAAAGTAGAAGTTTGCAATGGATTGCGTTCCTGTTCACTCAACAATAATAAACCACTTGCCGCTGCCAATTCAATAATGGCTGTTTTATTGTGGCTATCCCACTGGTAAGATGCATCTATTGGCCGCATCAGCGGATCAACCGTTTGGCAGGTAACCGTTTGCGTACCCAGGTAATATTGAAGTACTGCAGCAAAGCCATCGCCGCCATCTGCCATGGGAAATTTCATCACATCCGCACGGGCATCAACCTCCTTGATACCAGCTGCAATGCAGTTGCAGGCAGCTTCGCTGGTAAGACTGCCTTTAAACTTATCTGCCGCAATCAATATTTTCATTGCTACTGATTAATCCCATTTAAAATTACTGACTGACTATATTTTGTGGCTTCGCTTTTATAAATGCCTGGATATTATGAACGGTTATCTCCAGCATTCTTCGTCTTGCTTCAAACGACATCCATGCATTGTGGGGTGTAATAATACAGTTGGGCAACCCAATCAATGGATTTGATTTTGCCGGCGGTTCTGTGCTGAGTACATCGAGGGCAGCAGCTGCAATTCTATGCTGTTGCAAGGCCTGCGCCAAATCTTTTTCATTGATTAAAGTGCCTCTTGCAGTATTGATTAGAAAAGAAGATGGCTTCATTAATTCCAGGATTTCTTTATTTACAAATGCATTGTTTTCGCTGGTTTGGGGGCAATGCAGGGAAACTACATCGCTTTTCAAAAACAACTCATACAGATTTACGGGTTTGGCTGCAGTTACTTTTTCTTTGCCACCAAAATAAATAACCTGCATACCAAATGCTTTTGCAATAGCAGCTACTTGCCGGCCAATTTTGCCCATGCCAATTATGCCTAAAACTTTATCTTTTAATTCAATGATGGGCTTATGGGTGTAACACCAATCCTTTGCTGCAGCCCATTCTCCATTAGCAACACTTGCTGCATTTATACCTACATGGTTGGTTAGTTGAAGTAATAAACTAAACGTATGTTGCGCCACAGACGAAGTGCCATATCCAGGCACATTACACACCAAAACACCTTTCTTTTTTGCTGTTGTAATATCTACATTATTATAGCCGGTTGCAGTAACCGCAATCATTTTTAATTGGGTTGCAGCATTTATAACGGCTGCATTAATAATAGTTTTATTGGAAACAATTACAGCGGCATTAAAGCACCTGTCAATAACTTCTACTTGGCTGGTTCTATCATAATATTGCATGGTGCCTAGTGCCTCAATGCCTTGCCAGCTAAGGTCGCCGGGGTTAAGTGTAAAGCCATCCGTAATTACAATTTCCATATTTTTTATTTTGAACCGGTAACCTTTTTAAAACTTTGCAGTAATGATAAGATGTGCAAAAATGAGGTTTAAAGAAAGAGATAACTTTTTTGTCCTGCTACATAAAAATAAAGTAATTTGAGGCATTCAAAAAAATGAATGTATCAATACCAACTTAAATATGAAAAAAACAAAAAAGCTACCAACATCCACCAAGGATTCCAGAAGGAATTTTCTTAAAAACGGACTTATTGCCTCTGCAGGATTTTTTATTGTGCCTCGCCACGTATTAGGTGGTCGGGGGTTTACCGCACCTAGCGACCGGCTGATTGTTGCCGGCATCGGCGCCGGCGGAAAAGGCGAAAGTGACCTGTCGAGTTTTTTTAAAAGCGGTAAAGCCGACATTGGCTTTTTATGCGATGTAGACGACCGGCAAGCTGTAAAAAGCAGGAATAGTTTTCCCAAGGCAAAATACTACAAAGACTTTAGGGAGATGCTGGACAAAGAGCACAAAAATTTTGATGCAGTTAGTGTATCCACACCCGATCACACACATGCGGTTGCTGCCATGGGTGCCATGCAATTAGGAAAACATGTGTATGTACAAAAGCCATTAACGCATGATATTTACGAGGCCCGAATGCTCACCAAAGCTGCACATCAGTACAAAGTTGTAACACAGATGGGCAACCAGGGTTCGTCTGGCGATGGCGTAAGACAATTGCAGGATTGGTACAATGCAGGTACTATTGGAGATGTGCATACTATTTATTGTTATACCGACAGACCCATCTGGCCACAGGGAGTACCTATTCCAAAAAATTCTTCCCCCATTCCCGGTGGACTTGATTTTGATTTGTGGCTGGGCACCGCACCTATGAGAGATTATTTTGAAGGCATACTGCCGTTTAACTGGCGTGGCTGGTGGGATTATGGAACCGGTGCATTGGGCGATATGGCCTGTCATATTATGTCTCCTGCTTTTGCTGTATTGGGATTGGGTTATCCAACCAGTGCGGAATGTAGCGTGGCAACAAAATATATTGAAAACTGGAACAAGGCATACTATCCTGAAAGCGGTCCGATTTCTTCTCATATCACCTTAAATTTTAAGGGACAAAATGGTAAACCGGATATTGAATTGCACTGGATGGATGGCGGAATTCAACCATCAAGACCGTCAGAATTAGGAGCAAATGAAATAATGGGCGATGGTGGAAACGGTATTATTTTCCTGGGTACAAAAGGAAAAATGATGGCTGGTACTTATGGCGTCAATCCGCAACTATTACCTACATCAAAAACAAGTAGCACGAAAGTACCCCAAACAGTGGACCGGGTAAAAAATGGCGAGGGCGGTCATTATACTGCATGGGTAGAAGCTGCCATTGCAGGCTATGGCAGTAAAGAAGCAAAAGCCTTAAGTTCACATTTTGATATTGCAGGGCCACTTACAGAAAGTATACTGATGGGCAATCTGGCCATACGTAGTTATGATATTCAAAAACAAAATAAAGACAATAAAAACCAATTCGATTATCCGGGCAGGGGCATTAAATTATTATGGGACGGACCAAATATGAAAGTGACCAATTTTGACGAAGCCAACCAGTTTGTAAAAAGAACTTACAGGGATGGCTGGAGCTTAGGCGTTTAAGAAATGCATTGGTTTTAAGGTCTTCATAAAACTACTATTGCTACAAAATAAATAAGTGACATTAAAAGGGATACCGGTTGAAATAAACCGGTATCCCTTTTTTAAAATATTCTCTACCAAAAATTGATTGATGTGAACTAAGTAGTGTGCCCAAATTTTATTTTACCAGCAACATCTTTTTCACAAATACCTCGTTTTCTATAAACACTTTAATGGTGTAAATGCCCCGTTGCCAGGTTTCAAAATTAGCAAAGGTGTAGGTATTCTTTCCAAGTTTACCAGTAGCATTAAACATACGCATCGTTCTGCCTACCCCGCTATAAATTATTACCTGTATTTTTTTTGTTAAGGGTAAAAATACATTCAATACCATTACATCTGTTACCGGATTGGGTGTTAAAAATATAAAAGACCTTGCAGCTCCGTTCGCTAAATCAATCTTAATGGTGAGCGAGTAGCTAAATACTTTTTGGGTGCTGAAAATTTTAAGTCGGTAATAAATGAATAAATTATGTACCTCTTCTACCGCATCCACATCCGATAAAAGCTGCAACCCTGCTTTATTTTTATCAGGATAAATTTTGCCGGCAGGATAAAAGTGCACTCCGTCAATACTTCTTTCAACCTGGTAAAAAGCAACTTTTTCGTTCTGCTCCATCTGCCAGGTTAAATTCACCTTATCGTTAACGAGATTACCTGAAAATTTAAGCAGGCGGTTCGCCAGTACGCCACAGAATGGATTAAAAGTTATAACTACAGTATCTCTTGCTATTATTTTACACCCGGTAAGTTGTTTTAGAGAAACAACATAGGTGCCAGGTTCATCAACAAAAATGGACGTATTAATTGAAGAGTCTAAAATATGACCATCTGTTGTTGACCAATCATAAACATAAGAAGCAACAGGAGCAACAACTTTAAGATTACTAACACTCTTTACTCCACAAAATATCGGCACATCTGTAAACAGTTTTACTTTGGGAGCCACAGCAAAATCAAAAGGACCAACAAAGTCTTTTAACTCTGCAGTAAAAGAAGTTGAAGCCCTTGTTTTTACCAATACTTTTTGAAATGGTCTGTCGCAGGTACTACCGCCTAAAACCAACACAGGATCAAGCCCGAGCTTTGTTAAATTAACCGCTATTTCCATAAACTGCCCGGCAGTATAATTTGCCACTACACTATTACCTGCCAATACTATTTTAAAAGGACCGCCCCATGTATTGGAGGCACTCTGGAGCCCGGAATAAAATACTTTTCCAACAATTGGTACAATGCTGGCATAACCAAACTTTGCACCAGCATTGGCTCCATCAAATTGCCCCGACCAATTGAAATTAGCAGGTGCAATATTTAAATCATTTTTATTAACCCAAATACGGGCTTCAATAAATGTTAGAGCAGCACTACTGTATTCCGCCGTTAAAATAATATCCCCCGACTTTATTACATTTCCAGCGCTATCAAATATCCAGGTGCTATGCCCGGCATCAGGACCATAACCAGTAAAGCCAAGTATTGAACGATCGTAAAAAATATCCGTTTGAAACATTTCAAAATCAAAGTACCTGTTTCCCTTTGTATTCTCGATAGAGATGCCCCCAAACATCCAAAGCGCATCAGCGCCGGTTGGACCCTCTCTTCTTACATGCATAAACACATCTAAAATCTCGTTTTTTGCAGGCACAGATTGAGCTATTGGAGTAGACCAAACGTTAGGGTTTTGCGCATTTTTATTTGAACCAGCGGCAAATACGGTAGAGTCGTCTCCATGAAAGTCACGGACAAAAACAGCATCCATCAATAGCCTGTTATTTATCACCGAAGAAGAGGGGTATTTCATGTTTCTGATAAAAGAATAATTTAAGGTAGCAGGATTAATACCATAGCCATTTACAATTCCTGCTGCACCGGTAGTATCAATTACAAATATCCCCGTTCCCGGGTCGCCTGCCGAAAACCAATCATCATTTCCATTCAGCAATGATCCATTAAAAAAGTTAGTTCTTAAATCGGCCTCTATACCAAAGTTGGCTTGTACCTGCGGCAATGAAATTTGAGCAGTTAGCCGCACCGTAAAAAAGATCATAAAGAGTAGTTGTATAAATTGCTTCATAAGAGGTAGATATCGGATTAAAAAATAAAACCAAAACAATTCAATCATCAGCCCAATGTGAACAGCTGATTTTACAAGATCAAATAAATCTTTTTACAGGTTTACACAGTAAGAACGTAAAAAAGGAAATAATTATTATAAAATGTGGATAAACTATTTTAGTAAGTATCAGTGGCAAATAGATGCAAGTAAACCCCCAATTTTCTTTAATTTATAAATTCATTCTTTTCATTTCCTTTACAGCATAATCGCAGGCCCTTGCAGTTAATGCCATATAGGTTAAAGAAGGATTTACACAGGCGCCGGATGCCATGCAGGAACCATCTGTAATAAACACATTGGGTACTTCATGCATTTGATTATAACCGTTCAGCACAGCTGTTGTAGGGTCTTTGCCCATACGGGCAATACCCATTTCATGATTGGCATTACCCGGAAAGGAGATGCTGCCTTTTATGGAAACATTTTTATAGCCAGCCCCTTCCAGCATTTCTCTGGCAGTGGTTTTCATATCCTCATGCATGGCTTTTTCATTGTCTTTAAATTCGCAGTTAATGGCAATAATTGGCCGGCCCCAATTATCTTTTTTGTCCGTGTTCAATGTAATGCGATTATCTGCATACGTTAAACATTCACCAAAAGCATACAAGCCCATTTGCCAACTACCCGGTTGTGTCATTGCCTCTTTAAAACCAGCGCCAATACCTGTCTCCGGTTGTATCCGTGCCCGGCTGGCACTTCCTCCAAAATGATACCCACGGATAAAATTAGCTTCTTTATTTTCAATGTTTCTAAAGCGGGGAATATAAATATTTGTTGGCCTGCGACCAGCATAATATTTATCCTCAAATCCTTCAATAGTTCCACTGGCCGTAAAGCCTTTGTGATGGTCCATTAAATTTCTTCCCACCTGGTCGCTGCCGTTGCCCAATCCGTTTGGAAAACGGGAGGAGGTAGAATTCAGCAAAATAAAACCCGTAGCAACTGTTGATGCATTTAAAAAAATAAGCTTGGCATAAAACTCCTGTACCTGATTGGTAACCGTATCAATAATTTCAACACCAATAGCCTTTTGCTGCTGTTGATTGTACAAAACTTTATTTACCAGCGAATGGGGACGCACCGTTAAATTACCCGTAGCAAAAGCAGCAGGCATGGTGCTGGCATTGGTACTAAAATAGGCGCCAAACGGGCAACCCCGGCTACACAAATCCCTTGCCTGGCAAAGTCCCCGGCCTTTTACAGCACTAGTAAGATTGGCGGTTCTGCCAATAATTACTTTTCTATCAGCATAGCTTTTTTCAATACTGGCTTTAAAATTTTTTTCAACAACATTCATCTCAAACGGCGGTTGAAAAATACCATCGGGTAAATGCGGAATGCCATCAGCAGTGCCACTTACGCCAATAAATGATTCTACGTAATTGTACCAGGGCGCAATGTCTTTATACCGTATTGGCCAGTCTGTACCATGACCATCTTTTTGGTTAGCTTCAAAATCAAGATCGCTCCAGCGGTAGCAAGCCCTCGACCACAATAGGGAACGTCCACCTACCACATCGCCCCGTATCCAGTCGAAACGCTTGCGCTCTTCATAAGGATTTTCCTGGTCGTTGATATAAAAATGCTTGTTATCTTCCCTAAAAGACCAATGTCTGCTTTGAACAAAATGCTGCTGTTTATCGGCCATAGTCAAATTAAGGCGATGGGGGAATTCCCAGGGATCTTTGGTGGCAGTGGGATACAACGGATGTTCAACGTTTGCACCCCGGTCCAGCAGCAACACTTTAAGTCCTTTTTCACAAAGTTCCTTTGCAGCCCAGCCACCGCTAATGCCGGAGCCAACAATGATGGCATCGTAGGTATTTTGTTTAGTGGCTTTGTTATTGATATAGGTACTGTCGCCTGGCATATGGTAAACTGTTTTGCAATAAAATAAAAAGGCTTTTATGAACCCGGCTATAAAGCTTTTATCAGCTGCATTGGCGTCGCACTCTTGAACATTTTATCTCTATTGAAAAAAAATGCAACAGCTTTAACCGATACGTTAGCGCTGTGGTTTTTAAAATGAAAAATGTTGCTGCATTGCTTTGGGATAATCAGCAAGCGCTATTTCCGGCTCCGCAATTTC
>JANYCA010000033.1 GCA_025360525.1 Chitinophagaceae bacterium | reverse complement strand
CCAGTTTATGGAATTACTCCAAAAACCCTCGTTCAGATTCCTAAAAAAGATGGGGAAGTGTTTTACCTGAGTGGAGCTTGCAGAGCATTTTCAAAATCAGTCCATATTTCCTGAACGATGTCGGCCGCCGGCATTATTTTTTTTATGAGTGCACTTACCTGGCCTATTTCCAGTTCTCCTTCCTGCAGGTCGCCTTCAAACATGCCTTTTTTGGCCCGGCCCCTTCCCAGCAGTTGTCGGAGTATTTCCGGCGATGCGCCGTTGAGCTCTGCCGCCTGTATATCCTGAAAAAATTTATTTTTTAGAAGCCTTACCGGTGTAAGATTTTTTAAAGATAACTGGGTATCTCCTTCGGTTGATTGAATGACTCGTTCCTTAAAATTTATATGGGAAGAAGCTTCTTCACTAGCCACAAACCTGCTTCCAACCTGCACCCCTTCTGCCCCTAAAATCATTGTGGCCAGCATCTGCCGGCCGGTAGCAATGCCGCCTGCTGCAATTACCGGGATGCTAACTGCATTGCAAACTGCAGGTATCAAAATTAATGTGGTAGTTTCTTCTCTCCCATTGTGGCCGCCTGCCTCAAAGCCTTCTGCCACTACCGCATCGCATCCGGCTTCCTGCGCCTTAACGGCGAACTTGCTACTGCTGATAACATGAACTACGGTAATACCATGCTGTTTTAATAAACCGGTCCATGTTTTTGGATTGCCTGCAGAGGTAAATACAATAGAAATTTTTTCCTGGATGATTAGCTCGATATGTTGCTCAATATTGGGATACAATAGCGGCACATTTACGCCAAATGGCTTATCGGTAGCTGCTTTACATTTTTGGATATGTTCTTTTAAAACCTCGGGATACATGCTTCCACTACCAATAATACCCAGGGCGCCTGCATTGCTTACCGCACTTGCCAGCCGCCAGCCACTAGCCCATATCATACCTGCCTGGATGATGGGGTATTGTATTTGGAAAAGGTTCGTAATACGGTTGGTCACTTGAGGCTTGATGAAGTTGAATGTTGTTAAATGTAGTTGAAAATTGTTTAAGGTTTAAGGGAGTTGAAAACTGTTCAGGGTTGAAAGTAGTTGAAACTTGTTTAAGGCTGAAAGTCGTTGAAGGGTTAATGTTGATGTAATGGGAACAAATTAATTTTTAAAATTGACTGCCCCATCTTCAACAACATTCAACCAATATTAAACAATCATTCAACCATCTTAAACAACGTTAAACCATATTAAACAATCATTCAACCATATTAAACCATCATTCAACCAAAATAAACAACATTCAACTTCTTCTTCCTACCCCAAATCAATGTCCGTATTATCTCCGATGTTGAGTGATCGGGTTTCACCCTTGATGCCTGTATCGCTGCCTATTAAGGAATCGTCCAATACCACATCATACAATTTAGAATAAGAGCCGATGATAGATTCTTTAACGATGGTATAGTTGAGGATGGTGTGTTCACCAATTGAAACATTGGGGCCAATAACGGAGTTTCTGATATCGCATCCTTCACCAATACTTACCGGTGGTATGATGATGGTATTTTCGAAATTTTCAATCCCGGCCACTTTACCGCCAAATTTTTTTAACAAGGTAGCATTCGATTCCAGCAGCGTTTCTTTTTTACCACAGTCGAACCAGCTCTGCACTTTAAAAAACTTAAAGTGGGCACCCCGCTGTATCATGCATTCCAATGCATCGGTAAGACTAAACTCCTCCAAAGTTCTATCCCCCTTTTCAATAATTCTTTTTATACAGGAAAATAACAAAGAGGTTTCTTTAATCTTATAAATTCCCACTAGCGCCAGGTTGCTTTTGGGGATAGCTGGCTTTTCTACCACCCTTGTTATTACTCCCTTTTCATCAATTTCTGCCACTCCAAAATTACGTGGGTCATCTACTTTTTTCAACCCCAGCATAGAAAAGGGCGCCTCAATAACTTCTTTAACATTGTATTCAGCAATCGTATCTCCCAGAACAATAAAAACCTCTTCATCACTACCTATAATTTCCTTTGCAAGATCAACAGCATAGGCTGTTCCGTTTCGTTCATTCTGATAAATAAAATGGCAATTTAGCTGGGGATATTTAGCTTTTATATAATCCTGAATTTTATCGCCGAGGTATCCAAGGATAAAAATGAAATCATTGATTCCTGCTTCATAAAGCTGATCTACAATGATACTTAAAACGGTTTTACCTGCTAAAGGAATAAGTGCCTTGGGCTGTGTGTATGTATGTGGTCGCAACTTGGTGCCTGCACCTGCTACGGGAATAATTGCCTTCATGTTACATTGGTTATCCGTTGGTAAGTGGATATTTAATTTACAATAGTCTGCTGGTTTTTGTTAACGGAATGTGAATGTAGCGATTTTTGTGTAAAAGATACATGGTATAATGCGGCACAAAAACCCTTTCATTCGTTTTGTGTACCCTATTACCAGGATAAATAGCTCTAAAATTTTAATGAAAACAAATTCAACAACATTCAACCATATTCAACAACATTCAACAATATTCAACCCTTCAAACTTCCGCAACAACTTTCAACCCCTTCTCCACATACTGCATATAAGTTATGAGTGGTTAGTATATTTGCAACCATAAATAAAATACATGCAAAGAGATACATTGGTTTTTGATATAATCAACAAAGAACTGGCACGCCAGCGTCATGGTATTGAACTGATTGCTTCGGAAAATTTCACTTCCTTACAAGTAATGCAGGCCTGTGGTTCAGTTATGACTAACAAGTATGCAGAGGGCTATCCCGGCAGGCGTTATTATGCCGGTTGTGAGATGGTAGATCAAACAGAGCAATTAGCCATTGACAGAATAAAACAAATTTTTAACTGCGATTACGCCAATGTGCAACCCCATAGCGGCGCACAAGCCAATGCAGCCGTGGCTTTGGCCATACTACAGCCGGGTGATAAAATATTAGGATTGGATCTTAGCATGGGCGGACACCTTACCCATGGCAGCCCGGTTAATTATTCCGGCAAATTATACGAAGCACATTTTTATGGAGTGGTAAAAGAAACCGGCTTAATAGATTACGATACACTCGAACAAAAAGCGAGAGAATTTAAACCAAAATTAATTTTTTGCGGTGCCAGTGCCTACAGTCGTGACTGGGATTATGCAAGAATAAGAAAAGTAGCTGACGAGGTGGGTGCTTTTTTGCAATGCGATATGGCGCACCCTGCCGGGTTAATTGCAAAAGGCTTGTTGAATTCACCTTTTGAACATTGTCATTTTGTAACTTCTACCACCCACAAAACCCTGCGTGGGCCAAGGGGCGGTATTATTTTAATGAAAAAAGATTTTGAAAACCCTTTTGGTTTAAAAGATGCAAAAGGCAATACCCGCCTGATGAGTAACCTGATAGACATGGCTGTTTTCCCCGGCATACAGGGTGGACCGCTACAGCATATCATTGCTGGCAAAGCCATTGCATTTGGTGAAATATTAACGGATGAATTTGCAACCTATGCTCAACAAATAATAAACAATGCACAGGCCATGGCCAAAGCTTTTGTAGAAAAAGGATACGAGCTAATTAGCAGCGGTACCGACAATCACCTGATGCTGATTGACCTCCGTAACAAAAATATCAGCGGTAAAAAAGCAGAACAGGCACTGGTAAAAGCCGACATCACCCTAAATAAAAATATGGTGCCTTTTGATGATAAAAGTGCCTTTGTAACATCGGGCATTCGTATTGGAACACCTGCCATTACTACCCGGGGATTAAAAGAAGAACACATGCAATTTGTGGTAAATGCGATCGATAATGTACTGATGAATGCAGATGATGAAAATATAATCACCACAGTACGTGGGCAGGTAAATGAATTTATGAGCCAGTTTAGTTTGTACCCGGAGTTGGGGTAGAAGTTGGAAATGGTTGAAGACAGTTGAAGGTGGTTGAAAATGGTTGAAGGTAGTTTAAGGGTTTAGATTGTTTAGAGTTTAGGGGGTTAGAATTTAGAGCAAAAGCTTTATGCTGCCGGTGATTTTTACGATAGTTGTAATGGAAAAAAAATAATTTATTACTAAACCCACTTTGTTAATAGCAAAATGGGTTTAGTATGTACACATAAACTATCCTGTAACTGGTGCATTCAATAGGCGAAGCCTTACCTCCAAGGCTATGAATCCAAAATTGAAAGAACTACCGCTTAATAAATGCTTAATAAAAAAAGCTACTGATAAGTTGAATAAAGCATTTTAAAATTTGCTCCTGTGTTCTGTTATGATGCATTTGATTTAATTTCGTTACAAATTTTTTTATGATACAACGCATCCAAACCATCTGGCTTTTATTGGCAGGCATTGCTGTTTTACTTACCATACAATTTCCTTTTTACAGCGGCATCAACGACCCGTTAATTACATATCATGAGTTATCAGGTAAAAGTGCTGGCATACTGATATTACTGGTGACTATCACTGTTGCAGTATTAGCATTTGTAGCAATCGGTTTGTATAAGAACAGGCAAACACAATTGCGTTTGTGTTTGGTGGGTATCTTGGCAGAAGCTGTTTTAATTTTTTTGTATTACAAAAAAGCAGGTGTATTTACACAAGGTACTTATTCTCTAACGTCCATTCTGCACATGTGCATCCTGTTATTTTTTGTGCTGGCCGCAAGGGGTATTACCAGTGATGAAAAATTAATTAAAGATAGTGACCGGTTGAGGTAGTCTTTACATAAATTTACCTGTATTACTTTCCTTACAATTTTTTAAATCAGCAGGCTTGCCTGCAAACACGAGGTTACCTCCGGCATCTCCTGCTTCGGGGCCAAGGTCTATCACCCAATCGGCACTTTTAATTACATCTGTATTGTGCTCTATCACCAGTATGCTATGGCCCTGTTCTATCAATGCATTAAAAGAGGCCAATAGTTTTTTTATATCATTAAAATGTAGGCCAGTCGTTGGTTCATCAAAAATAAAAAGGATGTTACCAGCCCCTTTTCCTTTGCCCAAAAACGAGGCTAATTTTACCCTTTGTGCTTCGCCACCAGAAAGTGTATTGCTGCTTTGGCCAAGCTTTACATAACCAAGACCAACATTACTTAAAGGCTGAATTTTTGCTGCAACATCAATAGCATCTTTATCATGCTTGTTCTTTGCATCTCCTGAAAAAAAACTAATGGCTTCATCCACACTCAATTCAAGTAAATCGTAAATATTTTTACCTTTGAAAGTTACTTCAAGTACTTCTTCTTTAAACCTTTTGCCACCACATACGTCGCAGGTAAGATGTACATCTGCCAAAAACTGCATTTCTACAATTTGCTCGCCTTCCCCTTTACAAGCGTCGCAGCGACCACCATCTACATTAAAAGAAAAGTGCTTGGGCAAAAAGCCTCTCATTTTACTCAATGGCTGTTTGCTGTACAATTCCCTTATTTCATCGTATGCTTTTATATAAGTAACAGGGTTGCTACGGGACGATTTTCCAATAGGGTTCTGATCAATCATTTCAACTTGCGCAATGCTATCCATATCGCCTTTTAAAGCCTTGTGCATGCCCGGCTTGTCTACACCCTCCCCTTTTAATTTCTGTAAAGCAGGATAAAGTATCTGCTTCACAAGGGTGGTTTTTCCGCTACCGCTAACACCGCTCACCACACACAATACATTCAATGGAAACTCTACTGTAATATTTTGCAAGTTATTTTGCCTGGCACCTTCAATGGTAATACTGCGGTTCCATTTACGCAATTGTTTGGGCACTTCTATTTCCATCGCACCACTTAAATATTTACCTGTAAGACTTTTTTCATTTTTTATCAGTTCATCGTAATTGCCTTCTGCCACTACTTCCCCTCCAAGATGACTAGCAAGCGGGCCCATATCAATGATATAATCGGCTTCTCTCATTATCATTTCATCATGTTCCACAATCACAACGGTGTTTCCAAGATCTCTCAGTTCTTTCAATACAGCAATCAGCCGTTTGGTATCCCTGCTATGCAGACCAATAGAAGGCTCGTCTAAAATGTATAAGGAGTTGGTAAGATTACTGCCGAGGCTACGGGTAAGTTGTATGCGCTGGCTTTCGCCGCCACTGAGTGAATTGGCGAGGCGGCTAAGGGTTAAATATCCCAAACCCACGTCCATCAAAGTTTTTAGGCGGTGATGAATTTCTATCAATATCCTTTTAGCAACCTGCTTATCGTAGTCGCTTAATTCAAGCTGATAAAACCATTGCTGTAAATCTCTTACAGGCATGGCGCAGAGTTCTCCAATGTGCCTGTTGCCAACTTTTACATACAGGGCTTCTTTACGAAGGCGGTAACCTTTACATTCATGGCAAATAGTGCGGCCCCGATAGCGGCTGAGCATAACCCTATACTGTACTTTATATAAATTTTGTTCCACCTCTCTAAAAAAATCATTGATACCTTCTGCATATTGATTGCCTTCCCAAAGTATGGTGTACTGATCAGTTGTTAAATCAATAATGGGCTTGTGAATGGGAAAACCAAAATTTTTTGCGGCTCTTATAAACGCTTCTTTCCAAAGCCCCATTTTTTCACCCTTCCATGGAGCAACGGCACCTTCGAATAAACTCAGTTGCTTATTGGGTATTACCAAATCGGGATCTATACCCAACACCTGCGAAAAGCCTTCGCATACCGGGCACGCTCCATATGGATTATTGAAAGAAAACAAATTAGGCACGGGCTCTTCAAACTGAATTCCATCCAGCTGAAACTTATTACTGAAATGCAATATTTCTTTTCCGTTTATTTCAATCATCATCACTCCTTCACCTTCGTAAAAAGCTGTGCCAACAGAATCGGATATACGGTGAAGATCATCTTCATCAAATTCTTTTGTAACCAGGCGGTCTACCAGTATGTAGGTTGATGTATTTAATTCTATTTCGGACATTTCCAGCAAATCTTCAATCCGCTGAGGCTCCAGAGCCTCACCATTGGAGGGGTTGGGGAAGGCAACTCTTGTAAAACCCTTTTGCAATAAGATATTCAGCTCTTCCTTTACATCCCTTTTTGGATGTTGCTTAAAGGGAACTATTATCAATACTTTGCTCCCATCAGGCAAATGGGTAATAGCTTTTAATACATCGGCTACATCATCTTTTTTTACCTCCCTGCCACTAATGGGAGAAATGGTTTTTCCTGCCTTTGCAAACAACAGTCGCAGGTAATCATAAATCTCCGTCATACTGCCCACGGTGCTACGTGGTGTACGGGTAATTACTTTTTGCTCAATGGCGATCGCAGGGCATAAACCTTTGATATAATCTACATCCGGCTTGTTCATGCGCTGCATAAACTGCCTGGCATACGCACTCAAACTTTCTGCATAGCGGCGCTGTCCTTCTGCAAATAAGGTATCAATAGTTAAGGAAGATTTTCCTGAGCCGGATACACCTGTAACAACTACCAGCTTGTTGCGGGGAATAGTAACTGTAACATTTTTTAAGTTGTGAACTCTTGCCCCTTTTATATATATGCCTTGTACAGATGGAGTAGATTTATCTTTTTTAGTTTTACCGATTGATTTAGTTGCCATAATAATATTAACTACAAAAATACCGCCCAACAAGTTTAAAACGGTGAAAAAGAAAAATTACACCGTATTTCTACGTGAATAAGTACCGTAGTTTCAGCAGTTATCAAAGCACTAGTACTCTATTTTTCTATTATTGCAAAATAATGTTAAAATAAATTTGGTGCTAATCGAAATACGTCTACTTTTATCAAACCAATATCTGATTAAAGTGAAACGCTAAAAGCCAGTCTCAAAGGCTTTATCCGCTACCTTCTCTCCAAATTTTTTATTGGTTATCTATCCAAATCTATAACAAACCTAAACCGAAAAATTATGAAATGCCTAACCAGCTCAACTGATCAACAGTTGGTACACCTGTACATCGATGGAAACTCCGACGCCCTTTCCACTTTAGTAACACGTTACAAAGACAGAATTTACACATCTATTTATTTGTTGGTAAAAGACAAATATTTAGCGGAAGATCTTTTCCAGGATGTTTTTATCCGTATCATCGACACACTTAAGGGTGGCCGCTATACAGATGAAGGAAAATTTTTACCATGGGCGCTGCGTATTGCACACAATATGTGTGTAGATCATTTTAGGAAAGTAAAACGTAGCCCAAGCATTAAAACAAGTGACGATCGTGACATTTTTGAAGTACTGAACTTTAGCGAGCCAAGTGCAGAAACAAAAATGATGCAAAGTCAAAGCCACGATCGTGTACGCAGAATGATTGACTTGCTTCCCGAAGACCAACGTGAAGTGATTATTATGCGCCATTATGCAGATTTAAGTTTTAAAGAAATTGCAGAACTCACCAACTGCAGCATCAACACTGCTTTGGGCAGAATGAGGTATGGCCTTATCAACATGCGCAAGATGATGGTTGAAAAACAAATAGCTTTATAGAATTAAACTTTTACAAAACCCCTGAAAGCACTTTCATTACTAATGAAGTGTCTTAAAACACTAAACCCTCCAATTACGGAGGGTTTTATTTTTGCACTTATTTTTTTAAATGAATAATGACAAAGATGACAGCATTTATTTTTTGATTTTGTCAAATGCTTCTAATCCACACTTTAACCAATTGGCAAATTCTGTAGGCTCTGGGGTATAAAATTTTGTTTTGGTTAAAGCAATTTCATCTGCATTGATAATAGCATATTGTGGTTGCGAAGTGGCGTTAAAATTTTCTGTTTGAAAAGTAGCCCATTTATCCCCAACTGACAAAATAGGCTTGTTGTTGCCACTGCTGGTTTTGTAAACGGTTTGCTCTGTAGAAGGCAGTTTTGTTTTTTCATCAACGTACAAAGAAACCACCACAAATTTAGTACGCATCAAGCTATCCACTTCTTTGTTCGTCCACACTTTTTCTTCCATACGGCGGCAGTTAACACAAGCCCAGCCTGTAAAGTCAATCAACAAAGGTTTATGTTCTGCCTTTGCATGGGCCAGTGCTTTTTCATATTCATTGTGCAAAGGCTTAATGCCTTCGGTAATTAATACATGGTGCTTGTAAATACTGTAAGATAGCGGTGGTGGAAAACCACTCATCAGCCCCAAACTTGCTGCACGGGTATTGGTAATACCCGGCATTAAATACAATGTGGTTGCTGCAAATAAAACGATAAAAGCAATCCGGATTTTTGAAAATTTCTTTACAGGGCTACCATGACCAATTTTTAACCAGCCCATTAAATACAACACGATCATTGCACTAATCAAAATCCACATACCAACAAATATTTCTCTTTTTAAAATACCCCACTGCATTACATTATCTGCGTTAGCCAAAAATTTTACCGCCAGGGCAAGCTCAACAAAGCCAAGCACCACTTTTACATCCGTCATCCAGCCGCCGGATTTTGGCAATGATTGCAGCCAGTTGGGAAACATAGCAAATAAAGCAAAAGGTAAACCCAATGCCAATCCAAAGCCGGCAGCTCCTGCTGTAAGCGGCCATGGCCCTTCGTTTGCAACGTTTGCCAATAAAGTGCCCAGCAAGGGACCAGTGCAGGAAAAAGATACAATGGCCAGTGTGCCCGCCATAAAAAATATACCGGCTACGTTACCTAAGCCCGATTTTGAATCTGCTTTATTAGCAATGGACGAGGGTAAAACAATTTCGAATAAACCAAAAAATGACAAGGCAAATAAAACAAATACAGCAAAGAAGATAAGGTTAAGCCATACATTGGTAGAGATATTATTGAATATCTCGGGGCTGATGGTTTTGCTGGCAATATGAAACGGAATGGTAATGGCAACATAAATTAGAAAGATAAATAAGCCATAAAATATTGCATTTGAAATTCCTTTACTCCTGCTCTGCGATTTTTTGGTGAAAAAGGTTACGGTAACGGGTATCATCGGAAAAACACAGGGTGTCACCAGCGCAATTAATCCACCCAAAAATCCCAATAAAAAAACTGCAAGGATACTTTTGTTTTGAGTACCCTCATCTCCACAATTATTTACAGGGTTTTTTATATCCAGCGCTGCTATTTTTATTTTAATACCGGAAGCCACACCGCCTTCCAAAACTGTGTTGAAAGCAAAGGGCAAATCTGGAGAAAACTCCTCTCCCCTGTTGAAAAAAACGGATAGCTTCCCCAGCAATTGTGCCGGCACGGCATTTTTAAACTCAACAACCGCTTTCCAGTTTGCATTGCCTTCCGATACCATCAATTGCTTATTATTAAAAAGGGGAGAAGTGATTGTTTTTGTGTTGCCGGTAGCAACAAAGCTTTCTAATTGTATACTGCTGTCATTAAAAATCAATTCAACAGATGCTGTTCCATCAAGATCCTGCGATGGTGCAAATACCTGGGTACCGGCCCCACCTGTGGATGAAAAAAGGAGTTCGTATTTTTTGTCGGCTAATTTATTGGCTTTCACTGTCCAGTTAAAAACGGCAGTAGTGGAGCTATCCTGCGAAAAAACAGCAAAAGGAATAAACAAAATCAGCAGTAGTAAAAATTGTTTTCTCATACATTACAATTAGGCATTTACAAAAAACGAGTTCTTATAAAGAACCCGTTTTATTTATTGGCGATTAACTAAGTTAGTTTAAAGCAACACTAAAATCTATCTTTTTCGGTGGAAGACATTTTTTATCATCACATGTTTGGTATTCAACACTACCCACCACACTTGTTTTTGAATTTGATTTTAATTTTACTATTTGAATAAAATCTACTTTTCCGGCAAACTGGTTGGCAGATATTTTTAACTTTTCATCTCTAAAAAGCTGCATCTTACCCACTTCTTTTACAGCGCCTTTAAGGGTTATCAGCGGATTTTTTTTAAAAAGAATTTCTGTTGGCTGGTTGATAGCGTCTGCAGGCTGATTTTGAGAGTACAGATGCCAGGTGTTTTGTACGGCTGCCGTTATGTGAACTTCGTAGGTTTTGTCAGCAATTTTTTTTGCAGTATACGACCATTTAACCGGGTCTGGCATCTGTGCCATAACAGTGGACCCTGTTATTAGTAATAGTGTTGTGTAAAATATTTCTTTCATGTTTATATTTTAATTAAAGTTACATCCCAGTATTGTGCCTAAGTTGTAACAAAAACTACATTAGGCCCTTTTAACATTAGTTTAGCTGAAACAAATGATTGAAAACTTTTATCCCATCTACATTACCCAACAGCGGGTTGCAGGCTCTTTCGGGGTGCGGCATCATGCCATAAACATTTCTTTCTTTGTTACAGATACCGGCAATATTGTGAATAGCTCCGTTTGGATTAGCTGCCGGATGAATGCTGCCCTTTTCATCACAGAAACGATAAATAATCTGGCGGTGCATCTCCATGCTTTCTAATGTGGCAGTATCTGCAAAATATCTTCCTTCACCATGTGCTACCGGAATCCTAAGTGCTGAGGAACCTTCAGTTGCAGCTTCTTTTATAAATACATTTTTGCAAACAAATTGTTGCTGTTCGTTGCGCAACAATATGCCGGGCAACAAACCACTTTCGCATAAAATCTGAAAGCCATTACATACGCCCAGCACCATTCCTCCTTTGTTAGCAAATTCAATTACACTTTGCATCATAGGGCTGAATTTGGCAATAGCACCGCAACGCAGGTAATCGCCATAACTGAAACCACCGGGCAGTACAATACAATCACCAGTTGTAAACACGCTGATGTCTTTATCCTTATGCCAAAGTGAAATAACCTCCTGGTTTAAATTGGTTTCAAGTGCTTCTATCATATCCCTGTCGCAGTTGCTACCCGGGAAAATTACTACTCCAAATTTCATAATATATGTGATATAGTTTACAGGTGATTGGTTGGGTTGATGAAAAACTGTGCATTACAACCGTACAATGTTTGTCTGTTTAAAAAATAGATGAACAGTAAATACCCTTTAAAGTACAATTGCAGGAGGCAAAAGTATTATTAAATAATAAAAAAGGAATTTTTATTATCGCACAAAATATCCAAATGCTAAAACAAAAGCCACCATCAGCCAATGCAACAATTGTGGAAACCATTTATTTTGGGGATACAAAAATGCACAGCCAACAAATGCAGAAACTGGTACTGCACACAATATCCAATATTGAAAACTGTGGGCCGCATTAATAAAAGGAATAAATACCGCCACAAAACAATATAAAAAAACAAGGTTCCAGCTTTTACGGGTTTGCACCAACTGCCTTAAAAAGTTTTGCCTGATAAAAATCAGGCCAACAATAGAAGCAAACAGTACAATAATGATTGCAGCTAATGCCCACTTTGATTCATAAAAATGCGGTAAACTCAGCGAAAAGCCGGGTAACTGAAAGCCCTTCCATTTATCAGTTAAAAATATATAAGCCAATAAAAAATAATACGGCGTAACAATACCCAATAGAGAAAGTAACCATTCAGTTAATTGAAAGGGCCTTGTTACAATTAAACCAACTATCATCAATATAGCAAATGCTATGGAAGGAAAATAAAAAAAGGTAGCGATGCCTATTGCAAAACCAATATTAAAAAGCGTTGCTGAAACATTTCGTGTATTATTTAGGCTACTCATACGTGCCCAAACCCATATCATCAATGTATTTACAATAAGCGGAGCCGATAGCACATTCCACTCGCTAAATAAAGAGGTGATTAGCAGGTAAGCCATTGCTGTGAGGTAATTAGGCTTCTGCATTAACCGTTGCCCATTGGCTAACTGGTTAAATGAAATAGCCTGTGTATATAACAACAAAAAGGTTATCAATGGATAAATAGCCGGCAGTGAAGTTCCAATTGAGTTTAGCTGAAGGAGCAGTTGATTAAATAAAAAACCATCCGTTTGCTGCGGTACCGGTTTATCTATATGGTGGATAAAGACAGGCAACTTAAGCAAAATGCCATAAACTAACAGCAAAAAAGTATTGTAAGGATTGTTGGCCTTAAAAGTGCCTGTCACAATTATATTTTATAATTAATAATTGCAAAAATGAGCATTATAAATTTGTAAAAAAAATGAATGATTAAACATGATATTATAAAGTGCACAAATCTTCACTATACGAATACTGTTACTTGTTTGAAACATACCCGTTAGCGGAATGGTATCGATTTTTGTAAGGTTTAAAAATCAACTTTAGCAAAACATATTTTCCCCCTTACCGTACTGGGAATAATCACTTGCCGGGGCCCGATTTTTTTTGCAAATCGAGGCATAAATTCATAGCCCTGATCGTACGTACGCAGGGTAGGATTTCGTTTGAGCGTACCATCTAATGAAAGGGTTTTATCCATTAGCAACTTATCCCGGCGGGTAATATCATTAAATATAAAATGAAGTTCACTGCCAGTAGAAAAAGTACTGTAAGAAAGGTGATTATCCTTATCGTCGGAATATTGTTGTTTAGGAATAATGTTGGTCCATTCAGGAATACCATTTTTTGCTATGCTCAACACTAAAATATTGTCGTAGTAATTGCGGGTGTTTTGAGGAGATCCCATTCCGTTTCCAAATAAACCATAAGGCCTGTAATAACCGCCAAAACCGGGGTTGTAATAATTGTAATAATTATAAGAATTCAGAAAAGGCGAGCCATATAAATAATCATTACGATTCCAATTATTTAAACCATTGGATTGGCTCGAATAATCTTCTGCATGTAGGATAAAACTGCCATCTTTTTTTAAAATAATATTCCGGATAAAGAAATCGTTGAACGCATTTTTCACATTCCCGCTATTTTTAGCCATCGTTCTTAAATCATTTTCAAAGTGACTAAAAACAGTTGCATTGACACTATCGCCGGTGGCATCCCAAATTGAACAAAATAACCCATCAATTGGTCCGTTAGATTCTTTGTAAAAAAACGAATTAAGTATATAACGTTTGTTTAGGTTGTCGATTTTAATTTTTACTTCATCAACAAATGATTTGTTGAGATTTAAAGTATGTGATAAAAAGTTGTCAGATTTGGGGGCCTTGGTAAGAAGATAAAGTGAAGAATAATAAGAACGGCTACCATTTTTAACGGCCGCAGAAAAAATAAAATTCCCTTCATTATCCAATAAAAAATCACTGAAGGTGCTCTTGTTGTCGTCGTATTCAAGATCTTGCCTTGATTTGTGTAACATCTGCAACTGGTCATCGAAAAGAATGGTTACAAAATGGTATTTATCTTCTTTTTTTTGAATTTTAAAAACCATTATTTTTTTTCTGTCGTCACTATTTATAGTTGAATATATTTTATTGTCGCCTAAGCCACCAATATGAGTGGTATCAAGCTCTATCGGTTCGCTCATTTTTTTTCCATCAGCATCCATTTTTACAGCCATGCAATAAACAATACTTTTTTTCTGGTACTGGTAGATCAGGTAAAAAAAATCAGGATAGGCAACATAATCCACATTAAATACCTTTCCCGGTAAAAAGTCAAGTTCTGCCTTATCTTTCAATACCATACTGTCGTTGTAAACATTTAGTGAGTATTTATAACGCAGGTTTTTAAAAATAATGATATTGCTATTTACCCTACCGATAATATCAAAATTCATATCCCGGTTATCTTCACTGATAGGTTCAGAAAAAACAATTTGCTGTGCAAAAGCCCAGGAACTGCATACTGCAAAAAACAAGGTAAAGTAAAAACACCGCTTCATAAATATTGAAAATTTAAGTTATAAAATTACATAATAATGCCTAAAGAAATTGTTATAATAATCGTAAGATGCTTCTATGGCTGATTTTACATTTAACAGGTAAATATTTTTTTGAAGGAATCAAGGCAGTCTCGTATTTTACAATGCATAAAACTTTTATGCCCTTTGTTTGTCATTAATTTTGTTGCCGACATTAGATAGATTATTCCTAAAAACATACCTTGTACTTTCAATTATCAACATGAAAACAATTTTACTTACAGGCGGTACCGGTCTTGTTGGGCGCAGGCTCACCCATCATTTAAACTCAAAAGGATATAAGGTAATTATTCTAACAAGGAAAATACCTGCAGCTACACAAAAACAAGTTGAATACGCCTCCTGGGATGTATCATCCCAAACCATCGATGTGCAGGCTATTCAAAAAGCTGATTATGTTGTTCACTTGGCGGGTGCAGGTGTGGTAGATAAAAGATGGACAAATGCCTACAAAAAAGAAATAAAAAATAGCAGAACACAAAGCAGTGCATTATTAGTTGCAACATTGCAAAATAATACCAACAAAGTAAAAGCTGTAATTAGTGCAAGTGCTATAGGCTGGTACGGTGCAGATGTTATAAAC
This sequence comes from Chitinophagaceae bacterium, assembly GCA_025360525.1. Classification (GTDB taxonomy): domain Bacteria; phylum Bacteroidota; class Bacteroidia; order Chitinophagales; family Chitinophagaceae; genus Ferruginibacter. The sequence goes on along the minus strand of JANYCA010000033.1, from coordinate 12,059 downwards.
GTAGGTAAGCAAAAAGGGTTTTTGGAAACTGATAAACCTGCAACCGACTTTTTAGGTGAAACTTGTAAACTTTGGGAAGAAAGTATTGAACCGGTACAAAAGCTAGGAATCCGATTGGTTAAATTACGAACCGGTATTGTTTTGAGTAGTGATGGCGGAGCATTAACAGAATTTAAAAAACCGATTAAAATGGGGATTGCTGGCATTCTCGGTAATGGCAAACAAATGGTAAGTTGGATACACATTGATGATCTTTGCAGGATGTATATTGCTGGAATAGAAAATGAATTAATGAGTGGTAGTTACAATGCGGTGGCACCGGAACCGGTTAGCAATAAAGTGCTGACAATGGAACTGGCCAAAATAATGAAAGGGAAATTTTTTATTGCAGCTTACGTACCGGCTTTCGTGTTGCAGCTAATGCTGGGCGACAGCAGTGTTGAAGTTTTAAAAAGTACAACGGTTACCTGTGAAAAAATAAGGCAGTCTGGGTTTACATTTTTATACCCGGATATAGAGCATGCCTTGCAACAATTATGTAAACCCACCTAAAAAAACACCCGGTTAAAACCGGGCTTTTTTTAGCGAAAATCATTCGGTTTACTGACGAAAGGCGATTATAAATCCGTTGTAATAACCCTGTTTTTACTCCATACATAAAAACCAACCAAATAAATAATGGCAAAGGCAAAACTTACGTACATGTAATCATGCGGTACCTGGGCAGCTTTTTTTGCCATGTCTCCAAGGCTTGTCCTGGGTATATGTAATAAACCATCTGATGCATTCATGGGCAGGTAATCGCCCAGGTTACCAGCATCAAATTTATACCACTCTTTCAGTTTGTAGGCGAGTACTTCCAGCATCGTGGAAGCAAAGTTTTCGAACCAGAGATACACAAAAAACAGGCCGATGGCAAACCCTGTTTTTCGTACCAGCACTCCTATCAGCAAAGCAATCATATTATAGGTGAGTGCCTTTAAAAAGAAGAAACCTACACTTTCAAAATGAGTAAGCGAAAAGGAAGTGCCGGATGCAAAGCCAAAAATTAATCCTGTAATTATCACCACCAGGGTGGCTACCAAGGCCACTATCGCTGCAATAGTAATTTTTACGTTAATAAATTGTTCCCGGCTCCACCCGTCAATAATATTTTGCCGATGAGTTTTAAAACTAAATTCATTTGTAATCAGCATAATTAACAAAAGCCCGGGCAGCAGCAACAGCCAGCCACTCACATAACTGCTGGTTTGCCATACACTATCAAAATCGTAGGGGCTGGCGGAGGATAACAAGCCAGTAGGATCTGCTTTGTCAATTACATTTTTCTTTACAGCATAAACAATGTAATTAGATGCCACTATACCCACAATAAAAAAAAAGCTGATTACAATAAATGCGGCGTAACGTTTTACATTAAGCCATTCTATTTTTAATAATTGTACCACAATAATATTAATTAGTAAGTTCAAAAAATTTTGATTCAAGACTTTTCTTTTTTACCAGCAGGTGGGTAAGCACAACACCCTGGGTAAAAAAGTGTTGATTAATTTGCGCCAGGTTAGCCTCGCCAACCGGATAATATAACAGTATCCTTTTTCCTGCTGATTTTTGGCTGTTGTAACCATTAAACAGCGTAACCGCTTGCTGCAACTGAGAAAGACTTTCGGCGCCGATTTCTACAATTTCTTCATGAGAAAGTATTTCATCTACCCTGCCTGTTACAATCAGTTCGCCCTTTTTCAGTATGGCCATATGTGTGCATACTTTTTCCACTTCATCCAGCATGTGACTAGCCATGATGATGGTTTTTCCTTCTTGCTGTAATTTTTTAATCAGCTCCCTTATTTCAGCAATACCAACCGGATCAAGTCCATTGGTAGGTTCATCCAATATCAGCACATCCGGATTTCCCAACAGGCAGGATGCGATGGCAAGGCGTTGTTTCATACCCAAGGAATAAGTGCTGAACTTACTGTTTTTACGCTGCGTAAGATTTACTATTTCCAATACCCTTTCAATATCTCCGGCTCCCCGCTGTTTAATGGCGGCTGCAATTTCTAAATTTTTAACGGCAGATAAATAGTGATAAAAATTGGGCGTTTCCAAAAAAGTACCCATCAGGCTGCGGTGATGTGCTGTTGGGTTTTCATCAAATAAAGTATAGGTGCCTGCCGAAGCTTTTAAAATATCTGTAATAACGCCGAGCAAGGTTGTTTTCCCACTACCATTGGGTCCCAGTATTCCAAAAACTGTGCCTTTGGGTACGCTAAAACTAACATCTTTTAGTGCCTGAATTTTACCGTAATTTTTATGTAAATTTTTTACTTCAAGAATAGACATGGAGAAAGAAAAATTTTGAACTTGGAAGATAAAGGATTTTACAGACTGAGTAAAGTAAAAATAGTATGAATGGCTTTTCAAATAAAAACAAATAAAAGGAAGTTGAATTTTTGGAAGCATTAAAAGATTAATTCTTTAATCGGCAATGCTGATTAAAAAATACGGAATCAACCTTACTGAATATTAAAACGCCTGATGCCAAATGGAAGTAAAATCGCCTAAAACTGCAAATCCATCTTGGTTGAATGACAACATCTGCAACTGCAAATTATCAATATCCTGTTGCATTACTTTTCTTGTATGTGGGTTGATGGTAGAACCTGGTTCGCCTAATTGTGCAGCGGGGTTGTATTGATAGGGTTGATCAACAATAGTGCCTCTCGGATACATAATACCCGGAATCCCTTTTCCTCTTATATCCAAGTTGGCCGGATGCTGTAACCCAATGCTGTGGCCATATTCATGTGCCGCAGTAGTGGAAGTTTGCAAAAGATTTGCCAGTTTAAAATAACCCGTATTGCAGCCAATACCATCTACAAAAGATACTTCTACCGGGGATTCGTTTTCTATCCGGAAATAGTTATTTCTTGGATTGGTATTTTCGTATACCATTGGCGGAGTAAGCCATGGAGCAAAAATACCCTCCATGGCAAAATGCAGCTGGTACAATTGCTGCCGCAGTTGAACACGACTTCCGGGTTGGTTCCAATGCTGTGCTATATCTTCAGCAATCTGCCTGCTCACATCTTCTGTTGCAGCCCGTCCGTAAAAAAACAGGCTGGCGTGAATGACCAGTAATCCTCTTCCGGAAATTATTTCAACCTCTCCCATTTAAATTATTTGTGCTCATAAAAAATAAAGTTACTGGTAACCTCTTTGTAAAATAATAATTGAAGCATTTATTTTTAAAACCCTATGCTGTATCTTGAGGAACAAAAAAACTACCTGTATGACTCCCTTATTTGTTGATCCCAATATTGCAAAAGCCAAAACATTGGATCCTGCTTTTTATACTTCCTCTGAATATTTTGAAATTGCCCGGGAAAAAATATTTGCGACTTCCTGGCAATTTATCATAAGTAAAGAAACGGTAAAATTTCCAGGCGATATAGAGCCCTTTACCCTGCTGGAAGGCTACCTGAACGAGCCCTTGATGCTGACGCATGATAAAGATGACCAAATTAATTGCCTTAGTAATGTTTGCACCCACCGGGGAAATATAGTAGCTTATAAAGGATGCAGCAAGGCCAACAACTTACGTTGCAAATATCATGGCCGCCTGTTTGAACTTAATGGAGATTTTATTTCAATGCCCGAGTTTAAGGAAGTGGAAGATTTTCCCTGTAAAGAAGACAGTCTTACAAAACTACCCTTATTTAACTGGGGCAATTTATTATTTACATCTTTAAATAAAAAAGAGGAAGCCCCTGTTTATTTCCAGGAAATGATGGAACGCATTCATTGGATTCCGATAGCTGATTTTATTCATCGTGCCGACCTGAGTAAAACGTTTGAGGTTGATGCTAACTGGGCCCTGTATTGCGAAAATTACCTGGAAGGTTTTCACATTCCTTATGTACATGCAAGCCTTAATACAGCACTTAGCTTTGGTGACTATACCACAGAGTTGTACCACAAATCAAACCTTCAGATTGGGATTGGAAAAAGTGAAGAAGATTGTTTTGATTTACCCGAATCATCGGAAGATTATGGCAGCAAAGTGGCAGCTTATTATTTTTGGGTGTATCCCAATATGATGTTCAATTTTTATCCATGGGGATTATCAGTAAACATTGTTCAACCATTGGCGGTAAATAAAACAAGAGTTTCATTTATTACCTACATGTGGAAAGAAGAACGGTACGACAAAGGTGCTGGCAGCAGTCTTGATAAAGTAGAATTGGAAGATGAAGAAATAGTGGAGAATGTGCAAAAAGGAATAGGATCAAGATTTTACAAACATGGCCGTTACTCAGTTTCGAGAGAATCCGGAACGCATCATTTTCATAGGCTGATTGCAGAAAGTATGAGAAGTGTTGAATGATAGGTAATGGAAATTTTTAATTTTTTAAAACGACTGTTTGTAAAATCGGGTACAATCTCAACGACCGTTTTTATTTTAAAAAATCTCCATCAATAATAAGCAGCTTGGCGCCATTTTTCGAAAGGGAACGATGGGAACTTAATTCATCAGAAACGATATAGGTTGTTCCCTGTGTTAAGCTAATGGTTTCGCCATTCTCCATTTCACTGTCAAACGCTCCTTCAAGGCAATGAACAATATGTCCCTTTTTACACCAATGATCAGCAAGATATCCTTGGGAATATTCAACCATTCGTAAGCGGATACTGGGCAGCTGCAAGGTTCTCCAAAAAGACGTCCCTGTTGCTCCCTTATGTTCAGTTGGCTCAATTATACTCCAATTGATGGCTTGAAATTCGATGTTGCTCATATTGTATATTTTATTTTAAAAGAAAAGTCAAAAATAAGTTACGCATCTTCCGGTTGAAATAAAAAACGCTTTTCAATCCAGGGTGATAGTACTCCATTTAAGTTCAGCCTCAAATTATCGTACAGCAATTATCTTTTGTAACGTCGGGCAATGGCATAAAGTAAAAAATTATGGCCCTGAAAAAAAGACCATACCAAAATGGTAACAATTTCTATTGCACCCAGCTATTGCAAATATGAAACCTAATTTATACTTTTATTCGATGCTTAATTCTGTATAAAGATATCGGCGTGTTATGGTTACAGCCAATATATACTTTTCGAATTAACATCCTCTTTTCCCACTTTAAAAAAGTACTTTAATTTCCAAAATTGTATTGTACAGCCCGGAGTTTTGTGTAACAATAAACTTGTTGCATTTTAATCCACACAGATTTTTTTCTGCTATTGCCTGATTATTTTAAAAATATAACTACCATGTCTACCGCCATTCGCCTTTACGGCACCAAACAAACAGCCGCAGCTGCTGCAGCCTCCGGGGTTTTAATTGAACCGGAGGAAACGTATTTTGAACTGGAGGAAGCTTATGAGATAAGCCAATCGAGAGCAGCCACCGAAATAAACACTGTAACTATAGAAGATGACCGTTATGTAGAACTGGTGTTTAACGATGGCAGCACCTGGTTTGGAGACAACAACAGCCTCAAAGAAATTTTTCCTGAACTTAAAGACCAATCCCGTTCGGCGGCAGATGCGCCTATACTGCCCGGCTTGCTTGTATCGGACGATGCATCCAGAAGTTTAGTAGGCGATATAGCGTTAAAACTGTTTCGAAAATTTATAAAAACCAAGGTTAAACAAGGTATTAGGGAAGTGGCTGAAAAAATTGAAGAGCGTGGATTAAAAGATGCGAATGGAAAAATAAATGAAGGGCTTTATACCCTGCTGCCAACCTTTAAACTTACTGCATATAAAGCTCCCGAAACAAATGCACCGGACACCAAAACTTACCTGCTGTTTTTACATGGCACCTCCTCTTCTACCGTAGGTGCTTTTGGCGAATTGCAAAGCAGTAAACTTTGGGATGAGTTGCTAAAGTATTACGGTAATAATATACTGGCGCTTGAACACCGTACACTTACGGTTGGGCCAATTAAAAACGCAAATGATTTAATAAAGGCGCTACCTGCCAACACTACATTTGATGTTGTTACACATTCCCGTGGTGGCCTTGTGGGCGAATTGCTTATGCGTTTTTGCGAAAGTGAAGAAGGCCTTATGAAAGAAAGCCTGCAGTTGTTAAAAGACGAAGGAAGAGATGAAGAAATAACATGGATAACCGAAGCCTGCGCCATGGCCGCTAAAAAGAAAATTAAAGTTGGCCGCTTTGTAAGAGTAGCGGCCACCGCAAGGGGTACTTCGCTTTTATCTGAACGCACCGATATATTTATCAATACCCTCATCAACCTTATAAATATTTCCGGCAAAATACTGGCCCCACTTGTTGAAGGACTTAAAATGCTTATTACGGAAACTGTTGACAGTAAAAATAGTTTTAAAGAACTGCCAGGACTTGAAGCACAACGCCCCGACTCTATTGTAATAAAAGTAATGAACACCTACAAAAAATATGATGAAAATGAAAACCCGGTTGGCTTTACAAACAGGCTGGCAGTAATCTCAGGCAATGGTAAACTTAGTTTGTCCCTCAACGGGCTAAAGATAATCCTCACAAAATTTTTTTTTAAGTGGAAAGAAAATGATTTAATTGTAGACACTGCCTCTATGTACCAGGGCGCCAAACGGCAATACCCCGTACAATACTATCTTGACAATAATCCCAACACAAACCACTTTAATTATTTTTTAAATGAAACAACCCGGGATGCATTAAGACAGGCCTTGTTTACCAGCAGCCCTGGCATACCAACCTTTAAAGAAGTACAGGGCGAAAATTTTGACGCAGCTGCCAACAGGGGAATATTTGGCCTCGAAAACGGAAGACTGAAACCGGTAAAACCCGGCGGTAAAAAGCCGATTGTGATTTTGTTGCCTGGTATTATGGGTTCGTTTTTAGAAAAAGACGAAAAAGGTATTTGGATAAACTACCTGCGCTTTGCCACGGGCGGCCTTACCCAATTAGTGATAAGTGATACCGATAGTATTAAAGCAACCGGTGTTATTAAAACTGCTTACAGCGACCTGGCCAATTATCTTTCCGCAGATTTTGACGTACTGGTATTTCCGTTCGACTGGCGCAGGCCAATTGCAAATGCCGGCGATGACTTAGCTAAACTGGTTACAGATTTAAAAAAGCAATTTCCTGTTACCGTTTCGCTTACAGGCCACTCCATGGGCGGTTTGGTAATTCGGGATCTTATCATAAACCACAGCGCCACGTGGAAGCTGCTGAATGAGCAGGCAAACTTTCGTACATTATTACTAGGCACGCCGTGGATGGGTTCTTACCGCATTCCTCATGTGCTTAGTGGTAAAGACAGCATCATCAAGCAACTCGACATGATTGATTTTGCACACAGCAAAACCACGCTTATCAATATGTTCTCCAAATTTCCCGGCCTGCTGGATCTGCTTCCAATACACGACAGCCGGGATTTTGGTAGCCAAAAAGTATGGGACGATTTTGTAACTGCCTCCGGCCTTTCAACCGAAACAATACCAGTAGGTTTATTAAAAAACTTTACTGCCTATTCAAAAACAATGAAAGCAAATATTGACAGTATTGATTACAGCAATATTGTGTATGTAGCCGGCAAAGACAAGGAAACAATAAAAGACTATAAAATTGAAAACGGAAGGCTGCAGTTTTATTCCACCGCCGAAGGAGACCAAAGTGTAACATGGGCATCAGGCATACCAGCAAAAATTGATCGAAATAAATCTTTATTTTATACAAATGCTACTCATGGTGGTTTGTCAAAAAAAGAATTTCTTTTTACCGGTATACTGGAAATTTTAAAAACCGGCAGTACAGCATCCAATGAATTTAGCAGGCAGCCTTTGCCCGTTACAGAAAGCGAACGTTCGTTTGAGAGTAAAGAAAAATTTGAATTCGAATCATCAGAAGCAAGTATAGAAACCGGCATACTGGGGCTTGATGATTTGATAAATACAGAAGAGACCAATACGCCCATACTGAATGTTTGCGTTAGCCACGGCGACCTTATGTTTGCCCGCTATCCGGTAATGATCGGTCATTTTGCTTACGACGATATTTACAATGCGGAAGAAGTTGCCAACGCATATCTTAAAAAAGGATTGCAGTATAAACACATACTGGGACTGTATCCGGGCCCGATTGGCTCCAGCGAATATTTCCCAAACCCCGTTGACAGCAATGACTTTTCCGGCTGCGTAATTGTAGGCCTTGGGCTTTCTGAAACATTAAATGCCTACCAGCTTACGTTTACTATTGAAAAAGCGGTAAGCCATTACCTGCTTACGTATTGCAAAAATGATGTGTCCAAACTGGCTAACGGCAAAAAGAAAAAACTGGGCTTGTCTACTCTGTTGATAGGTGCCGGGTATGCTGGCATGGCCATTGAAAGTGCCTGCCGTGCATTAATGCAGGGCGTGATAAATGCAAACCAAAATATAATAGCGCTCACTGGTATTCAGGATTTATACATCAGCGAACTGGAGTTTATAGAATTGTATGAAGATAAAAGTATTTCATGCTTTACCAGTATCAACGCATTAATGAGTGGCAACAGTGATGGAATGAATTTGGGCTGGGCCGAAAAAATGATTCGTAAAAATCCGGGGGCACGTAAGCGTTTGTTCAACGATATCGGCAACGATTGGTGGCAACGCCTTTCTGTTTTGTCCGAAACAGATATGGCCACATCACCCCCGTCTACCAAACTATCATTTTACAGCAGTACCAATAATGCAAGGGAAGAAAAACAAGAGCTGACAGATAATTTAAAACCGCTGGAAAGTATTATAGAAGATATATCTACAAATAAGCAATGGGTATATGAAAAAGCGAGGGCACTATTTGAATTGCTGATACCTTCTTACTTTAAACAAACCATCAAACGCAATTCTCCCATTATGTGGGTGCTAGATAAATACACGGCTTCATTTCCGTGGGAACTGCTGCAAACCGGTTCTCAAACAGAAAAGCCATTGTGTATTTCGGCACCCATGATAAGGCAAATGGCCATAACAGATTTTGAGCCCGGCACGCCCATAAAAAGCAATAACGTAATAATTATTGGCGACCCTAACCTGGAAGGTTTTGAAAAAGCAAGACAACTGCCCGGCGCTGCAAGGGAAGCCCGTGAAGTATATGATTTATTAAACCAACCGGCCTACCGTGGAAAAATAAATGTAGAATTACCCCTGATAAATGAAAAGCCAAGCAAGATATTTACAAGCCTGTACAAACAGGATTATAAAATTATTCACATTGCCGCTCATGGCTTTTTTGATAAAAACGACAGTAAAAAAACAGGCATTGTAATCGGTAAAGACAAAGACAGCAACGAACCTGTTTTAATAACACCAGGCCGTATATCTCAACTGCCAGGAACACCAGAATTGGTTTTTATAAACAGTTGTTTTTTGGGCAAAGTAAATTCCTATGCCGAAGCATACGCTGCCGATAGGTATAAACTGGCAGCCAATATTGGTACAGAGCTCATACGTAAAGGGGTAAAAGCCGTGGTGGTGGCGGGATGGGAAGTGGACGATGCGGCAGCGCTTGCTTTTGCAAAAGAGTTCTATAAAGAAATGCTTGATGGCAAAAACTTTGGAAGTGCGGTACACCAGGCAAGAAAACATGTGTATAAAAATTTCGGGCATACCAATACATGGGGAGCCTTTCAATGTTACGGGCAGCCTCAATTCAGGCTGGATATAAGTGCCTGGAAACCAGAACCGCTTTGCTTTGAAATTTCGCAGGAGGCGGAAAACAAACTTGATAATATCATCAGCAAATCTCAGGTGGCATTTTATAAACCAGAAGGATTAAAGAAACAACTGGAAGAAACTTCTGAAGCGATAAAAAAAGCCGGTTTAAATACCCCGTTATTAAAGCAACTGGAAGCAACTGCCTACCTGGAACTGAATGATTATGCTAAAGCCATTGAAATATTTAATGAAATGTTTAAAGCAGAATCTGCGGATTTTAAAGTTGCATCTCTTGAAAAATACCAGAACATTGTTGTAAAAAAAGCCCTGCTTGATTTTACAACTGCGCCGGACAATAAAAAAGCAGATGATAGGTTAATAAACAGTACGATCGATACGATCAACATAAGCATCAGTAATATTGGACGATTGCTTGATATTTGGGAAACATCAGAAAGATATTCACTTATTGCAAGTGCTGTTAAGCGAAAGGCATTTGTACTATCGCATATAAATGATAAAACCAAGGCTGCTCACCAAACAAAAACAGCACTTACAGAAGCAGCGAATCTGTATTTTTCGGCATACATGATTTTAAACGATAGCAACAGTTTTTGTAACTGGATTTCTTTAAAAGTATTTTTAGGTATGCCAACTGCTGCATGGAGTGAGCCATATACCAGTAAGGGCAAAATAAAAAAGCACCCCCTTTCTGCTGGCATTATTAAAAACATCTTACACGAGCTGGATGAAAAGTATGCTAAAAATACCGACCAGTCATTTTGGGCACTCGCCGGATTATCCGATATAACTCTATGCAAATTTTTTATAGCGCCTTCAAATAAAATGATCACCAGTTTACAAACAGCGTATGAAAGAATCTGGACAAAAAGCGGCTACGTCAACAATAAAGCCGCCCAGATGGAAAATATTGATTTGCTGATAAGCTTTGCAAAAAATAGCGCCAAAAAAGATATTGTGTTGCACCTTGAAGCGTTAAAAACAGCGATGATTAAACTACAATAATACAGGCAGCCTGTATGCCGCCTGTATGTTATTTTTCAAAAGGTGCCGCTGCCTCAAAGGGCGCATTGCGTTTTCCAATAATGGAGTAATTGGGCGTTTGGTTTGATGGCATTAGTGTTAAAATTTTTACCAGTAGCCCTGCGTAGTTTCCCGTAAAATTTCCTTTGGCATATACCTTCAATAACTTTTCAGTAAATAAACCATTGACTGCTCCATCACGGGATGTCTGGTTATCCTGGCAGCCCGACAGTAAAAGCACCGTTGCCTTTATGCCTATTCCTTTTGCTATGTTTTTATCGATCGGTGCAGTGTTATCATACACAACTTTATTTCTATCGTAAATCTCAGGCCCGTCTTTCATACCCCTCGATCCCTCTGCTGGCAAATCATCCACCAGTTCTCCGTCACTGTTCATGACTCGTGATACGGAGCCGCTGTGGCAGCTGTCAGACAGCATCAGTATCCTTACACCATCTTTAAACTTAGCCCAGTAAGCAGCCAGTTCGTCATCCAGTATCATCCGGTCGTGCAGGCACCAGGTTTCATCTTTGCCATCACTCTCATCATAATTATTGTCCCACACACTGGCGCCATGGCCGGAATAGGTTATTAAAAGGAAATCGCCTTTTTTTAATTTTCTGGCAGCTTTTTTTAACTTCGTTGTTACATTTTTATACGTGCCATCTTTATCAATCAGCAGATAATTTTCTTCGAAACCTTTGCTTTTTGCGATGGTATGCATGGCTTTGGCATCATTAATACAACCTCTTAATTCGTTGCTGCTGCCATAATGCCCTGCGTCAATAACATTCAATCCAATATTGATGGAAATACCGTAAGCCATAAATTATTTTTTTTAGATGAAAAAATACCAGCTTCTTTATATGCCTATTTCAAAATGCATCCAGTCATAATCCTTTTCGGGGCCATATCCTACAAAGCCATTTTTGTAAAAAATGTCAATCATTGGTTTGTACTCAGGCCTTGCAAACCTTGCTGTTGTATGATCTTCCCTCAGCATGTTTCTATCAGGATCAAGATCGATGGCTATGGCCCAGGAGTGCCTGCTCCAGCGGGTGTTGCTACCCCTCATTTTACGCAGGTTGTACAGACCCCCAAAAAGGTCAATACCCAGGTCGTGCAGTTTTTGTTTGCCATAGCTGGCCAGCAAATCGGCAAGCACAACGCTTAGGTTGGGAGCTATTTTTTTATGGCAGGTTAGTTTTTGCACTTGTATAGTTTTATCCCAGGCTATTATCATCGGGAAGGGTGCAAGTATTTGCGTAAAATTTGCAGAGTTGCCTGGTGTGCCGAACAACGAGAGCACCTCAGCATCGGTCATAATTCTTTTTAAACCCCT
>JANYCA010000026.1 GCA_025360525.1 Chitinophagaceae bacterium | reverse complement strand
CTGTAAGCCTTGCTCCGCCTCTGGTACAGCGTTTCCAACAATTACATCATCTATTCTTTTTACATCCAGTTGTGGTATACTGGCCAGTAAACCTTTAATAACATCAATGGCTAAATCATCCGGCCTTGTAAACCTGAAACCACCTTTTTTGCTTTTTGCCACGGCTGTTCTGTAACCTGCTACGATATATGCTTCCTGCATGATAAAATTATTTGACCCCATCCCCTAAAGCCAAGACGAAGAAATGAATGTATTTGTATTTACCCATTTACGAGACAAATGCAAATGGTTGTTTATGCAACTTTCTATTTCAAAGGTAGCAGTTCTTGTCAAAAAATCAAACTCATTTATATTTGCATAACATGTATAAAATTATAAGGGAATGTCTCTTTTTATTCGATCCGGAAAAGGTGCATTATTTTTCGATGAACAGCTTGAGGTTGCTCTGTAAAATCCCTTTGGTAAAAGAAATTATCTGCCGTCTTTTTTCTTCCCAAAACCCTGTATTACAGAAGGAATTTTTAGGTATCAGCTTTAAAAATCCGGTGGGCCTTGGGGCAGGTTTTGATAAAAATGCCCAATACCTGAATGAGTTGGAAGCGTTGGGTTTTGGCTTTGTAGAAATTGGCACGGTAACGCCTAAACCACAGGCTGGTAACGATAAACCAAGGTTGTTCCGCCTGCCAAAAGATAAAGCCCTTATTAACAGGATGGGTTTTAACAATGATGGGGTAGAGGTGGTTGCAGAAAGGTTGCGTCAATGGTCAGTGGTCAATGGTCAATCGTTAATGAAGGAGCCTGCAGCGGTCGATGCACAGTTATCAGGCAGTAAGCAGCAATCAAGACTTGTTATTGGTGGCAACATCGGCAAAAATAAAATTACGCCCAACGAAGATGCATGGAAGGATTATGAAATTTGCTTTACCACCTTGCATCCTTATGTGGATTATTTTGTGGTAAATGTAAGTAGTCCCAATACACCAGGCTTAAGGGAACTGCAAGAAAAAGAATCTCTGAGAAAAATATTAACCAATCTGCAGCAACTAAATGCCGAAACGATAGATCCTAAACCTGTCTTACTGAAGATAGCCCCCGATTTAACTACGCCGCAAATAGATGATGTAATAAACCTTGCGATGGAAATAAAATTAGATGGGTTGGTAGCCGCAAATACCACCATTAGCAGAGATGATCTTGTTACACCAGCCGATGAAGTAAAAAAAATGGGCGCCGGCGGATTAAGCGGATTGCCTGTACAGAAAAGAAGTACGGCTATGATAGAATACATTCACCAAAAAACTAATGGTCAAATACCCATTATGGCAAGTGGTGGCATATTTACTGCAGCAGATGCTAAGGAAAAATTACGGGCAGGCGCTTCGCTGTTACAAGTATGGACAGGTTTTGTGTATGAAGGGCCGGCAATTGTAAAAAATATTTGTAAGGGTTTGTAAAAATCTACATAATACAACGGCTCCGGATTATTTCAATCAAATAAACAGATGAGCAATACATTTGCACTTTAATAAAGATCAATGGAATATTTATTTACATCAGAAAGTATAATCAGTTTTTTTGTCCTGGTAATTTTAGAAGTTGTCCTCGGTATCGACAATGTGATTTTTGTAAGCATTATAATGAACCGGCTTAAAACCGTTGTTGAACAAAAAAGGGCGAGAACAATCTGGATGATAACCGGTATTCTTTCAAGAAGTTTGTTGTTGATGGCATTGGGTTGGTTGTTGTCTCAAAAGGGGAAATTTTTATTTACCCTTGCCGGTAAAGGCTTTGACCTTGCAAGTTTAGTAATGCTTGCTGGAGGACTGTTTTTAATTTACAAATCAGTAAAAGAGATACACGGTAAACTGGAGGGCGAAGACCCAGTTAGCAGTACAGCAAATAAAACCGGTATTTCGTTGGCACAAGCAATTGGCCAGATCATACTTATTGATGCGGTGTTTTCATTCGACAGCATCATTACAGCAGGTGGTACCGCCAAGCATGTGGAAATAATGATTGCAGCTGTAGTAATTGCCATGCTGGTGATGTTTGTATTCAGCCCAAAAATTTCCTCCTTCATACACAAACATCCTACGCTTAAAATGCTGGCGCTTTCTTTTTTGGTTATGATTGGAATCAGCCTGATAGTGGAAGGTTGGGATGGTGAAGCAGCAGCGCAGCTTCACCTAAAAAATTATATCTATTTTGGTATGGCATTTTCTTTTGGAGTAGAAATGCTGAATATGTCTATGAAGGGCAGAGCTAAACGCAGGGTAGTTTTTTTAAATGAACCCGTATTAGAAGATAAGAAAGATGGTTATAATGATAGTGCCAGTTAAACAGCATCCATCTGTATATCAAAAGAGAAACGTTGTGCCGCATAAAAATTTGCTTACTGAAAACGTTGTCGATACATAATACGGCAAACCCGGTTTTGTTTGAAGTTTGTTTGTAAAACATTGTTGTACTTTTACCTGTAAATATTTCTTTGTATGCAATATGAAAATAAGCCTGTAATTGGCCTTACTTGTGGTGATGTTAATGGAATTGGATTGGAGATTATTATTAAAACAGTTGCTGATAGCCGACTGCTTGAAATTTGTACACCGGTGATTTTTGCAAATAATAAAGTGCTTAATTTTTACCGCAAAGCTATCCCCGATGTCAACTTTAATTTCTCAACCGTAAAGGAGGGCAACCGCATTAATCATAAGCAGGTAAATATGTACAATTGTTGGGAAGAAGAAGTAGCGGTAACCCCCGGCATTTTAAACGAAATAGGCGGCAAATATGCAGTTATGAGTTTGATAGTTGCTGCACAGGCATTAAAGGACGGCTGGATAGATGGGTTGGTAACAGCTCCTATTCACAAAAAAAATACCCAATCAGCAGAATTTAATTTTACCGGTCATACGCCCTATTTAAAAAACTTATTTGCAGCTGCAGATGTAGTTATGTTTATGGTTGCCGAAAATTTAAAGGTTGGTTTGGTTACAGAACATCTACCCGTAAAAGAGGTGGCAACGTTTATTACAAGAGAAAATATTACCAGTAAACTTCACCTAATTAATAACTCACTTAAAAAGGATTTTGGAATTGATAAACCAAAAATTGCTGTGCTTGGTTTAAACCCACATGCCGGCGATGAAGGATTGATGGGAAATGAGGAAGAAGAAATTATTAAGCCCGCCATTAAAGATGCCAGGCAAAAAGATATTTTATGTTTTGGTCCTTACCCGGCTGATGCATTTTTTGCAAGAGGTCAATATGAAAAATTTGATGCTGTTTTGGCCATGTACCACGACCAGGGATTGATTCCATTTAAGTCGCTGGCAATAGGCGAAGGCGTTAATTTTACAGCAGGCATCAGCGGAGTCCGCACCTCGCCCGACCATGGTGTTGCATTTGACATTGCCGGAAAAAATAAAGCCGATGAAGCGTCTTTCCGGGGGGCCATATTTACTTGTATCAACATTATAAACCAACGGCGTGAATACGCAGATAACCGAAAAAATCCTTTAAAGAAAATTAGTGCCGCGGTTGTGGCAAGGGCGGTGGACCAAAAAATTTCTGAGTTACCGGAATAAAGTTTTACCGTTTTTATTTATCGTAAAAATCAGCCATGTTCTTAATAAATTTCTTCATTTGGTCTGTCTCGTCCTGAAGTGATTTTAATTCCTGTAGTTGATTGTCTATGCTGCTCCTCATTTCGCTTGCTTCCGAAACAAGTTGGTTCAGCATTTCAATTTCATTTTCCCGTGCAGCTATAATATTTTCACATTCCTTTAGTCTTTCTGTAAGGCTTTTATTTTCTGCAATCAGTTGTTTAAATTTTCCCAACAGGTCTCCATCAGAAGAATTGGGTGTATCATCTAACTGCATAAAACCTGCTTTAAATAATCTGAATTTTATAATATTGTTTTCACGTGTAAATTACCTTTAATTATTATAATCCGCAAACAGATAAAATAAATGTTCAGAATAAAAAATTGTTAATCAAAAATCATGTTTTATAAACATAGCAATACCAGCGATTCATTTTGAAAGCGTCGATTTTATCGTATGTTGATGATTAGATAATTTCACCGCCTGAAGTGTATGTGCAACAAAAAAGCCCCCGGATTAGCGGGAGCTCTTACATCAGTTTATTTTTATATTTAGCCTCTCACTAAAGTACCCACTCTTTCACCAGTTACAACTTTTAATAAATTACCAGGTTCGTTCATATTAAAAACGATGATAGGCAATTCGTTTTCCATACACAAAGTAAAAGCCGTCATATCCATTACTTTTAGATTTTTGCTGATGCATTCGTTAAATGTAATATGACCAAACTTAGTGGCAGTAGGGTCTTTTTCAGGGTCAGCCGTGTAAATACCATCTACCCGGGTGCCTTTTAAAATTACTTCTGCTTTTATTTCAATGGCCCTTAAGGAGCCTGCAGTATCTGTGGTAAAATACGGGTTACCGGTACCTGCTCCAAAAATTACCACCCTGCCTTTTTCCAAATGGCGCATGGCACGTCTGCGAATATAAGGTTCTGCAATCTGCTCCATTTTAATAGCACTTTGTAAACGGGTATAAACACCTGCTTTTTCCAGCCCACTTTGTAAAGCCATCCCATTAATAACCGTGGCCAGCATACCCATATAGTCCCCTTGCGCCCTTTCAATACCGGTTTCAGCTTCGTTCATACCCCTGTAAATATTGCCGCCACCAATCACAATGGCAACCTGTACGCCTAATTCCACAATGCTTTTAATGTCTTGCGCATAACGTGAAATTACATCACTGTCTAATCCAAAATTTTTATCGCCCATTAAGGATTCACCCGAAAGTTTTAGTAGTATTCTTTTGTATTTAGGGAGCATCTTTTTTATTTTTTGCGAAGATATATTTTCTCAAATTGTTTAACTGCTTTAATTGAAACGAAAGCCGTTTTTTGGGTTTAATCCGACTGATTATTTTATAGCCGGCAAATGAAAATATAAATAGAGTGAATAAACATCTTTTATTAACAATTGAACACTATACGTATGCAGAATAATCCGACAAAAATTAATTACCGCCACCCTTTTTGCTTGTTATAATATATTCCTGTTAAAGTTGTATGCTCAATTTCTGAGCTGCAATATATCCATAAAGAAGCCGATTAATAAATGGGAAATAATTATTTATCAATCCATTTAATTTTACTTAAGCACTTCTCTGCTGATAACTAATTTTTGTATTTCACTGGTACCTTCCCCAATGGTGCAAAGCTTACTGTCCCTGTAAAATTTTTCAACCGGAAAATCTTTGGTGTAGCCATAGCCACCAAAAATCTGAACTGCATCTGTACTTACTTTCACGGCTGTTTCACTGGCGTAATATTTTGCCATTGCCGCTTCTTTGGTCATGGGCAATCCTTTTGTTTTTAAATCGCAGGCCTGGCTGATGAGTAATTCTGCCGCGGCAATTTCCGTTGCCATATCGGCAAGTTTAAAACTAATTCCCTGGAAATTTCCTATGGGTTGATCGAACTGGTGGCGCTCTTTGGCATATTGTATCGATGCTTCGTAAGCACCTTTGGCAATCCCAACACTTAGTGCTGCTATAGAAATTCTTCCGCCGTCTAAAACTTTCATAGCTTGTTTAAACCCATCGCCCACACCTCCCATTCTATTAGTATCCGGCACCCTGCAATTATCAAAAATCATTTCTGTAGTTTCACTGGCACGCATGCCTAATTTGTTTTCTTTTTTACCGGCACTAAATCCCGGTGTGCTTCTTTCTACAATAAATGCAGTGGAATTATTCTTTGTTCTCGATTCGCCGGTACGGCAAATAACCACAGCAATATCACCACTTTTACCATGTGTAATCCAGTTTTTAGTGCCATTAATTACCCAGTGGTCGCCGTCTTTTACAGCCGTGGTTTTCATGTTGCCAGCGTCGCTGCCGGTATTAGGTTCTGTTAATCCCCAGGCGCCCAACTTTTCGCAGGTTGCTAAATCGGGCAGGTATTTTTTGCGTTGTTCTTCGTTACCGAATGCCAATATATGGCCTGTACAAAGTGAATTATGCGCTGCAACCGAAAGACCAATTGCACCACAAACCTTTGCTATCTCCTGTATAATTACATTGTACTCAAAATAGCTTAATCCGGCACCACCATATTTTTCAGGCACCAAAACACCCATCATCCCCAGCTTACCCATGGCTTTAAAAACAGGTAGTGGAAATTCCTGCGCCTCGTCCCATTGCATCAAATAAGGCTTTATATATTGCTGTGCAAAATCTCTGGCAGTATGGGCCACCTGTTCTGTTAATTCACTTTGCTTAAAATTCATTCGTGTACGTTTATTAGTAACCACAAATCTACGCAATTCAAAATACGAACGGTTGTTAGTATTAAGGTTGATAATCAAAAAAATTGATTTTAACGGCCTGCCAGTTTTATAAGATTTTTACAATTGCAGATAGGGAAGCATTTTGTTGTAGACATCATCTGTAATCAACACTATTTTTTTAAGATCGGATACAGCGGCATAGTTGCCATGCTGGCTACGGTATTGTACAATGGCATTTGCAATGGCATACCGTAGATAAGGGTGTAATTTTAAATCATCGGCAGTTGCTGAATTTATACTGAGTTGCTTTACAACCGGGTTGCCCAACTGAAGCTTCGGTTTTATTTTTTGAAAGGTTGAATCAGCAAGACCAAAGGTTTCGGCTACCTGCTCAATTTTATAAAACCCGCCTAGTTTTTCTCTAAAACTTATAATGCGTTGCGAAAGTTTGCTCCCAATACCAGGCAATGCAATAAATGCTGTTGTGTCTGCCACATTTATATCTATTAATTCGGGAGTGTAGATTTTTTTTTCAACTACGGGTTTACTATAATTGTTTGTTGGATAATTAGCTGCTATACTGGCCTTCTCTATTTGAACAAATGGTATCAATCTTTCCTTATCAGCTGCACTTAATCCAAAGATTTTTCCCAAATCTTCCGGCTTGTAAAATTTGCCACCTTTCGATATATATTTTTGAATGGTTATTATTGTTTTTTCTCTTACGCCCAGTTTCTTCCAGCCTGCTGCATCCAAAGTGTTTGGGTTGAAATAAAAAAGCACCCCTTTAAATGTTTCTTCCGGGGTAAATTTTCTATCAACCGGTTCATATAAAGGCGAGTGGCCGTCATTAGAAGCTGCTCGTTGATCTGTGAAAGATGAATCGACCTGCTTTGTTTTTAAGGTTGCAATTTCTTTTTCAAACAAAGCAGTGTTGGTGGATAGAGGCTTTATAAAAAACGGAAATATAAAAGGAAGCAGGCATATGCCCACAATCAGCAGGAGTAAAGCCAGGGTTCCATTCCGTTGCTTTTTGGTTAAATGGAGATATTCGGTTATAAAGTTTTTGCCCATATAACTATTATATGGACGCTAAGATAGCTAACAGGTTATTGCTTTGCAATACCCTACAAAAATAAAAAATTAATCGAATAGTAATTCAAGCTGATCATAGGCCAAAGCAATTCCAGGTGGCAACAGTTTACTCACTTCCTCATACAAACCAAGTTGGTGGCTTATATGAGTAAAATAGGCTGTGGGTACTTTTAATTCCTGTACAAGTGTAATGGCTTCGCTTAACGTAAAATGCGAAACATGCCGTTCGTGACGGAGCGTATTTACCACCATGGTTTGGCTGCCGGTAATTTTTTCTTTCTCAATCTCATCAATTCGGTTTGCATCGGTTATGTAGGTAAAGCTACCCAACCGATAACCATATACGGGCATTTTTAAATGCCACACCATAATCGGTATTACGGGGATATCGCCAATTAAAAAGGGCGTAAGATCAATACTGTTTAAATTAATTTCGGGAATGCCCGGATATTTTTTATCAGAAAATACATAAGCAAATTCCCGTTTTACAGCTTCTTCGGTTAACGAGTTGGCATATACCTGCATTGGTTTGCCATTAAAATAACTAAATGCTTTTACATCATCCAGCCCGGCAATATGATCTTTGTGCGGATGGGTAAATAAAACAGCATCTAAATTTTTTACCCCGGCTCTCAGCATCTGGTAACGAAAATCGGGCGTGGTATCTATTACAAAAGTAGTGGTGCTGCTCTCTACCAAAATGCTGCTGCGTAACCTGGTATTTTTGGAATTGGTTGATTGGCATACTTCACAATTGCATGCAATCATTGGAATACCTGTACTGGTGCCGGTACCGAGAAAAGTTATTTTTAATGGGGGACAAATCATATAAACATAATATCAGTTGCAAAGTAAGCAATGCAGTACCGTCAGCCAAAAACAACCTTTTTGTAACCGGGTACTATGATTTTATTTTGTTCAATCTACTTTTTATTGAGAGGCTTTGGGTTAATTATTTTTAATGCTACAAATGGTACTCAAATATTCAATCTTTCTGTTTTGTATCAATTACAATTGTAACCGGCCCGTCATTTAACAAAGCAACTTTCATATCAGCTCCAAATACCCCTGTATAAATTCTTTTACCCAAATCATTTTCCAACTGCTTAATCATTCGTTCGTACAACGGTATAGCAACAGGTGGTTTGCTTGCCTTAATGTAACTTGGTCTGTTTCCTTTTTTTGTATTGGCATGCAAAGTAAACTGACTTACCAGTAAGATATCTCCTCCCCTATCTTTTACAGAAATATTGGGTACATGGTTATCATCATCAAAAATGCGGAGGTTGATAATTTTACTGCTCAGCCATTGTATATCTTCTGCATTGTCGGCATCTTCTATCCCAATTAATACCAGCATGCCTTCGTTAATAGCCGCAGTTACCTTTCCATCAATGGTAACACTGGCCTGGGTTACTCGTTGTATTACCGCTTTCATGTTGTTTTATCTAATGCAATGAAGTTATGCTATATCAAGCAAAACCGAATGGCGCTACTTGTCATTGTAGAATTCAATAAAAAAATAGAATTAGGCATTTAGTTCGCAAAGTATTTAGTCTATTGTGTTAGACCCTATTTTCTTTTTTTTTCTTGATAAAAAAAAGAAACAAAAAAAATCAAGGCCTTGAATAAAAAGGCTGAAACTTTCAATATAAGCCTAAAATCAAGGAACTCTCCACCAGAGTAAAATACTTTGAAGTTTATGCTGGCTCAAACAGCCTTGATTTCTTAACGGCTTACATTGAAAATTTCTAGCACTTTTTATTCAAGGCCACAATAGCCTTTATTTGCGAAGTAAATGCCTAATCCAATAAAATAATTACAATAAATGATGTTTTTTTTAGCCCGGACATTTATTTTTCTTCCTATCATTTAATCAAAAAATAATACAATTGGCAAAAAATTTTATGCTCAAATTGGGGATAAGCCATCGAAAGCAACGCCCTGTTGAGTTAGACATTTTATGCACCTTCTTTTCCACAGAGTGTTAATATTTACAACAAGGATTTGTCATTGCATCCTGATAAATTCGTTATCCATTACCCCAGATAACAAACGCTTAACAAAAGAATCAAAATAAATCTTTATGCCAACAAATAACCTAACTCCCAAACGTTTACAATTTAGCCGTCAGTTTACACAGGAGGGCATAGCGCCATTTGACATGTTTGAATATGATTACCGTACATCGATCATAAAAAATCCTTCGGGAGAAGTGGTTTTTCAAATGGATAATGTGGAAGTACCGAGGCAATGGAGCCAGATTGCAACAGATATTCTTGCCCAAAAATATTTTAGAAAAGCAGGTGTACCACAAGCGGACGGCAGCACCGGTAGAGAAACAACCGTTAAACAGGTTGCACACCGTATGGCGCATTGCTGGAGGGTTTGGGGAGAACGAAACGATTACTTTCTTACAGAAAATGATGCACAAATATTTTATGATGAACTGCTGTATTCTATCTTAAACCAGGCATGCGTACCCAATAGCCCGCAATGGTTTAATACCGGCCTGCACGAGGTGTATGGCATTACCGGAAAACCACAGGGCCACTATTATGTAGATGCTATCGACGGTCAATTGAAAAAATCCAACAATGCCTACGAAAGGCCGCAGCCACACGCTTGTTTTATTTTAAGTGTAGACGATGATTTGGTTAACGAAGGTGGTATTATGGATTTATGGGTTAGAGAAGCAAGGATTTTTAAATATGGCAGTGGGGTGGGTACCAACTACAGCAGCATTCGTGGCGAAGGTGAAAAACTAAGTGGTGGTGGTACATCCAGCGGCTTAATGAGTTTCTTAAAAATTGGGGACAGGGCTGCAGGTGCCATCAAAAGCGGAGGAACCACCAGGCGTGCTGCTAAAATGGTTTGTCTTGATCTGGATCATCCCGAAATACAAAAATTTGTAAACTGGAAAGTAGAAGAAGAAAATAAAGTAGCTGCATTAATTGATGCCGGCTACGCCAGCGATTATGAAGGCGAAGCATATAAAACTGTAAGCGGACAAAACAGCAACAACTCAGTACGGGTGCCCAATTCTTTTTTTAAAGTACTGGACGAAGATGGTGATTGGGAGCTAAAAGGAAGAAGTGATAACAGGGTGATGAAAACCATCAAAGCAAAACAACTCTGGAAAGATATTACCTACGCAGCATGGAAATGTGCAGACCCCGGAACGCAATATGATACCACCATCAACGAATGGCATACTTGTCCCGAAGGTGGCCCTATCAGGGCAAGTAACCCCTGCAGTGAATATATGTTTTTAGATAACACGGCTTGCAACCTTGCGTCTGTAAATCTTCGCAAATTTTTTAAAGAAAGCGATAATAGTTTTGATGTGCAAGGGTTTGAATACACCTGTCGCTTATGGACAGTTGTGCTGGAAGTTTCTGTATTGATGGCGCAATTTCCATCAAAAGAAGTGGCACAATTATCTTACAATTACAGAACCCTTGGTTTGGGTTACGCCAACCTCGGCAGCATGCTGATGGTAAGTGGGATCCCCTACGATAGCGACCAGGCAAGGGGTATAGCGGGTGCTATCACCGCAATCATGACTGGCGTGGCTTACAAAACTTCGGCTGAAATGGCTTCATTCCTGGGTGCATTTGATAAATATGAGGAGAACAAAACCCATATGCTTCGGGTAATGCGCAACCACCGTGCCGCTGCCTACGATGCACAGGATGCCTACGAAGGAATTGAAATAAAACCGCAGGGTATCAATGCTAAATATTGCCCAGACTATTTATTAACTGCTGCTATTAAAGCATGGGACGATGCAGTACAGTTAGGAGAAAAATATGGCTATCGCAATGCGCAAACTACAGTGATTGCACCCACAGGAACCATTGGCCTTGTGATGGATTGTGATACCACCGGGGTAGAGCCAGACTTTGCATTGGTAAAGTTTAAAAAATTAAGCGGGGGCGGGTATTTTAAAATCATTAACCAGAGTGTGCCGGCTGCATTGCGTAATTTAAAATACAGCGAAAATGAAATTGCAGCAATTGTAAACTATGCAAAAGGGCATGCTACGCTGGAAGGAGCTCCTTACATCAACACACAAACTTTATTACAAAAGGGTTTCACTAAACAAGAACTTGAAAATGTAGAGAAGGCATTAGGCAGTGCTTTTGAAATTGGCTTTGTATTCAACGTATTTACTTTTGGCGAAGCCACGCTGCAACGCTTAGGTTTTAAGCCCGGGCAATACAATGATTTTAGCTGGAGCTTACTGGAAGCATTAAATTTTACCGATGAAGAAATTGACGCTGCCAACATTTATGTTTGTGGCACCATGACGGTGGAAGGTGCACCTTATTTAAAACCTGCACATCTGCCAATTTTTGATTGTGCTAATAAATGCGGACAAACTGGGGTACGCTACATTCATGCACATGGACATATCCGGATGATGGGTGCTGCACAACCATTTTTAAGTGGTGCGATCAGCAAAACAATTAACCTGCCCAATGAGGCAACTGTCGAGGAAATTGCAGACTGCTACCGTATGAGCTGGGAGCTTGGCTTAAAAGCAAATGCTTTGTATCGAGATGGTTCTAAATTGTCTCAGCCGCTAAGCAATAAATCGGATAAGAAAAAGAAAGTAAGTACCGGCGGGCAGCAGGCTGGAGAAGCAACAGCTGCTAACGAAAAGGCATCAACTGCAAATGAATCGCAGATTGTAGACATGAGTAAATTAACGGTGGATGAATTACTGGACGAAGTAAGCAAGCGCATGCAAAGCAGCCCTGATACTGTGTTGAAGGGCCGCCTGGCAAAAATTGTAGAACGCAAAACCTTACCTGCAAAACGTCGTGGCTTTACACAAAAGGCAAAAATAAACGGGCAGGCATTGTTCCTGCGTACAGGCGAATACAACGACGGAACGGTTGGTGAAATTTTTATTGACATGGCCAAAGAAGGGGCCACCGTTCGCAGTATGCTTAACTGTTTTGCCATCGCCATTTCTATTGGGTTACAATATGGTGTGCCGTTAGAAGAATTTGTAGAAAAATTTGTATTTACCCGTTTTGAGCCGGCAGGAATGGTGGATCATCCCAACATCAAAAGCACCACTTCTATCATTGATTTAATCTTTCGTTCGCTGGCATATGAATATTTAGGCCGTACAGATTTGGTACATGTGCTGGATAAACCAGAAGTGGAAAATTTAGGCAATGCAGCCTGGGACCAATCAACGCCCACTATCGGAAACAGGGTACATGAATTAAGTGAAGTAAGGGTGATTGGTGGTACCTCATCTTCGCCAGCAGGCAATGTGCAATCATCTGCAGCAAGGGCTCAAAAAAGCGGCGACAGCACACAGAATTATATGAAAAGTATGCAGAGTGATGCACCTTCCTGTAATACCTGTGGGCACATCACCATCCGCAGCGGTACCTGTTACAAGTGTTTAAATTGTGGAAATAGCATGGGATGTAGTTAGCCGTCTTATCCCAAGCGTATAAAAAAAACCAAGCATAGGCATATAAATAAAACGCTACTCAGTTGAGTGGCGTTTTATTTATTGCTAATTATTTTTTGCAAGGTCACAATTAAGAATGTTTTTTATCTAATAATACGACACCAATTGATCTATTTAAACTGCCGTAATTTTTGTTCACTAACAATTAATTCACCTCAATACCCGGCACATTGTATTTAACTTTACCCAACTTTTTTAAAACAAAAAAATATGGGTATCAAAAAATCAATCTCTCTGTTTCTTTTACTGGTAAGCATCACAGTTGCAGCGCAAAATAAAAATGGTTTGGTAAGTGGCCCCTGGGCGGGAAATGTTGAATTACGCAATGCCACCATCTGGGCAGAAGTTACAGCAGCTGTAAAAAATGTAGCGGTAAAATATCATGCAGTTACCGGCAATGCAGCCGATAAAACGATCTATTACAAAGGCGAACTGGGCAATGATTTTAATCCCGTTAAAATTGAATTGAATGGGCTGGATATAAACACCACTTATACCTATTCTTTAATCATCGACGGAAAAGCAATCAACCCCGGCTTTGCAACAAAGTTTAGTACCAAAGATTTATGGCAATTCCGCAAACCGGCGCCGGATTTCACTTTTCTAACCGGCAGCTGTGCTTATTTTAATGAACCCATTTACGACCGTCCTGGTAAACCTTACGGTGGCGACTCTTCCATATTTGAAACAATGGCAAAAACGCCGGCTGCTTTTCATGTTTGGCTGGGAGACAACTGGTACACAAGGGAAGTAGATTACAATACAAAATGGGGTTTAAATTACCGTGCAAGCCACGACAGGAGTACACCTGTTCTGCAGCAATTTATGGCAAGTATGCCACAGTATTCCATTTGGGATGATCATGATTATGGTCCCAATGACATCGGCAAAAGTTATATTCTAAAAGACGATAGCAGAAAGGTATTTATTGACTATAGCTGCAATCCCAGCTATGGGCAAAAAGGCGAAGGCATTTATTCGGTGGTGGGTTACAGTGATGTGGATGTTTTTTTAACCGATGACCGCTATTTTAGAAGCGAAGATGATATGCCCGATAGCATGGACGGAAAATCAAATCCGGACAAAACCTATTTTGGAAAAATGCAATTAGATTGGTTAAAGAATGCTTTGCTCTTTAGTAAAGCAACTTTTAAAGTGATAGCAACAGGCGGGCAAATATTAAATCCTTTCTCTGATTTTGAGTGTATGCGGTACTATAGTGCTGAGTACAATGAGTTAATGATATTTCTTGCCTTAAATAAAATAAAAGGCGTACTGTTTTTTACCGGCGATCGTCACCATAGCGAAGTAATAAAACAGGAACGCCCGGGTTTGTATCCCTTATATGATGTTACCAATTCTCCCTATACATCGGGTGTTGGTAGGGTACGGGGTGATGAATTAAACAATCCTGCCCGTATTCCGGGCACCCTGATAGAAGCCCAGAATTTTACCAAAGTTACTGTATCAGGCAAACGCAATGAACGTATAATGAAAATTGAGTTTATTGGAATTAAAGGAGATAAACTGGGCGAATGGAGTATCGGCGAGAAGGAACTGCAACTTTCAAAATAGAATTACAATCAATACAGTCAGCATGTACAGCGGGAGTAAAAAAGCACTCGTTTAACCATCTGCATGCCGGAGCCGGGTAATTGATTTGTGTAAAAGTGAAACCTTTTACAACAACATATCACCATTAATCAAAAATGGTATTGGTAGCAAAAGACTATAATGGTAGATTTGTTTACTATGCTAAAAACCATACCAAAATATTGGATTTGTCAATTAGGTGGATGGGGTGCCAATTTTGCCATTTCCGTTTTCTTTTACCTCACACTTTCTGTGAGAAAGATTGATGATTTTTATCTTTTAATTGCTATCGGAATTCTGCTGGGAATTTTATTTTCCCATTTAATGCGGATCGTGATAAAAGAATATCGGTTTCTTGAACAACCATTGCAGCAGCAGATATTATCATTTATTGGGATTACTATTTTATTCGCCATTATTTACGCATGCACCAATGTGGCAATAGAAAAATTGCTGGGGTTAAAAGATGCGACCGGCCCTAAAATTTCATTGCTTAATGAGGTTACCCGTAATGCCATCAACGATTTTTTTCTCCTCTTTATCTGGAATCTTATCTATTATACGTTTCATTATGTTGAACGCAATCGTAAACAGGAAGTAGATACCCTAAAGCTGCAATCGCTTGTAAAAGAACTGGAGTTAAAAACCATCAAATCTCATATCAATCCCCATTTTATTTTTAATGCATTAAATAGTATCAGGGCCCTGGTAGATGAAAATCCCGAAAGAGCAAGGCGGGCAATTACGGAATTAAGTAATATTTTGCGCAGCAGTATGCATGCAGAGAAATTAGAGACGGTGCCTTTAGAAAATGAACTTAACATAGTAAAGGATTATCTGGCGCTGGAAAAAATGCGTTTTGAGGAAAGACTAAATATTGAAATGGACATTGATGACAACACCTTGTTGCTCCCTGTGCCACCCATGATGTTACAAACCCTTGTTGAAAATGCCATCAAACATGGTATCAGTAAAAATGTAAAAGGTGGGTTTGTAAGGGTAGTGTCAGATTTTGTAAATGGCCATCATGAGTTAGTAGTACAAAATTCAGGGCAGTTAAATGGGTTTACAAACGGAGCTGGATTTGGTATAAAAAGTACCGAGGACCGATTGAATTTATTGTACCAGGGACAGGCAACATTTGATATTAAAAATTTGAGTGAAGAAATTGTAGAATCACGGATTATAATGCCGGTTTACAACCATTAAAATACACAACATGCACAAAGCAATTATTATTGATGACGAAAGATTGGCAAGAAATGAGTTAAAAAAATTACTGCTGGACTTTCCACAGATTGAAGTAATTGATGAAGCAGCCAATGCTAGTGAAGGCGCAGAAAAAATTGAAGCCCAAAATCCCGATCTTATTTTTTTAGATATCCAAATGCCGGGTAAAACAGGCTTTGATATGTTGCTTGATTTAGATAAAGCGCCGCATGTAATTTTTACAACTGCTTACGATGAATTTGCTTTAAAAGCTTTTGAAGTAAATGCCCTTGATTATTTGATGAAGCCCATAGAACCAAGGCGCCTGGCCGATGCGCTGCAAAAATTGCAACAGGCTGATGAAAAAGAGCAGACGACTCAACAATTCATGAACAGGGGATTACTGGGAGAAAATGACCAGGTTTTTGTAAAGGATGGAGAACGTTGCTGGTTTGTAAAATTAGCCGATGTAAGGTTGTTTGAAAGTGTTGGAAATTATGCTAAAGTGTTTTTTGCCGGTAATAAACCTTTAATACTAAAATCGCTGAATGCGCTGGAAGAAAGATTAGATGAGCGGGTGTTTTTTCGTGCCAACCGCAAGCATATTGTAAACATGCGCATGATAGAAAAAATTGAACCCTACTTTAACGGTGGACTCTTATTAGATATACAAGGCGGCGAAAAAGTAGAAGTAAGCAGGCGACAGGCGGTTAAATTTAAGGAGATGATGAGTTTGTAATAAGGATTGTATAAAGGTATTGTAACAAAAAAGCCGGTATTACTTCCGGCTTTTCTGTGTGTATTGATCAGTTGAATTGTTGCGGCTATCTCCAGGCAGACTGTTGTAAAATACTGGCAAAAGAATTGTCGTGTACAAAATAAATTAACCGGATAAGGTGGTAGGATGCCAGGAAAATTGCCAGCCCGTACGCCAGTTTCCGGTTGTACAACCATTTATCGAAATACTCCTTTTCAGTAATTAGTTCGGTTAACAGCACAACGATTGTAAGTATAGAAAAGGCTATTACAAAAGGCCCCAGTATATGATAGCTTAAACTCTTGTAAAGATTGCCCTCGTAAAAAAAGACCAACGATTTTGTAATGCCACAACCAGGACAGGGAAAGCCTGTAAGCATTTTAAATGGGCAAAAAGACTGGTCAGTTTCCAGGTGATGGTTACCATTTTGCAGCAATAACACAAACGGAATTGCCAGCGTTATAAGTGCGCCGGCAATTCCGTAAATTTTACGCATTACCCTGGTATTAGTTATATAGCCTGTTGATATCACCTTGTACAATCATTGCTGCTGCAATCGGAAAAAATAATCCCAGCACTATTAATAAAGTGGATTGATCTTTTTGTAACTCCCCGGTTCTTTCATATACTTTTGGCAACGCCTCTTTGCCTGCTAAATAATAGAAGTAGATATTCACCGGCATACAGCAACCGGCAAAAATGGCAATGGGCTGAGAAATTACTTCTCTTTCAGCAACAGCATTTAACACGTCCGCAACTTTAATGTTCCAGTAAATGAGGTACAGACCGCAGGATAATAATCCAAATACCAATACTAAAATGGGGTCTACTTTAAATACCGGGATGGGCGTTTGATTACCGAGTTGATCTTGCATGATGTTTGGTTGTTTAGGTTTTTGTATTTGCTAATGTATGTAAATTTTCAACACATATTATTTGTCAGCGTAATAAATTGATGTAGCGTCTGCCAATACTGATGAATGGTAATTTTTTAAAATTAAAATGAAAGATTTTACAACAGCTCTTGCAATAACATTTTTTCCAGCACAATCCTTTCGTATCCGGTTGTGTTTTTATGCCATTTAATTAACCTGATTTCAGCATCTGCAATTTCAATTCCGGTAATGTCGCCATCAGTAAAACAGCAACAACCTGTGTTAAAGTAGCAGGGTTTACTCTTGTGGTAATTGTTAATCACGTAATCATATTCTTCTTGTATATAACGGATTTTTTTAGTCAATAATTCAATGGCTGCTGTATTTGTATTTCGTCTTGCTCTATCCAGTTGTTGATATAGTTTTTCCAAATGGGTAAGTGATGCAAACACAGGCTGGTGAGTATGCCCGGTAATGAGCACAGGATTTTTTTTCTGTTCGCTCCACTCATACATAAAGCGATTGTGCACCGTCTTTAGCCGATCGTTGGTAGCAGGTAAATTAGGGTTTAAATTTAAAAAACTTTGTAACGGTGCCCACACCCTGCCCACAAACCAGGCACTAAACCAATTAGTGTCACTAAGTCCATCACCCTGGTGACCGTGGGTTAAAAATATTTCAATATTACTTTTTTCAATTTTTAGTTTCAGCAATACAGCCTCGTAAATGTTCACGTTGCTATCGTACATGCTTTTTAATTGCATGCCTGCAAAGGGATCATTATTCCAGAAAGTATCATGGTTACCAAACACTTTTGTGTAACGTTGCTGTAATAAAAAATCTTTTTGCAAAGCAATACTTTTTTTATTCTTTGCTTTTACGGGCCCCACCAGGTTTTCCCACAACTCTTCTTCATCGCCCAAAGAAATAAAATGAAAACTTTCATCTAAATAATAGTGAAGTGCCTGCAGATATGTAGGTTCTGCTTTCATAAAATCATCACTGCCATTTTTAGCACCTTTATGCTGATCGCTGAAAATAATAAACCGGGCATTCGCCGCATCCGTCTCCAGTACCAATCCTTTTTTACCCGGATTTTTCAGGCAGTCCTGATACAATGCTGTTAAAGCAGCATGTACCCTTTGCAAGTTGGGCCTGCTCGAAAATTTATTGGCCAGCCAGGTAACAGGTCTGGTTAATATTCTTTGTAGCAATCGCTTCATTAAAATATTTGTGTGCAATAAAAATAATCAATTGCCGGTCATCCTAACACAAATTATACTTTTATAAAAAGCAATCAATTTTAAAAGCAACCCTTTATGTTTTTTTGAAATCAGCATTGGTAATAAAATGTACATCGTTGCGTCGCACTCTTGTACAGCATATCTTTTTTCATCTTCGGCTTTTGGTAGCAAAAGCTTTTACGTTTTCGAACAGCTCTTGCATAACATTTTCTATCTTCACCACATGAAGACAATCGGATTTATCGGTGGCCTCACCTGGCTTTCCTCCATGGATTATTATCGCTTGCTCAACCAGCTAACCAATCAAAAACTGGGAGGGGTAAGTTCTTGTAAAATACTAATGTACTCGGTACAGTTTGAAGAAATTAAAACATTAACGGTTGCCGGCGACTGGGACGGCATTGCTGCCATCATTTGTAAAGTGGCGCAAACACTGGAACAGGCAGGTGCACACTGTATTTTAATTGGCGCCAATACAATGCACAATATCGCAGAAAAGGTGCAGGCCTCTATCCATATTCCTCTTATACATATTGCAGAAGTTACTGCCACCGCAATTGCATCGCAGGGTCTAAATACGGTGGCCTTACTCGGCACCAAATACACCATGCAGCTGGATTTTTATAAAAACAAACTTGCCGCTAAAAACATCCGCACTATCATCCCCAACCAGGAAGATATTGAATACATCAACGATACTATTTACAATGAAATGGGCAAAGGTATTTTTCTTCCGGAGCGTAAAGAAAAATTTATACAAATCATCGGCAGCCTTCAACAACAGGGCGCACAGGGAGTAGTACTTGGTTGTACAGAAATACCCATCCTAATTAAACAAACGGATGTGGATATTCCGGTTTTTGATACAACTTTATTACATGTACAAGCTGCTGTGGCGTTTGCACTGCAATAGAAAGGATTCAAGCAACCTTTATTCAAATTGTCGCAATACCAGGCTTTTCGTGGGCAGAAGAATTTTATGTATATTAAACCTAATATTACCCCTTCAGGGTTTCCGCAATTTTTAATTAATTTTTCTATAGTAATATCATCCCTTCGGGCAATGACATTAAGTTAAGAAGGTAATAAGGTTATTAGATTTTTTATTTTGTTTTGTACTAAGGTTTTTCTTTAACCTTAGTACAAAAATATACCTATACCAGTGAACCTTATTACCTTATTTGCGCTTACTGTCCTTAACTTAATGACATTGCCCTTCGGGATTTTAAAGCCTGAAAGGCTGACATTAATATAGCCTGAATAAGCACAAGCCTACAGGAAACCCTGAAGGGGTGAAATTATTTTACCGTATATTTTTCAACGTATTACAAAAGGCTAAAATCTTCCGAACATTCATTGTGGAGACCCCAACCGGCGACTATTTTAAATGCACCCTTTTGCCGAACTCGGGTTTAAGTTTGAGCCAAATATTCTATTTTTACCGAAACACTATTACAGTTTAATGCAAATACCCATCGAAGAAATAGAAAAATTATTCGCAACGTTCTCCGGCGCTACCATCGGTAGTATTGATATACTCCCTCAGGCGGGGAGCGAAAGGCATTACTTTCGGCTACATACTACGGAAGGAGATTTTATTGCAACCTATGGCGCCAATATCCAGGAGAATGAGAGCTTCATTTACTTCTCCCGGCACTTTGCCGGAAAGCAATTACGCACCCCCAAAATTTTATGTGTAAATAGCGATCGCAATTTTTATATACAGGAAGATTTTGGCAATCTTTCGTTGCTGGATAAGCTGGAGCAAAAAGGATTTACAGAGGAGGTTTATAATCTGTACAAACAAAGTCTTCAACAATTAGCACTGTTGCAAATTAAGGGGCACGAAGGATTGGATTATAAAAAATGCCTTACCAATAGCTCCTTTGGCAAAGAAGCCATCATGGCCGATTTGTTGTATTTTAAATACTATTTTTTAGATGCATTGCGCCGGCCTTATGATAAGCAAAAGCTGATAAAAGATTTTGAGGCACTCAGTAATTATCTCTCCCACACCGAGTATAAATTTTTTATGTTCCGTGATTTTCAAAGCAGGAATATAATGGTAGCTCCCGCTGTGGATAACGCTGCTGGGGAGGTTGTTCATTTTATAGACTATCAGGGCGGCATGAAGGGCGCACCGCAATATGATGTAGGATCTTTGTTATGGCAGGCAAGAGCCAACTTAAATGACGACTGGAAGCAACAATTACTGAATGATTACATGGATGCTTTTGAAAATATTATTGAGCAGCCCATTGACCGGGATATTTTTCGCACACAGTATAATGGTTATGTGCTGATACGTCTGTTGCAGGTGTTGGGTGCTTATGGATTCCGTGGGTTATTTGAACGCAAGGCTCATTTTTTAACCAGTATCCCACTGGCATTGCAAAACCTCAAATGGTTTATTGCACACTATAATGTGGGCATAGCATTGCCTGAGTTTAAAAAAGTATTGGAGCTCTGCACCAGTGATGAAGTGATACAGGAATTTACACCCGTACAGGCAACGAATGAAACCCCATTGCTGGTTAGCATCAACAGTTTTTCTTTTATTAAAACCGGCTACCCGGCAGATGAAACCAGCAATGGTGGTGGCTTTGTATTCGACATGAGGGGCATTCTTAATCCGGGAAGGTTTGATGCCTATAAACATTTATCTGGTTTAGATAAACCTGTAAAAGATTTTTTAGAGCAGCAAACCAAAATGCCGGATTTTTTAAACAGTGTGTACAGCATCATCGATATTTCTGTGCAGGATTATATTAAAAGAGACTTTGAACATCTTGCCATCAATTTTGGCTGCACCGGTGGACAGCACAGAAGTGTATATGCAGCAGAAGCGGTTGCACGGCATTTACGAAATAAGTTCAAAGTAAAAATTGAAATGAATCATCAGAATAAAGAAAACTGGAAACGGCTATGAAGGCAATGATTTTTTCCGCAGGATTGGGGACAAGGTTTAAACCGTGGACAGACAGTCATCCTAAAGCATTGGCGGTGGTAAATGGCAAATCATTACTACAACGCAATATTGAATATTTGCAGCATTACGGTATTTATGATGTGGTGGTGAATGTGCACCATTATGCTGACCAGGTAACACATGCAGTAAAAGAAAATAATGGCTGGGGAAGCAAGGTAGCCATCAGTGACGAAACCGGTGAAGTATTGGAAACCGGTGGCGGTTTATTAAAAGCAAAAGATCTATTGCAAAATGAACAGCCTTTTATTACGCTCAATGCAGATTTTTTAACGAATCTTAACCTGCATGATTTAATTGCTTTTCATCAACAAAAAAAAGCACTTATTTCATTTGGTATTACCGACCGAAAAAGCACCCGTAACTTTTTATTTGATAAAGACAGCCGGCTTTGCGGCTGGATGAATAGTGTGACAGCCGAAAAAAGAATATCGATTGATAAGCCTGATCTTACGCCGAAAGCTTACAGTTGTGTGGTAGTTTTTGAACCCACCGTTTTTAACCTTATCCCACAGCGTGGAAAATTTTCTTTAGTAGATACTTACCTCAGCCTTGCTGCTGATTACCCTATTTTTGGCTACGACCATTCCGGAGATAAGCTGGTAGATGTTGGTAAGCCCGAAAGCGTGGACATTGCTGAAAGTTTATTTCAATAGCGAAGTATCCATCTCCCCAAAATCAATAAAGGCAGTAGCTGTAGTTAGCAAAAGAGGATTAATGCTTCACCACGATTTTTTGTATTTGTACAGCATCAATACTACTCAATTGCAACAAGTAGGTGCCGGAAGGAATGTTTGCAGTTGAAATTTCGCTGGTAGTGTTACTGATAATTGTAGAAAATAATTTTTTTCCAACAGCATCAAATAATAGGGCAGTTGCAGTAGTATTGATGGGCGCTAAAATCTTTATTACAGCATTTGCAGGATTGGGATAAACAATAAATGGACCTGCAGTGGTTTTATTATTCAGCAATACAATTTTACTGTAGCTAACACTGCCATCCATATCAATTTGCCTGATGCGGTAATACAATTTGCCTGTTAAAATATTATTTTGTACAAAGTTATATAACCCACGGCTGGCTTCAGTTATAGCGATGCTGCCGATTTTAGTCCAGATGGTGGTATTGTAACTTATTTCAATTTCAAATTCACCTGCATTCAATACAGGTGTAGCAATCTGCCATTGTACC